>CAZSAI010000001.1:0-13701 GCA_964604895.1 uncultured Planctomycetia bacterium
GGGACTCCTCTAATTCAGAAGAAGGTCTAAAGAAAAGGGTAGATATTATAAAAGGGATATTTACTGATAGGAGCCTCCCTTTATCGATAATTAAGGAGTTGGTTCAACCTACTCTGCTCTTAGTCCTTTTAGGAGCTAAGCCAGCTACCTTAAGAGAGTTAATTCCCCAAGAACTAAGAAACCTCCAGGCTTTGTCTCGAATGGAGGCTATTTTAAGAGAAAGATTTAAAGGAAGGATAGTCCTTATTTGGCCAGAGTCAATAAAAGGAGCAGGTGAATACCTCTTATATGATTCTAGAGAGGTAAGAAGAGTAATTTTAGAGAATAGAGACTTTTTCCAAGATAGTTCAGGAGAGATAGAAACAGAGGAAGGACTTAAAACATTTTTAAAGAAGTTGGTGTTTGAAGGCAAAGATTTAAGACAAGGTCTTATTTACGGCTATCCCCGAGAAGATGTTTGCGAGTATATAAGATACAAAGAACTCGAAGCTAAACTACATAAAACCCCTGAGGAAACTAAGTTTGTAGAAGAGTATGAAGAGAAAGCTATATTTTCTGATCAGAAGTTTGTTCATTTAAAAGTAAGTTTAGGAGAAATTTCCCAGGAAGAAGGCTTATGGATTGTTAGTGCTTATCCTGAAAGATTTAATAAAATTTTAGAAAGGTACAATCAAGTTTTAGGAAAACTAAGTAAGAGTTTAAGAAATTTAGCTCTGCCAGGGGGTTTTAAAGGCTTGCTACCTTGGTGTGTGCTTTTTGGGGTGGGGTGTGTTTCTTTCCTACTCCTTAAAGGAGAAGTTTTTTTAGGATTTTTTATTCCCTTTATTCTTGGGGTTATGGAGATTCCTTTTTCTCAACTTCCTAAAAGAGAGAGAAGAAAAATAAAGAATATAAAATCTTCTGATGCAGAAGCAGTCTTAAGAGAAGCATTTCTTCTTCTGCCTGATGAGGAAAGAGCTATCCTTACTGCTATATACCTTGAAGATAAGAGCTTAAGAGAGGTAGGAGAAAATCTTGGGGTTAGTGCTACTACCGTAGCTAAGAGGAGAGATAAAGCTTTAGAGAGTTTGGAAGAAATTTTAAGAGAAAGAGGCTATTCTCCTCCTGAGAAACTTACTCCCAAGGAGGCTTTTGAATTGTTAGCCCCAGAGCTTCTTGATCCCCTTGTTCGCCCCTCTTCTCAGCAAAAAGAGAGAGTCTCTACTTACTCTCCTCCTAAACCTTGCCTGATAAAGCTTCCTAAAGGCCTAAAGGTCTATAAAGGCCCGGAAAGAGAGAATACTTTCTTCTTAGGAGAAGTTCTTAAGCCTGTTCAGATAGACCCCAATCAAGATTCAGTAGTCATTGAATATTTATATCCTCAATGGGAAGGTCCTTCTTTTGAGGATGGGATATCCATAGGTTATGGGAGGATTAGGTTTTGTAGGGGAAAAATATCTTTTAATCCTCATTGGAATAATCTTTGGTTTCAGGTGAAAGGAGAACTTCTTAGTTTGGAGGAGATTTATAAGAAGTTTTACCAGGAAAAACTGAATTTAGCTAAAAAAGAGGAAGCTTTAATAGAAGCTCTTATAGAAAGGTTGAAAGAGGCTGTTGATGAGGAAGATTATCAAACAGCAGAGTTAGTTGCTAAAGAATTAAATAAGTTTCCTCAGGTAGAAGTAGGCTTAGCTAAGTTAGATAATGAAGATGTCTTTAATGATTTTTTTAAAAGGGTACAGAGGTTAACTGAAGTTAGTAGATTAGGTGAAAATATAAGTTTTGCTATATTATGGGCGGTGGAAGAGTGTACTAGAAATATTCTAAGGCATACAGGAAGAAGGAGAAAGCTCCTTTTTGGTGTAGGGATAGTTTGGCTTAAGGGCTTTGAAGGAGATTTTACTGAGGTAAGGCTATTTTTTAAGGATAACGGTAGAGGTTGTAAAGTTGAGCAGATATTAAAAACCGCCAGGAGCTTTAGAGAGCCTCAAACTCTATTCAAAGTAAGTGGAAGGGGGATAGGGGTTACAGCTGTTTATGTAGCTAGATTAAGAGGGGAGTTCATTGTTATTTCCCAAGGAGAGGAGCTTAGATTCAGAGGATTAGACATAGGAGGTCTGCCTTTTGCTGAGATTAAGGAAGTTTCTTCTAATACTTTTAGGAAGGGATTATATGCTGAGATTCTAATCCCTTTAAAAGAAAGAGATAGCCTAAAAGTGTTAGATTTGAAGAGTTATCTCTTTGGCTTGGGTTCTTTCTTTGGTTTCTTTTTAGTTCAACAAGGATTTTGGGATAGTTCTTTTTTTCAGGGTTCCTTTTCCTTATCTTTAGCGATAGGGGGGATATTGTTTCTTTTGCTCCTTATTAACCTGCGAACTCTTATTAAAGGAATTAAGGCCTTCTTTGGAGCTGAGAAGAAAGCCTTTGGAGGTTTTAGTTCTGCTAAGGCTTCTAATAATATTAGGGTAAAGATAGCTCCTCTTGATGCGTCTCTACCTTTAGAGATTCTTCCTTTCGAGATTTTAAGGGATTATTTAAACAGGATTTACTACCAGCTCAAAGGCTCTCAGATAACAGAGGATTTTGCTACTAAGGTCTCTTCTAATTCCTTCACTGCTTACGCAAATGCTTATGAGTTTTATATTCACCTTAGGGGTTTGGAAGCCGAAGGTGAACTTCCAGAAAAAATTACTGTTTTAGAGTGGGGAGTAGGGGAAGGAAGATACGCCTTAGATTTCCTTAATAAGTTCTTAGAGTTGTGCGCTCGAGAGAATAAGGATTATTATTGGAGGTTGCAATATTTGCTTTGTGATTTTTCCTCAAGAATGCTTGAAGAGGCAAAGAGAAGAGTAGAGGGACTGCCCCTTCATCACGGAGAAGTTATTGATACCCTGAGGGTTGATTTGAGTCAGGCTTTTTTAGGAGAAAAAATTAGAGAAAAGGTAAAAGGAAGAAAAGTTTTACTTATAAGGTTTAATGAACTATATGATGACTTACCAGGCACGGATTTACTCTATCTTTTTGGAAAAGGAGAAGTTTATAGGGTTGGTGCTACCCTAAGTTTGAGAAAGGACGCAAGAGTATTGGATATAAATTCTCAACTGGTAAGAAGAGAGGAGTTTTACCGAGACTATTGGCCGGCTTTTGGCTTATTTAGGTTAAGTGCTGAAGAATTAGAAGGATATATAGAGAGAATGAGAACCCTTAACTTAAATTTTCTCTCTCAATTAGAAGTTCAGTTATATTTAAGGGCAGAGAGGGTAGATTTGGATAGGTATCCTTCAGGAACTTTTCTTAAGAGTTGGCTTAGGGGTTTTGAGGGAGAGGGATTATTTCCAGTAAATTTAGGCTGTTTGAAGAATTTAGTCCAGGCAATACAACTTTTAGATGAGAATGGTTACATCCAGTTTTTTGACTACGGGTTTTTATCTCCTTTTGAGGGCTTAAGTTTAGAGAAAGCCATAAGAGTAAAGTCAGCCCAGATAACTTTAGATGTTAATTTTTCTCTAATCTTAGCTTTTTTAGAGAGTCTTAGGGAGAGAGGTATTAGTTTTGTAATTGAGAGGCAGGAGGATTATCTATCCCGTATATATCAAAGAAAGATTATTGATAGCAAATCTCTTACAGAAAGTATGCCTAGGATATTATGGTTTGTATCTGGCAGAGACTATTCTGAAGTGGAAGATTTTTTAAAGCGCTTGCGCAGAGCCTATCCTGCTTTTATATCTAGGGAAGCTCTCTTTGAGGAGTTTCGTAATGAAGGTTTTGATTTTTCTGAAGAGGAGATAGATAATTTAATTTCTTCCGCCCAAGATAATACCCAACCTCCACATTTTTATCATCTTCGAGTAGAGAAGAGATGTTTTTCTTCTCAGATTATTTCTAAGAAAAGAGCCCCCTTTTTTAGTTATCTTCTTCCTCTTATTTTAGTAATTCTGGGAGTAGGGAGTTTAGTTTTTTCTAAGTTTGATATGGCGGTAGGCTTTGGTTGTTTACTTCCTATTTTAGGTTTAGCCAACTTAGATGTAGCTTCTTCTACTAAGTTAGTTCCTTTCCTAAATAGAAAGGGTGAGCCAATCTTAGAGGTTTTTTCTTCGTTAGTTCTTGCAAAGTTGAGGAGGTGGCAGGAGAAGTTGAGAGAGGCGCTCTCTCTTATTAGGGACGGAGAGGGTATGGCTGTTTATTTGGGAGGGAGTTTTGTAAGAGGTGAGCTTACGGAAAGTTCTGACTTAGACCTAATATTAAGACCGGGCATAAGAATAGAGAACCCCCGGGATTATCCTCCAGAGTTGAAAGTGCGTTTAGAAGAGTTAAAAAGAAGAATAGAGGCTTTAGAGAGAGAGTTTGATGTAACCTACGGTCTTCCTTTTAAGCCTTATATAGAAATAAATACATTCCTTCTTAAGGAGGAGGAAGATTATTTGGTAGAGCTTTATAAAAAGCAGGTACTTTTAGTTAGAAAAGGTAAACTTTCTTTTGCCGAGAAATATTTTCTCTTAGAAGAATTTGTTAACGAAAGTCAAATACCTTACCAGAGAGTTAGGGATGGCTCAATCTATGAAGCAACTCCTCTTCCTGTCTTAATAGGGGTGTTTAAGGAGTTAGAAAGGACTTATGGGGATTTAGAAGGGAGAGTTCTCTTAGATTTTGGAGCAGGAGACTTAAGAGTTTCTTTAGTAGCTAGTTTTCTTTTTGGGATGAGGGTAATTGCTGTTGAGAAAGACCCCTTTGTCTCCAAGAGAGCTCAAGAGGTTTACAAGAAAGCCCTGGAGAGAGGTTTTATTAATAAGGAAGATGTCCTTTTATTTACTAATTCTGATGCTTTAGATATCTCCTGGCAAGGCCTTGATGTGGTTATTTTCTTTTATACCCAGCCTTTTGAGGAAAGAGAAGAGTTTAGAAGAAGGTTAGAGGAAAAGTTCCAAGAATTAAGGCAGAAAGGCCTACTGGCTTTATTGTTTACCTCTCAACAACTTTTATCAGGATACGGTGATTTTCCTCGACTGGCGAAGGCTTTTTTGACTTCTTTAGAAATCCATCCTCAGTTTATGGGCGGGCTTCATCTTAGGATTTACAGTCGTTCTTATTCTGAGGAGAGGCCAGAGATATTTGAGATTAAGAGGCTGGGCTTATTGGAGAGGATTGAGGGTTTAAAAGAGAAGGTAAGTTTGTTCTGGATAGGTGTATTTTTAGGTTTTATTTTACTTCATATGTTAGGTTATTCTTATAAAGCAGAGCTGGTTGGAGTTCTTCCTTTTACTTCTCTCTGCTTTTTTGGTTTGGTAAAAGGTAATAGAGATGAATTTAGAAAAGGAGCTATTTCTTCAAGCTCCCTTCAGAAGTTGGATAAGGTGGTTATACCTGATTTGGCAAAGATTTTCAGTCTTAGAAGGAGAGGAGGCTTTGTAGATTTTGGAAGACGCAGACGGGAACCAAAGGGTTTAAAGAAGTTAGTCTCCCCGCTTATAAAAAAGAATCTCTGGAAAGCTCTTCTCTGGTTTTTAGGAATAGGAGCTTTTTTAACTGGAGCTATCTTAATAGGAGCCTCTTATTCTTATTCGTTTCATAAGATTGTGGGGCTTAAATTGCCTCAGTATTTTTGTGTATCTTTTCTCAATTTCCCTACCCTTACTGGCATAGGAGGAGTTTTAATAGCTATTACTGCCCTCGCTATTCTTATTATCACTAATAATTTCTCTCTTCCTTTGAGCTCCTTAGAAGTTAATTTAGATAAAAAGAGATTTTCTAAGAGTTTGAGTGAGCAGGAGAGGAGAGCTTTGTTGGCGTTGAAAGAGGCTCTTAAATGTGCAGGAGCTGAAGATGTAGTTATTTTAGAGAGTAGGCTAAGATATAGGGGGGATTGTTTTGACTCCAAGGAAGTCTTTCTTGTAGATATGATATGGAAAGGAAAAAGAGCTTTGTTCTTTGTAAAGAGACGGAGAACTTGGACAAAAGAACCAGAGGAAGAAGCCTGTTATGTTTTAAATCAGTTTAGGCTTCCTAACCCTGAGGTGTTTGTTGTAGGAAATTATTTCCTCTCCTATTTTGTAGGAGATATAGATTTGGGAGAAGTTAGCCTTGAGCAGATAAGAAAGCCAGATTTTAGAAGAAAGCTCTCTTATGTAGTAGGAGAAGCTATAGCTGTAAGCTATCTTATAGGCCTAGCTGATAGGTCTCCTGGAAATATCCGGATATCTTTAGGCAAGGAAGGAACTCCTACCTTAGCAATAAATATAGATTATACCACTGCTTTTGTGTTTTTAGATAACCCTTCTCCTCAAGAGCAATACTCAGAAATTTTACTTTTTCTCACTAAGCGGGGAAGAGAAAGCAATCTTTCTCCAGAAGCTCTTAGAGAAATGGAGGATTATTTTGTTAGAGGTTTTAGAGCCCAATATAGGAAGATACAAGAATACTACTTGACCCACAGTCGGCAGATAAAGATTGCTTTAAGGAGGATTAAAGAAGCCGATTTAATTATAGAGAGACTCGAAAATAGGAACTTTTTTGCTGAGGTTGAAGGAAGTATCTTTGGAAGAGAGAGCCATTCTTTGATAAAATCGATTGATTAAGAGAGTTTTGTTTCCAAGCTGGTAGTTTTTGAAAGAGGAGGTGAGCGATGGAAGAAAGAAGCCGTGGCTTAAAAGAAGAAAGGAGGCTATTCAGAAGGATAGAAGCCAATTTTCCAGTAAAGATGTTAGATTTAGTCTCTGGCAAGGAGATAGAGGCTAGGGCTTTAGATTTGAGTGCCCAGGGCTTAGGAGCTATGATTAAAGAAAAGATCGAGGTTCCTTCTTTAGTTAGGCTTTGGCTACATTTTCCGGATAGGAAAAGGGCCTTAAGTATGGGAGGAAAGGTTGTTTGGGTAAAATTTTCTTCTCCTGAAGTATATCGCTTAGGGATAGAATTTAGTCAACCTAATTTTCTGGGACTTTCTCGAGTATTTAGAACCTAAAATTTTGCTGTTGTTCTTAGTTATTTTTATGGTATAATTTAACCCTTTACTAAGAGTTTACCTTTGGAATATTTCTGAAAGTCAGGAGGTCTTAGATGAGGCTGGCAATGACTGTTTTAGTAGGAATAAGTTTATTATTTTCAGGATGTGGGTCTCAGATGTCAAGAGAAAAGAAGATAGTCATTTGGCACTGGATGAATGATAGACAGTCTGCCTTTGAGGAGTTGGCCCAGAAATATAAAGAAATTACTGGGATAGAGGTTGAGTTTAAACTCTTTTCTCCCCCAGATATTTATGCTCAAAAAGTCATTGCTGCTGCTAGGGCAAAGACTCTTCCAGATATATTTGGTATTTTAGGCGAGAAGAAGACCTTAGCTTCTTTTATTAAAGTAGGCCATATATTGGAGCTGAGTCCTTATATGAAAGAGGGTTTTCCCTCATGGCAGGAGAGGTTTTATCCCCAGGCTTTAGAAGTAACGGCTTTTAAAAAAGGAAATATTTATGGAGTAAAAGAGGGTATATACGGAGTTCCTATAGATACTACAGTTATGCAATTTATATATAATAAAGAATTATTTAAGAAGGCGGGTCTAAATCCTCAAGTTCCTCCTCAGACTTTTGAAGACTTTATAAGTTATGCTAAAAGGATTAAAGAAAAATTAGGACTCTCGGGTTTTGTTTGTGGTTGGGGGGAAAGCTGGCTTCTTTATTGTTTAGCTTGTGAGTGGGCAATTAATATTATGGGTGAGGATAAATTTTTGAGAACCCTGAAGGGAGAGGTGCCTTATACTGATGAGGACTGGGTAAGAGTATTTAGCCTTTTTCAGAGGGTAAAAGAGGAGGAGATACTTTATCCTAATATTACTACTATGATTAATAAAGAAGCAGAAGATGTTTTTTCTCGAGGAGGAGCGGGTTTTTCTTTTAATGGGAGTTGGTGTGTAAATGTCTATAGACAGCTTAATCCTCAGCTTTCTTATGGTTTTTTCTCTTTTCCTAAGGTGGGGGATAAAGAAATAAAAGTCTGGGGAGGAGCAGGCTCTTCCTTTATGGTTAATGCTAATTCTCCTAATAGAGAAGAAGCAGTAAAATTCTTAAGATGGCTTACTCAGATAGACCAGCAAGGGTTTTTAGTAAAAGAGACTAATAATCTTCCAGCTATAAAGGGTTGTGAAGAGTATCTTCCCTCGGTTTTAAAGAGTCTCCTTCCTCAACTGAATTCTCTTACCCATCCTAACCTTTGGTCTTATAATGAGGATTATCGGGTTTTAGAAGTTATGAATAAAGGTCTTCAGCAGATTGTGATGGGGATAAAGGCTCCTCAGGAGGTAGCTCAAGAAATCCAAAGAGTCAAAGAAAGAGTAAGGAGAGAATGAAGCCTTATTCTTTAAGAGAGAAAGTTGTAAACTTCTCCTTTGTTTTACCAGCTTTAGCTATCTTTTCTATTTTTTATATTTATCCTTTTTTCTACACCTTTATTTTAAGTTTCCATAAAGGGGATGCAATCTCTACCCTTAAATATGTGGGGCTGGCTAACTTCAAAGAGGTTCTCTTCTATGATAAGGATTGGTGGCGCTCTATGTATAATGGAGCATTTATTACTTTTTGGGCTCTGACTTTTCAGAATATTTTGGCATTTCTTCTAGCTTTGGGAGTAGATAGAGCTACTCGAACAGGAAGGATTTATAGAGTGATATTTTTTATTCTTCCTGTACTCTCTGAGATAATTATTGGTCTTTTAATGAGGGAGGTTCTTATTTCTGAGCCAGGTATTTTTAACCAATGGTTAGAAAAATTAGGTTTAGGCTTTCTTGTTCAGGATTGGCTAGGTAAAGAAAGAGTTTTGCTTACTACCGCCATCGTTCATTGTTGGAAAGGCTTTGGCTGGGCTTTTGTAATTTTATTAGCAGGACTTCAAACTATCCCTGAGGAGCTTTATGAGGCTGCTAAGATTGATGGAGCAAACAGCATTCAGGCCTTCTTTAGGATAACTCTCCCTTTACTTATGCCGGTTATTGCCTTAGTTTTAGTTCTAACTATCTTAGGGACTATGCAGGCCTTTGCAATGATTCTGGCTTTAACCCGGGGAGCAGGAGGGCTTACTGAGGTACCGGTTATGAGAATATATAATCATCTCCGAGGCAACCAAGTAGGTCTAGCCTGTGCTGAAGGGGTAGTTTTGGGGATTATCTTGGTGGCAGTTTCTTTTACTATGATTTATCTCTCCAAAAGAATAAGGAGAAGATGGGGTGTATTACCGAGCTAAGAAAGTAGTTATATTAATACTTCTTCATAGTTTTCTTTTAAGTGTTGCTTTAAGCTGCGTATTTCCTCTTCTCTGGATGATAAATTCCTCTTTTAAATCTGAAGACGAGTTTCGTCAGGATTATGGGCTTAAACTACCTTCTCGTCTTGAGCTTAGGAATTATAAGAAGGCTATTATTGAGGGTAATTTGGGTTGGTATTTCTTAAATAGTATTTTTTACACTTTTGTAACTGTAGTGGCAATAGTATTTATCTCTTCCTTGGCTGCCTATAGTTTTTCTCGTCTTGATTTTAGAGGTAAAAATGTGGTATTCTTTATGTTCTTAGCAGCAATGATGATACCCCTTCCTGCAGGGTTTGTGCCGGTATATGTTCTTTTGAATAAACTTGGTTTAGTTAACCGCACAGGTTACATCTTAGCTATGGTTAATATGGGACTTTCTTTAAGTATTTATCTTTTGAAGACTTTTTTTGATGGACTACCTCGGGATTTAGAGGACGCTGCTCGGATAGATGGTTGTAATAAGTTTCAGATATATTGGAATGTAGCTTTGCCTTTAGTTATGCCTGCCTTGGCAGTAGTAGTGATATTTAATTCTTTGAATGTCTGGAATGAATTTGTCTTAGCCTCTTTAATGTTTACCCAGGATAGACTTATGCCCCTTCAAGTGGGGCTTATGGAGTTTTATAATCGTAACATTATTCAACATACTCTTCTTATGGCTTCTTTAACTATCGCTGCAGTTCCAATTATTCTTCTTTATCTAAGGATGCAAAGGCAGATTATTAAAGGGATAACCGCTGGAGCCTTAGTAGGATGAATATAAGCCATAAGTTACAAGTTACACCTCATAAATTATTTATTTTTTCTTGTGCTCTTGTGCTCTTGTGCTCTTGTGCTCTTACTTTTGCTCAACGCTCCGGCGATTATGTAAAAGAGGGCTGGAATCAGTTAGGCAAGAGAAATTTTAAAGAAGTTTATAAGATAGTTGAGGAATGTATCTTAGAGTTTGGAGAAGAAGCAGATAAGATTGCTGAAGGGCTTTCAGATTTTCCTCCTAAGGGCAAAGAGAATATCTACAAGGTGATGAATGATGTAGCTACCTGTTACTTTATTAAAGGTGAGGCTTTGATGCGAGAAGGGAAAATTCAGGAAGCAATAGATACTTTTAAGATAATCATAGAGAAGTACCCT
The DNA here is from genome assembly GCA_964604895.1 of uncultured Planctomycetia bacterium. GTDB lineage: Bacteria > Omnitrophota > Gorgyraeia > Duberdicusellales > Duberdicusellaceae > Duberdicusella. Next base: position 10,395 of record CAZSAI010000001.1, read on the forward strand.
TATGCTCAAGCTTGGGACCCCCGGGGTTGGTTCTGGTCCTTAAAAGAGAAATCAGAGATTACCTTAAAAAAACTTAAGACTGGCATAATAGAGGAGGTGGAGGAAAGAAAAGAAGAGGAGGTAATTATTAGCAAGATAAGCTTAGCTGACGAAGGAAGAGAATTTCCGGTAAATTATGAAAAATATGGTAAGTTTGTGGGGGTAGGTACGAAAGATTATAAGTATATTATAGAGGATCAGGAAGGTTTAGCTTCTGCTTGTGGAGAAGGAGTCTACCCCAACACTACTTCTTTTAGATATGACCCTGGTTTTATTGAGGTAAAGAAGAAGCTTTTTAAAGTTGAGCATTGGAAGGTCTTAAACAGCCGAGATTTAAAATTGGCTTTTTATAAGTGGAATACTTGTGGAGAGCCTTGGGGGGTGAAGCAGTTTTACTTAGGAGATTTATTAGAAAGAAGTGGACTTATAAAGCAGGCAATAAAGGCTTACTATGCAGTAGTGGTGCATTTTCCTACCAGTTTCGGATGGACTTATTGGCATACTCCTTGGTATGTAGGTAAAGCTGCTCTTGCTCGAATAAAGTACTTATTGAAGAAGTATCCCCAGTTAGGCTTAGAGCTGGAAGGTGCTTATATAAAAATACTTAATGGTTTTGACCATGATGTAAGCAATGATGTCTTTATTGTGAATCCGGGTAAGTTTGTTAAGTCTTCCCTTATAGATATGTTTAGAGTTAGAAAGAGAAAGTTAGGCAAAATTAGAAGAGAAATAGGGACAAAAGTTAAATTGGTTCAATATGAGAGCCGAGATTGGCAACTTTTAGTCGATGGTAAGCCCTTTATAATAAAGGGTATAACTTATGCTCCTACAAGGGTGGGTGAATCTCCGGATGAAGGGACTTTATCTAACTGGATGAATCAGGATACAAATAATAACGGCTTAATAGACGGACCATTTGAGGCTTGGGTAGATGAGAATAGGAATAATCTTAAGGATGAGGATGAAGAGGCGGTAGGAGATTTTGAGTTGATGAGGCAGATGGGTATAAATTGTATAAGGCTATATCATCAACCTTATAAGCCCAATAAAGAACTTTTAAGAAAGCTCTATAAAGATTATGGAATAATGGTTATAATGGGTGATTTCTTAGGGAAGTATACAATAGGAAGCGGTGCAGAGTGGGCTGAAGGAACAGATTATTCAAACCCCCAACATCAGGAGAATATGCTTAAGGCTGTCTCAGAGATGGTAGAAGAATTTAAAGATGAGCCTTATATCTTAATGTGGCTTCTAGGTAATGAGAATGTTTATGGGGTTGCTTGTAATGCTGATAAGGACCCTGTAAGTTTCTGCAAATTCTTAAATAAGACTGCTAAGTTTATAAAAGAGTTGGACCCCACTCGGCCAGTGGCTGTGGCTTGGGGAGATGTTCTTTATCTTAATATCTTTGCTGAGTATTGTCCAGATGTAGATATTTTTGGGACCAATGCTTATAGAGGAAAGTATGGTTTTGGTTTTTTATGGAGTGAGGTTAAAGATTTAGTTGATAAGCCAGTAATGATTACTGAATATGGGGCCCCAGCTTATGCTCAGGGTTATAGCCAAGAAGAGGCTGAAGATTTTCAAGCTGAATACCATCAAAGTTCTTGGTTAGATATTGAAGAAAATATGGCAGGTAAAGGAGTAGGGAATGCTTTAGGAGGGATAGTTTTTGAATGGTTAGATGAGTGGTGGAAAGCTTATGAGCCTACTTATCATGATAAGAAAGGGTTATTCAGTGGTCCTTTTTTAGATGGGTATATGCATGAGGAATGGCTGGGTTTATGTTCTCAGGGAGATGGGAGAAGTTCCCCATTCTTAAGGCAACTAAGAAAAGCTTATTTTACCTATAAAGAACTTTGGAATAGGTAGAAGAAAGGAGGTGGAGAATATAGTCAGGTAAAGTCTAAGGTTGAAGAGTATAAGTTTTTAAGAAGTTAAGAAGGAGGTGAGATTGTGAGGAGATTAGGAAGTATATTTTTAGCTTTAGCAATAGGAGGATTTGTAGTTTGGGGTTATGCTCAGGAGGAGAGAAGGTTTGAGATTTATACTGATAAGACCTCTCCTTCCAATCATTATGCTCCTTCAGGTTGGATGGGAGATTATGGAGATTTGGGTCTTGATGACCAGAGTATGGAAGGACCTTTTTCCGGAGCAACCTGTATAAAGATAACTTACTCAGCAAAGAGAACTCAAGGAAAAGGCTGGGCAGGAATCTATTGGCAGTCTCCACCTAACAACTGGGGGAATAGAAAAGGAGGGTTTGATTTAACTGGGTTTAATAAGTTAGTTTTTAGAGCAAAAGGTGCAAAAGGAGGAGAGATAATAACCAAGGTAAAAGTAGGAGGTATTGGGATAGGGGCAGAGGTAGCTTATCCTGATTCTTCAGAGAAAGAGACTGGCCCAATTCAACTGACTTCGGAATGGCAGGAATACTCTGTAAACTTGGCAGGCCTAGATTTATCTTATATAAGTGGAGGGTTTTGCATAATTTTGACTGCGGACCATAATCCTCAAGGTGCGGTTATCTACTTAGATGATATTTATTTTACTTTTGACCCTAATTTAGAGCCAGAATCTAAAAAGGTAGAGTTTCCTTTCTATGTCTATGCTGACGGTAATTCTTTAGATAATCATTATATCCCCTCAGGTTGGATGGGTGATTATCAAGATATAAATTTTAATCAAAATTGTAAAGAGGATCCCTATTCGGGTTCAACCTGTATAAAGATTGTCTACTCAGCAAAAGCTTCTCAGGGTGCCCGTTGGGCAGGTATATATTGGCAGAATCCTGCCAATAACTGGGGGTCTAAAGATGGCGGTTATGATTTGACGGGAGCAACAAAACTTACTTTTTGGGCTAGAGGCGAGAAAGGCGGTGAAAGAATCGAGGAGTTTAAAATTGGCGGAATAATGGGAGAATATTCAGATTCTGACTCAGCAGGGATTGGCCCAGTAGTTCTTACACCTGAATGGAAGGAGTATTCAATTGATTTGAGAGGAAAAGACTTATCCTATATAATTGGAGGCTTCTGCTGGTCTACCAACGCTGATGTTAATCCCCAAGGAGCTACCTTTTACTTAGATGAGATAAAATACGAGAAAGAGTAGGTAAGGTAAAATTCTAAACCCGAAAATTTAAAAACTGAGGATAGTCTCAGTATTTATCCTATAAGAGATTAGAATTTAGGGTTTGAATTAGGTTGATATCCTAATTGAGAGAGGAAGGAGAGTTTTTTCAGGTTTAGAAAGATGTTAGGAAGAATAC
>CAZSAI010000001.1:13801-37999 GCA_964604895.1 uncultured Planctomycetia bacterium
CTTGCTCCTTACTATTTCTTACTTACTGCTTCCAGAGTCTTTGGGCTGCTGAGGTAGAGATTAGGAAGACCGAAGAGGGAGGTTTTGAATTTTTTGTAGATGGTAAGCCCTTTTTTATAAAAGGGGTTATTTATCATCCCATCCCTCCGGGGAGAGATTATACCTACAATTTCTGGTTAGACTTAGAGAGCATAAGAGAGGATGCTAAACTTATTAGAGAGGCTGGATTTAATGTAGTTAGGTTCTATGAGCCTTCATTAGATTTAGAACAGACTAAAAGAGTAATTCAGGTATTTTATGAAGAGGGTCTCTATACGATAATGGGTCACTGGTTGGGTTTTTGGAATTATCCTTGTCCTTTCTATGGAGATGAGAATTTTCAAAGACAAGTGAAAGAGGAAGTCTTAAGAATGATTAAGAGCCTGAAAGATGAACCAGGCCTTCTTCTTTGGGTTTTGGGAAATGAGAATAATTATTCTTTTTCAGGCAAGGTTAATCCTTGGACTTCTGCCCAGATAGAAGAAATTGAAGACCCAGCTTTAAAGATAAAGAAGAAGGCTGAAGTTTACTATAGTTTTGTTAACGAGATAGCTAAAGCTATAAAAGAGATTGATAAAGTTCATCCAGTAGCTTTGGGAAACGGGGAGCTTATTACCTTAGATGTGGCTGGAGATTATGCTAAAGATGTGGATTTACTTGCTTTAATATTCTATCGAGGCAAGTCCTTTGGGAATATTTTTAACTCTGTAAAACATATTTTTGATAGACCTATTTTAATTTCTGAGATGGGTTGCGATGCTTACGATGCTTATCGCAAGAGAGAAGATGAAGATACTCAGGCCAAATTCTTACTTTCTCAATGGGTAGATATTTATAAACATACTTCTTTTTTTGATAAGAGAGGCAACTGTTTAGGTGGAGTAATCTTTGAGTGGAGTGATGAATGGTGGAAGCATAATCCTGCAGATTCTTCTTCCTGGGCTTATCATGATACTTTAGGGGGTTGGTCAAATGGTTCTTATTATTTCGATATAAAAGCTCCTAGAAATTTAAATATGAATGAGGAGTGGTTTGGGATTGTAGCTTGGCAGAAATCTGAGGAAGGCTTCAGGAGGAGGCCTCGCAAGATTTATTATTTGCTGAGAGAGTTTTTTCAAAATCCCCAAGAATTTTTAGAAAGTGAGTAGGAAAAATTCCAGGTCAAAGTCCATAATTTATAGTTTTTTTATCTTCTTTCTTATTCTTTGCTTCTCCTCTCAAATTTTTTCAGAAGAGACTCAAAGATTAGAATTTTCTCCCCAGGAAAGCCTTAGGAAGGCTCAAGAGCTGTATCTTCAACTTAAGAAATGGCAGGAAGAAAAGGCCTGGGATAAGTTTTTCTCCCTCAGGAGTAGTTATCTTACTCAGATAGAAGAATTTCTTAAAGCAGTTAAAGAGCCACTCCTTCTTAGGTTTAAAGCTGAATATCTTCTCCTGAAGGTAAAGGCTCTTTTAGATTTAAAAGGAAAGAGAAAGGCAAAGGAGATTTTTCTTAAGGACTTAGAAACCATAAAAGTAGCCAAGCCCCAATTTCTTTCTTTCCTAAAAGAGGTTCTTTCTGAAATCCCTAAGGAGGATAAAAAGTTTAAGAGAAAAGTCTCTTCTCTTTATGTAAAGCTTCTTAAGAGGTGTAATTCTCCTGAGGTTCTTAAGAAAGAGTTGGAGCTTTTTTATGCCCAGAAAGACATAGATACCTTCTCTAAATTAGCTCAGAATTATTTGGAGTTAATAAAAGAGAAAAAAGAGTTTAAAAAGGAGTTAAAAGCTCTTATCAAAAATAGTATCTGTGATGGTTTTAAAGAAATTTGTGAGCCTTATTTGACTGAGGAACTTTTTAGGAGGCTCTCTAATATAGAAGCACTTTCTGAGGACTGGTTCTATTTAAGAGCTTATAATTTAGAGAAAGCCTCAGAATATGAGGAGGCTATCTCAGTTTATAAGGAGTTCTTAAAGAAATTTCCTGACTCTCTTTTGTCTTCAGAAGTATTTTTCAGGTTAGCTTTTTTATATATGTATAAGTTAAAAGATTTTCTTCAAGCCAAAACTTACTTTATGAAACTGAAAGACAAAGGGTTTGATGTAACCAGATACCTAAATATAATTGAAAATAAAATCGCAGAAAATGAGCTTCCTTATAATGAAAAGATGTTCTTAAGGGCTCTAAGAGAAGAGAAAGCTTCTTACCTGAAGGGACAACTTCTTATAGATGCTTATCCTTCAAGAGCTTTTGTTAATCAAAAAATGGATATAAAAAGTATCTCTTTTTCTCCCGATACTGGCTGTTTGGTTCCCCAAGGACTATATCTTTGGTCAGGGGATCTAGGAGAGATAAAAATAACTACAAATACACCTAGCTTTTCTACATCTTTTAAAGAAGAGGGTTTTAAAATTATTAACTTGGTAGAATTAGTATCAGGTAATGTTATCTTGGGCTTTGACTCCTCTCTTGTTAATATTTATAAGGTAAGGATTAAGAAGGTTGAAGCTAAAGGTGATAGAATAAAGTTAAAAGCAGAGTTTTTTCCTTACCTTCCAGAGAGTTTTTTAGAATTTTCTTGGGAAATAGGAAAAGATGGTGAAGTAATTTTAGAAAAAAAAGGAAAGTCTATCTCTTTTAAGATTCTTTATCCTTCCCAATATCTAGTTAGAGTATCTCTCCTATTTTTAGGAAAAGAAGTCTATGCCCAGAGCTTCCCTCTTTAAAATATTTTAAAAAAGTTTAATAATTTTATTGCAAAAACACTTCTTTTTGATAAAATTTTTCTGATGGGTAGATTATGGAATAGATACTTTTCTCTTTTATTCTTTTTATTTTTATTTGTTCCTTTAAGTTTTTCTTCCTCTTCTTCAGAGTATTTTCGCCAGTTAGGGAAAAGTTATTATATTAAAGGAGATTATCAGGAGGCAGTCAAAGAGTTTACTAAAGCTGTCTTAGCTGACCCTTCCGATGAACTATCCCAAGAGTATCTTAAGTTGGCTAAAGAGAAGAAGAGAAAACAAGAAATTGATAAATATTTAGACTATTTAGAGACATCTAAAGAAGAACCAACCCTAGCCAAAAAAGAACCTTCTCCGAAAGAAAGAGTATATGCGGAAGAAGCCTCTCCTAAGAAATTACCTTATAGAGCTCCCAAGAGAGAAGAAGAAAAAATTGAAAGAACTGTCCTAAAAGATAAGAAGAAGAGAAAGAAAGAATCTAATATAGAGATTAGAGGGGATTATCAATTGAGTTTCGGAGTAGAGAAAGGTGATGTATATTGGAAGAGAGCTAATTATGATTTAAATGAGGAGAATTGGCGAACCCTTTCTGGAGCCGGTTTAAATAATTACGAGAATAGTTATGACCCTGCTATATTTAGTAAACTTCAGTTTACGGTAGAGACTAAGAAAGAGGAAGGTTTAGGTTTTCATTTTAATATGGATATTAGTCCTTGGAGCTTTATTGGGAAGAGCAATAAGATTCTCTTAAGGGGAGCTGGAGGGGATAGGGCTGAGGTAGAGCTTAAATACTCCTCTAATACCGGCTATACTCTTGCTGAGACCATATATACTTTAGATAACGGTGATGCTTTCTCTCTTCCCGAGATAAAGGTGGTAAGAAGTAGAATTCTTCCTGTGAATATTACTTCTCTTTTTGCAAATATCTTTTCTCTTCCTGAACTCGAAATTCACCGGGAGTTTTGGCCTTTTCGGGAAATATGGGTTGATTATAATCAAGGGCCTTTAAGTTTGAGGATTTTTCCTGTAGCTTTGCATTCTCAAGCTTATACTTCTGATGACATATTAGGCCTTTCTAATCACAAGACCTATTGGGAGGAGTCTCCTTGGCTTGATTATTGGAATCCAGGCCATTATAACTCAGGAGGGGGTGATTTCTTTCCAGGTTATTGGGATGATGCTTTAACTTGGATAGCTAAGGATTCTTCAGGGACATTTCTGGGTAACTTAAGAGGTTTTACCCTTTCTTTAGCTTCGGATTTAACCAATTTAGATGTGAGTTTTTCTTCCCCCAAACACTTATGGCAAGATTATGATGAGTTTGATACTTATAATGGAGCTGTTAGACTTAAACATAGATTATCAGAGAATTTTCAGATAGGTTCTACTTATACTACCAAGATAGGTTTTAAGGAGGATAAGCTTGATGCTACTATTCATAGTTGGGGAGTAGATTTTACTTATGGGTTTTCTGGTAATTCCAAGATGGCTTTAGAGGTGGCTTCTTCAAAGGCTGTCTCAGATAAAGCTTCGGGATATAAGACTGACCGACGGGGTAATGCCCTAAAGCTAAGGTATGTTTTCTCTTCCCAAGAAGATATCTTTGATAAGAATTTCTATGAGATAGTGCTTCCCCAAGATTCAACTCAGCCCTTTTGGCGAGGGATGGTGGAGCTGGCCCATATGGATGAAGGTTTTCGTACAGGTCTTTCCAATTATAAAGAAACTAAGGATGATAGCTACTGGTCTCGTCATATATATTTCCGTAAGCCTTTTGATTATTACTATACAGGTTTATATGGACCAAGCTTAAGTTGGGAAGATATTGAACCTTACAAGATTGGTGACGGAATAGATTATGGGAGGGATGTAATAAGATTAAGATATGAATTTAAAAACCTTTTAGGTTCTAGTCTGGATGGTTTGCTAGATGTTCGGAATGTTCATTCAACCGAAGGAAAATTTATTGAGAATGTTACTCACCTAGAAGCTACTTATAGGTTGAATGAGAGGTTAAAGTTTAAACTTTTAGGTATACATCATAAGCTTCCTCATACTAAGGCTAATCAAGACCCTTTTCTTGTTAATGAGGATACTGGGGATTACTTAAGTAATACTCAAATAAAAGATGGTCAAGACCCTTCCTTAAAAACAGTTTCTTTAGGGACCGAATATGAGATATTGCCTAAGATAAGCTTAAGTTTTGTTTGGGAACATAGTAATGATACAACTTTGGCTTTTGATAATTTTCCTCGCGGACTTCTTACTTGGAGTAGTTTTACTACCTATACTGAAGAAGGTTATATTTTCCGGAAATTAATTCAAGGACTGAACCATCCAGGAGTCTTCCCTTTACCCCCTTATCCTTATTTTGACATTTTTAAAGTGGGCTTACGGCTCAGTCCTTTAGAGAACTTAGAGATATACCTAGATTGGACAAAGAACGAATACGGTTGGGCTCAAGCCATAGATGATAACGTAAATCATATAGGCTTAGAGTTAGCTTATCAGCCTTTAAAAAATTTAGGTTTTTATCTGCGTTATACATATTCAAAGATGTATGACTATTCAGAACTTAATGATAACCAAGGGGCAAATAAAGATTCTCATCATAATTTCTTTAGTGAGGTGCGCTTCTCTCCTTGGGAGGATAATGAATTTATTCTTCAGTATGGGGTAGGTTCGGTAACCCCTATTGGGGTCTCAATTGGCTCTCCTTTTGGAGGTTCACTCCCTGTATTAGATACCCAGCATATATTTAGAGTTTACTATCGGAGAAAATTTTAGAGTTATGGAAAAAGAAAGACCTTTATTTGAAGAAGAGTTGAACGAACGTACAAGGAGGACTTTCCTAATCTTAGAGATTTTGCGAAGAAGAGGTCCTTTAAGCAGGGCAGAGATTTCTAAGGCTTCAGGGATTAATCCAGTGACAGTAGCTTCCTACTTAGATAAATTGATTTCTCAGAATATAGTTTACGAAAAAGAATTGGATACCTCCTCAGGAGGAAGGCCTCCTATGCTTTTAGATATCAATCCTTCTGCAGGTTATTCTCTAGGGATAGGGATAAATCTCTTTAATAGTATGGGAGTAATTACTGACTTAGAGGGAAGAGTTCTTTATAAGTATAAAAAAGAAGCTCCTTTAAATTCGCCAAATCAAATTTTAGAGGCAATAGTTTCCATTGGAGATGAGCTCTTATCCCATTCTCAGGAAATAAAAGCCAAGCTAAAGGGAATAGGTGTGGGGATTGGGGGGATAGTTGATAGAAAAAGTGGAGTTATCCGCTGGCCTCAAAGACAGAATCATGAACTTTTTTATTCTTATATTTCAGTACCTCTTAAGAAATACTTGGAAGAAAGATTTAATCTTCCGGTATTTATTGATAACGATGCAAATTTGGCTTGTTTTGCTGAATATTGGTTATCCCTTGAGCCTCAAGTTAAGAACCTTTTATATATGTTTTCAGGGGTAGGAGTAGGGTTAATGATTAATGGAGAGCTTTATACAGGTCAAGATGGCTGTGCGGGAGAACTTTTTATAAACTTAAATTCTTTTGAGGAATCTTCTTATTTAGGAGATTATTCTTTCTTTAGACAATGGAAGGCAGACTTAGAACTTATTGAGAGGACGAAAGCTTTGTTAGGAGAGGAATTTAAGTTTACAATAAATAATTTAGAAGATGTTTTTTCTTGGGCAAGAAAGAATTTTCAAATAAGAAATTTAATTGAAGAAGCAGCCAAAGCTTTAGGGGTAAAAATAGCTTTCTTGGTTAATATCCTTAATCCTCAGATAGTAATTATTGGTGGAGGCCTAGAGAAGGGTGGTTTTGATTTTATAGAAAGTATCTATCGTTATGTTAAGAGATATGCCTTTGATGAGATGACTAAAAATTTAAGAGTTATTCCTTCTTCTTTAGGAGATGAGGCTGTAAGTTTGGGAGCAGCCAATTTGGTAGTAAGGAATATTTTTACCTATATTTAGAAAAAAATCTTTACAAGGATATTTTAAGTATATATAATTTTACTAAAAGGGAGGTGATTAATGGGAAAAACTACAGTTGTGCTTATAATCTTAGCTGTTCTTTTTTTAGGAAGTGCATTTTTAGCTTTCAACTACTATACTCAAGCTCAAAGACTTTTTCAGGAGAAACAAGTTCTTATTCAAGAAAATAAAGAGCTAAATCGGGATTTAGAAAAGTATAGAAATGAAAATCGAAATCTTCTTTCCAAAAATAGAGAACTTTCTTCAAGGCTGGTTAAAATCCAAGAAGATTTAGATAGGTTAGAGAGAGAGCGTAATGAGTATAAAACCAAATATGAAGAAATTTCCGAGGAAAGAGAGACTTTAATAGAAGAGATAAAGAAATTAAAGCAGGTAAGAGTAGAAAAACCTACCTATGAGGTAGGCGAAGTTTCTGATGAATACTGGCAGGATGTGCTTCGGAGGAAAGCTGAACTTCAAGCCCAGGTAGAGGAGCTTCTCTCTCAACTTAAAGAAAAAGATAGCCAAACTAAGGACTTAGAGAGAAAAAATGAGGAGCTTTTAGCTAAAGTCTCCTCCTTAGAGAAGACCAAAGAAGAATTAGAGAGGAAAATTAACTTTAATGCCCGGACTATTGAGATTTTGACTAAAGATTTAGTGAGAGAAAGAGAAGATAAGAAGTCGATATTAGAAGAGATTGATAAGTTGAAAGAAGAAAATATTTCTTTAGCCAGAGAACTCAAGTTAACTAAGAAGATAAGAGAGGATTTAGAGAAGGAATTATCCCAAGTTCAAGATGAGAAAGAAATTTTAGAGAGAAAAGTCAAAGATATGGAAGTAACTCTTCGGGATAAGGCTTTAGAGATGGATACTTTGCAGAAACAACTTTCTCAAGCAATCTCTTCAGCTAAAGAGGTTATGCCTAAGGAGGCTAAGGCTGTAGAACTTCCTCCGATTGTAGTAAAGACAGAAACTAAACCAACACTTCCTACAACTATTTTAGAAGGAAAGATTTTAGCAGTAAATGAGAAAGAAAGTTTTGTAATAATTGATTTGGGAAGTTCTTCAGGGATTAAGCCTGGAGATAGGTTTTCTGTAGTAAGAGAAGGAGATATTATAGGTTCTTTAGAAGTAATTGAGACTCGGCAAGATATCTCTGCTTGTGATATAAAGAGTTCAAGGGAAAGACTTAAAGAAGGAGATATTGTTAGGTTCGGTTCCTAATAGCTCTTCACGGAAGAAGAATTTTCCTACCATAAAAGATGTAGCCAAAGAGGCAGGTGTTTCTATTGCTACCGTCTCCCGAGTATTAAGCAATTCCCCTTCAGTAAGAGAAAAAAATAAGATAAAAGTTTTAGGAGCAATTAAGAAGTTAGGTTATAAACCTAATATTTTTGCTCAAAAACTTGCCGGAGGAAGACTCAATACTATAGGATTGATTATCCCAGGTTATGAGGGGGTATTTTATTCTTTCTATGCTCAGCAGATAATAAGAGAGATCGGTTTGTATTTAGAGATTTTGAAGAAGGATTTATTTTTGCATATTTTCTGGGAGAGGGATAATTTTAATTCGGATTATATAGAGGCTGTGATATTTTCTGATGTAATCCGAAATGAAGCTCAACTGGAGAGGATAATAAAGGAGGGGATACCGTGTGTAGTAATTAACAAAAAGGTTGATACTCCCCCGGTTAGTTTTGTAGCTATAGATAATAAACAAGGAGCATTTGAGGCTACAAAGTATTTGATAGAGTTAGGACATAAAAGAGTTGCCCACATTACTGGAGATTTGAATGCTCAGTGTGCTCAAGAAAGGGTAGAGGGGTTTAAAGAAGCAATAAAGGAGGCTGGCATATCTATGCCTTCTTATTTTATTCAGGAGGGCAATTTCTCTAGAGTCCAAGCACGGAAAGCTGTGGATTTTCTTTTTAACCAGGAAGTAAAACCTACAGCTTTATTCTGTGCTTCTGATGATATGGCTTATGAGGTTATTTTATATCTTTTAGAAAGAAAAATAAAAGTACCTCAAGAGGTCTCAGTAGTGGGTTTTGATAATAATCCTCAGTACCTTTACGGGCCTCTTACTCTTACTACAGTGGAGCAACCTTTAGGAGAAATGGTTAAGAAGGCTCTAAAAATTTTAGAAGAGAAGATAAATACTAAGTCTAGGTTAATAATAAGAAAAGTTTTACCCACCCGTCTTATTATAGGAGAATCTACCTCTTATCCACCTTCTTAAATAAAGTCTGAAATTTTAGAGAGAGAAGCTGAAGGAGCCATACTCAATTTATTGAGTGTTTTTATTTCTCTAATACTACATATTGTATATTTTCCTTGACAAGCTCCTAAAGAGGTGTTAATATCTTTCCTAAAGAGAAGAGTTAATTTTTAAATTTGCCTGCCTGTTGATTATTTAAGATAGATTCAGTCAGAGTTCCATATTAGAGGAGTTAGGGAGAGGGAGTTTTGTTTTTTCTTTTTTTAATGTTTTGAAGTTAAGGAGGAGAATATGGAGTTAAACCTATCTTCGAATGCTTTGGTAGTACTTAAGAAAAGGTATTTAAGAAAGAATGATAAGGGAGAAGTTATTGAGACCCCTCAGGAGCTTTTTTTAAGAGTAGCTACTGCAGTAGCTAAGGCTGAAGAGGTTTATAAGAAGGAGAACTCCTTTATTAAAAAATTGTCTTCTTCTTTTTATGAGATGATGGCTAATTTAGAATTTATGCCTAATTCTCCCACTTTAATGAATGCAGGGTTGGAGTTGGGTCAACTCTCTGCATGCTTTGTTTTGCCAATTGAAGATTCAATGGAAGGGATATTTGAGGCTCTAAAGGCTACCGCTTTAATTCATAAAACTGGAGGAGGTACAGGTTTTTCTTTTTCAAGATTACGGCCTAAAAATAGTGTAGTAAAAAGTACTGGAGGAATAGCTTCAGGTCCAGTCTCTTTTATGAGAGTTTTTGATTCAGCGACTCAAGCTGTGAAGCAAGGGGGAAGAAGAAGAGGTGCTAATATGGGAATTCTAAGAGTGGACCATCCTGATATTTTAGAATTTATAAGATGTAAAGAAGAAGAGGGTCAAATAAGTAATTTTAATATTTCAGTAGCTATTACTGATGAGTTTATGGAAAAACTTTTCAAGGGAGAAGATTATGATTTAATCGATCCTCATACTAAAGAAGTAAGAGGAAGACTTAATGCTAAAGAAGTTTTTGAGTTGATTATAAAAAATGCTTATAAAAATGGAGAACCAGGAGTGATCTTTATCGATAGGATGAACCAATTTAATCCTACACCTCATTTAGGAGAATTTGAAAGTACTAATCCTTGCGGAGAGCAAGTCCTCCTTCCTTATGAATCTTGTAATTTAGGTTCTATTAATCTTTCTCGGATGCTTAAGAGAGAAGAAGGGGCCTATCAGATAGATTGGGCAAAATTAGAAAAGGTAACTAAATTAGCAGTTCACTTCTTAGATAATGTGATAGATATTAATAAATTTCCCCTGGAGAAGATAAGAGAAAATACTCTAAAGACTAGAAAGATTGGTTTAGGGGTGATGGGTTGGGCTACTATGTTAGGTTATTTAGGTATACCTTATGATTCAGAAAAAGCTCTGAACTTAGCTGAAAGAGTCATAAGTTTTATAAAAGAAAAAGCTATAGAGAAATCTATAGAGTTAGCTAAAGAGAAAGGAGTTTTTCCTGCTTATAAAGGAAGTAAGTGGGAAAAAGAGGGCCTTTTTCTAAGAAATGCAACTTTAACTACTATTGCTCCCACAGGCACTATCTCTATTATAGCTGGACCTTGTTCTTCAGGGATTGAGCCAATTTTTGCTTTGGTTTATTCAAGAAATGTTTTAGAAGGAGAGAGGCTTCTTGAGCTCGATCCTTCTTTTGAGGAAGAAGTTAAGAGAAGAGGTTTTTATTCTGAGGCACTCTTAGAGAGGATTGCTCAGAATAATGGTTCGATAAGAGATATAAGAGAAATTCCTGAGGATATAAGAAGAATTTTCCGTACAGCTTTGGATATTGAACCTTCCTGGCATATAAAGATGCAAGCAGTCTTTCAGAAGTATACCGATAACGCAGTCTCTAAAACTATAAATCTTCCTAATAATGCTACTGAAGAGGATGTAAGAGAGGCTTATCTTTTAGCCTATGAGTTAGGATGTAAGGGGGTAACTGTTTATAGAGATGGTTCAAGAAAGAAACAAGTTTTAAAAGTAGATAAAAAAGAAGAAACCAAAGAAAAAATTTCTTCTGAGGTAGCAATAGTTCCTAAACCTCGGCCAGAAGTTATAGTGGGTACTACCACTAAGATTACTACGGGTTGTGGAAATCTTTATATTATTTTAAATCAAGATGAGGAAGGCAATTTTTTTGAAGTATTTACTCAGATGGGTAAAGCCGGAGGCTGTGCTGCTTCTCAGCTGGAGGCAGTAGGCAGACTCATCTCTTTAGCTTTAAGGGGAGGAATTGATTTAAGAATAATCATCGAACAACTTAAAGGAATAAGATGCCCTTCTCCTTCTTGGGCTAATGGTAAAAAGATTTTTTCCTGTGCTGATGCTATAGCTCAGGTTTTGGAAAAAAGATTAAATGATCAGAATTTTCTAACTAAGGTAGAGGTTCCTTTAGAGGTTGAGAAGGTTCATTCTTTAAATAGAAAAGAAAAAAAGAGTTTTGTTTCCTTAGAAGAGGTAAATATTGTAGGGGTCTGTCCAGATTGTGGAGCTTCTTTGAGGTATCAGGAGGGATGCATTTCTTGTGCTTCCTGTGGGTATTCTAAGTGTTAGAGTTAAGTTAATAAGATGCCTTGATATTCTTCTATTATTGTTTCCTGGTTTTAAGAATATCAAAGGATTATTTTTGAAGAAGAGAGCAGTCAAGTCAAAGTTGAACCTTTTCCCAATCTGTGAAAAGGTCACTTTACATTTAACTTTCAAAATAAAGTGTAAAGTTAGGAGGAGATTCTAATTTATTCTTAGCCTTTCCTAAAAAATTTTTAATTTCTAATTTTAAATTTTCAATGGATTTTTCAATGGATAAATTTTCAATTAAAAATTAAAATAATTAAAAAATTCATTAGAAATTGGAAATTAATAATTGAAGATTTTCGGGGCAATCTTTCTAAAGTCTGGTAATCAAATTCTTTCCTTTTCCAGTAGAGCTGGGAAAGAACTTCAAAGTCTTCTTGACAAAAACTCTCCTTAAATTAAAATATCTTAAAATTTAAATTCTAATTTTATTATAAAGAAAGGAGTTGAAAAATGAAGAAGATTTTTTATATCATCTTAGATGGGTTGGGAGATTTACCTTTAGAAGAATTAGGAGGAAAGACTCCTCTTGAATCTGCTTATACCCCATTTTTAGATTCTTTAGCTAAGGAAGGCTCTCAAGGCTTAATTTATCCAGTTAAAAAGGGAGTGGCTCCGGAATCAGATATAGCAGTAATTTCTCTTTTAGGGTATGAAGCAGAAAGGGCCTATACTGGAAGAGGACCCTTGGAGTGTTTTGCTGAAGGTTTAGATGTAGAGGAAGGAGATTTAGCTTTAAGAGTAAACTTTGCTACCTGTAAGGAAGATTCTTGGGAAATTTTAGATAGAAGAGTGGGGAGAAACCTAACTACTCAGGAAGCTACCCAACTTTCAAAAGAGATTAATGAAAAAGTAAAATTAGAAGGAGCAAGTTTTATATTTAAAAATACTATTGGCCACAGAGGGGTCTTACTTATTAAAAAAGAAGGAAGACTCTCAGGAAATATTACTAATACTGATCCTGCTTATGGAAAGGAAGGAGTCTTTGGGGTAGCTTTGGAGAAATTTGAACCTTTCTTAAAATTCTCAAAACCTTTAGAGGGCTTTAAGAATGATGAGAAAGCTAAATTATCAGCAAAACTTCTTAACGAATTTACTGAGAAATCTCGGAAGGTTCTGGAAGCCTCAGAGATAAACAAAAAAAGAATAAGTGAAGATAAGCTTCCTGCCAATGTGATATTAGCTCGGGATGGAGGAGATAGTCTTCCTAAATTTAGGCCTATAAAAGAGACTACAGGTTTAGAGTTTGGCTGTTTTGTTCAGATGCCGGTAGAGAAAGGGATAGCTCTACTTTGTGGGATGAGAATTGTGGATGTGCCTCTTGCTTCAGGTAATCTTAAAGAGGATTATGAATTATGGGCAAAATTAGCTTGCCAGAACATAAAGGAATTCGATGGTTTATATATCCATATAAAAGGACCGGATGAGCCTGCCCATGATGGCAATTTTTTAAAGAAGAAAGAGATAATAGAGTTAATAGATAAACATTTTTTTGGAACTTTACTTTCGAAGATTAAGAAAGAAGATTTTATAATTTGTGTGACAGCCGACCATTCTACAGTCTGCAAAGTAAAAGCTCATACCTCTGACCCAGTCCCTCTTTTAATTTATCTTCAGAATTTTAAAGATTCTACTCAAAACTTTGGCGAATCTCAGGCTAAAGGAGGTCTCTTAGGTGAACTTTTAGGAAGAGAAGTTATCTATAAGTTAGTTGAGCTTACAAAACATTTATAATTACGCCTAATTTTTGACTTTAAGATTTAAGTTTTTAAAATTAAATATTGGGAATAGCTAGACAATTGTTTAAATTCCTTAAGTTCTAATCTATGTCAACTTCAATTCCTCTTTATATTCACATCCCTTTCTGTCGAAAGAAGTGTTCTTATTGTGATTTTTATAGTATAGAGTATGAGGAGGAGCTAGCCAGAAAGTATATCGAAGTTTTAATAAAGCAGATTAGAAATTTTAAAGAGAAAGGTTATAATTTTTCTACTCTCTATATCGGCGGGGGAACACCTTCAGTATTAGCTGAGAAGCTCCTTGAGAGATTATTAAAGAGTTTGGAATTATCTAAAATGCAAGAAGCTAGCTTTGAGGCTAACCCTGAAAGTCTAAGCAGAGAGAAGTTGAAACTTCTTTTAGAGTTAGGGATAAACCGCCTAAGTGTAGGGGTTCAGTCTTTTGATGATAAAGTGCTGAGATTCTTAGCTAGACTCCATACTTCTGAAGAGGCTCTTAAGGCAATAAGTTTAGCAAAAGAGGTAGGTTTTGAAAATATAAATGTCGATTTAATTTACGGGGTTCCTAACAAAGATTTTAACCTTTGGAAGAAAGAATTAGAACTGGTGGTAACTTTGCCTATAAAACACATTTCTTTATATTCTCTTACTTATGAAAAATCTACTCCTTTGTTCTTAAGACTCAGGAATAGGGAGTTTACTCCTATCTCGGAAGAGGAAGAGGCTCAAATATATAAATATGCTGTAGAGTATCTAGAAAGAGAAAAATTCTTTCGCTATGAGGTCTCTAATTTCTCCAAGAGGGGCTATGAGTGTAGACACAATCTAATTTATTGGGAAAATGCCCCTTATTTAGGGATTGGGCCCTCAGCAGTAAGCTATATTGAGGGAGTAAGAAAGAAGTATATCCTTGATATTTACCAATATATAGAGGCAATAGAGAGGGGTCAAGAAAATGAGATTTTTATAGAGAAGGAAGAACTTCCTCCTCTTAAAAGAGCAAAAGAGACAGCTGTATTAAACTTAAGAATGAGAGGAGGGATAAACTTTAAGGAATTTAAGAAATTTACGGGCTTTGATTTCTTAGAAATAGAAGAGGCTAATTTTAATAGATTGTTAAGAGAGAGATTGCTTACTTTTAAAAGAAAGGATTCTAAAATCTACGGAGTTAGGCTTACAAAGAAGGGATTTCTTTTTTATGATTATGTTTCTCGAGAGTTTCTTTAGTTTCTTAAAGTATGGATAAATCTACAATTTTGGCAATAGTTCAGGGCTTAACTGAATTTTTGCCTGTATCAAGTTCAGGGCATTTAGTAATTTTTAACAGAGTGTTTTCGATGAAAGCAGATTTGTTATTTTATACAGTCTTGCATTTGGGGACTATGTTTTCTCTGATAGTATTTTTCTTTAAGGATATAATCAAAGTCCTAAAGAACCTCGATCTACTTAAGAAGATCCTGATAATTACCTTAGTTACTGGGGCAGTAGGTTTTGTGGGAGAGGGCTTTTTTGAGAGCGTGTTTTCTTATTATAAATTTGTAATTGTTGCTTTGTTTGTTAACGGCCTAATCCTGATATTTGCTAATAGAAGAATAAATGCAAAAGAAAAAAGCAGTCCTACTTATTTAGATTCTTTAATATTAGGTCTTACTCAAAGTATAGCTATAATTCCCGGAATTTCTCGTTCAGGTATAACCATCTCTACTTTACTGTTTAGGGGGATTAATAAAGAAGAAGCTTTTAGATTTTCTTTTTTGGCTTCTATCCCTATAATATTTGGCTCTTTCCTTTTTGAGATTAGAGAAGGAGTCAGTTTGTCTTCTCTATTTAAATATGGAGAAGCTTTTCTCCTTGCTTTTATTACTGGATACCTGGCTTTATTATTATTACATTTGTTTATTAAGAGAGCTCGCTTAGATATATTTGGCTATTATTGTATTATAATCGCTTTCCTCTGGCTGGCAGTATTAAGCTGAATAATTCTTGATTTATCTTTAGAAATATGAGAAGATAAGTAAAATGGGTAAGAAAGTTTTAATAGTAGACGACGAGAAGGATACAGTTGAGGCGGTAGGGAATTTCTTAACCAAACAAGGTTTTATTGTATTTTCAGCTTTTGATGGAGAAGAAGCTAAAGCCAAAGCAGTAGAGATAAAGCCTGACATTATTTTGTTAGACCTTATTTTACCTAAAGCCAATGGTTTTGAGGTTCTTAAGTGGATAAGGGAGAATATAACCTCTCGAATCCCAGTAATTATTTTATCTATAAAAGATAGGTTGGAGGATATTAAAAAAGGTTATAGTTTTGATGCTGATTTTTATCTTCCCAAACCCTTTACCAATCATCAACTTCTTCAGAGCATAAAGACTGTTCTCTCCTTAGACTTGTATCGACACAGCTAGCCCCCAGTAGTTTTTAGAATCTTAAATTTATTTATAAGCTTGTGGAGAGAAGAATTGGAGGAATTAGGCTTTATTTTTAGAAAGGCTCTTAGTAGTTAATTTTTTAGAAGTGGAAGCAAGTTTCCATTGACACTCTCTTTTTAATCAAGTATATTTAAACTAGAAAAACTTATGTGGCCATATATTATAATAGCAGTGCTAAGCATAACTATCGCTTTCTTTATAGCTAAAGCGGTAGAGACTTGGCGAACCAGTAGAGAGGGTTTAGAAAAGTCAGAGGAAGGTTTTTATATAGACTTGGAAGATGATTCCTTAAAAGAGAAGATTTATGAGAAACTAACCGAGGCAGTAGATTCAAAGTATAAAGGTAAAGAGGTAAGTAAGGCTATCTATTCAGTAGTCAGTAAAGAACTTCAAGAGAAACTCACCAAGAGTAAGGAAGAATTAGCTAAAAAATATCAGAAGATAATTGATGAGAAGTCTAAAAGTGAAGAGATAGCTTTGAAAAAATATAAGAAAGTCTTAGCTGAGAAGAAGAGTACAGAAGCTATAGTTAAAAGTATAGCTGAGGGTTTGGTGGTGGTTGATTCTCAAGGAAAAGTTATTATGCTTAATCCTGCAGCGGAGAAACTTCTGGGTGTAGATAAAAGGGATAAATTAGGTAAGCCTATTTTGGAAGGACTCAGGAAAGAGCAGTTGATTTCTATGATAAAGGGTGCTCCTGAGAGGGAAGAGAAGGAGATAGAGCTAGTAAGTCAAGATGATGAGACTAAGAAGATATTAAGAGCAAGTACTGCCGTTATAGAGAATGAAAAGGGCCAAACCATCGGGATGGTTTCAGTTTTAAGTGATATTACTAAGCAGAAAGAATTGGATAGACTAAAATCCCAGTTTATTGCCAATGTTTCTCATGAATTAAGGACTCCCTTAGTAGCTATGGATAAATCTCTATCTTTGCTCTTGAGTGGAAGTGCGGGTTCTTTATCCAAAGAGCAAGAAGAATTTCTTTCTATTGCTCAAAGAAATCTTAAAAGACTCTCTAATTTAATCAATGATTTGTTGGATATTTCTAAGTTAGAAGCAAAGAGAATGGTTCTTAATAAGAGACTTTCTTCAATAAAAGACATAATAGGAGAGGTTTTAGAAAATTTCCAAAATTGGGCTAATAGTAAATCAATAAAGCTCATTAAAGATGTCGAAGAAGGTCTTCCCCAGCTTAATATCGACCCAGATAGAATCCTTCAGGTCCTTAACAACCTCCTTGGGAACGCTTTGAAATTTACGCCTAATAATGGAAGAGTTAAAGTTAGAGCTTCTCAAGAGGGAGATTTAATAAGAGTAAGCGTAGAAGATACTGGTCCTGGTGTCCCTAAGAAAGATTTAAAGAAAATATTTGATAAATTTTATCAGGTCTCTTCCTCAAGATCTACAGAGATAACTGGTACGGGGTTAGGACTTTCTATAGCCAAGGAAATAGTTGAACTTCACCAGGGTAAGATATGGGCCGAAAGTGAAGAAGGTAAAGGAGCAAGATTTATTTTTACTTTACCAATAGAGAATAGGTAAAATCTTAAAGAGGTGGTTATGGAGAAGGAGGTAAAAGTTCTTTTAATTGATGATGAACCCGATTTTACTAAACCTATGGCTTTCTGGTTTGGCTCTAAAGGCTATTATGTAATTGTAGCTTCTGATGGAGAGAAGGGGATAGAGATGGTTAAAGAAAAGAAGCCGGATGTTGTTTTTTTAGATTTAAATATGCCGGGAATGGATGGGGTAGAGACTTTAACTAAAATAAGAGAGTTTGATAAGGAACTCCCAGTAATAATTATAAGTGCTTATGTGGATGAAGAAAAAATGAAGAAACTAGAGCCCTTAGGGATTTCTGGGGTATTTTACAAAACTCAGGATTTAGAGACAGGCCTAGGTCTTTTAGAAGCAACCTTAAGAAGACACAAAAGACTTAGATAGCTTATTTGGATAGGAAGAAATTAAATATTATTATATTAAAGAAGGATTTATTTTACTGATATAGAAATTATCTATTTTTTAAATTTAGGCTAGGAGGAAATTATGACTAAATTAAGGTTATCTTTAGAACATCTTTCTCTAAAAAGAAAAATTCTTATAGCATTTTGCCTTATTTCTCTTTTGCCTATTTTAGTAATTGGTTTTTATTTGGCTTATAAGAATTTGCCTTCCTATACCTACCTTATCTTAGGAGTAAATATTCTTTTAGGATGGTGGATAATTGTTCAAATTTTTAACTCCATTTCTAGTATTATCAGAAAGACTCAGGAAAAATTTTCTTTGGTAGGAGAGGTCGAACCTACTGAAGATGAAGTTAAACTTTTAGATGAGGTTTTCGATAAGATGTCTATAAAGATTAAGAAGAGTTTCCAAGAGTTAAAAGAAATCAGTAAAAGCACAGAAAAGCTTAATGAGGAGGTTTCTAAAAAGGTTTCCTTACTTTCTACTATTCTTCAGATAAATGATTTAGTTTCCCAAGGAACAGAGATAAAAGAAATTTTTAGCTTAGTTGTCAGAAGGATTAGGGACATCTTAAACCCTCAGCTAAGTTTTATTCTTCTTAATTTAGAAAGAGAGGATTTTTTTCTTGAGGCTATAGAATCAAATCAGAAGATAGAACTTGGGCCTCTTTCTAAAAGTGAGTCATTTCTTAAACCTCTTCTTGAGAGGGGAGAAGTTCTTATTGTAGATAAGAGCCATCGCTTTAATAAGGAACTTCAGGAATTTTCTACAAATACTTTAGGGGTAGATAATTTAATTTTACTTCCTATATTTTTAAGGAAAGAGGTAATAGGAATTTTAGGTGCAGGAAATAGTACCTCAGACTTTTCTTTCTCTGAAGAAGAGATAGAAACTTTAACTGTTTTTTCTAAACATATTACTTTTATAGTAGAACACCGCAAGATGTCTGAGAAGATAAAAGACCTGGAGATAAAAGACCCCTTAACCGGCCTTTATAATGAGAGATTTGCTAAGGAAAGATTGGATGAAGAGATTAAGAGAGCAATTGCTAATCAGAGACCTTGTGGGTTTATTCTTATTAAGATTAAGAATTTTAAAGAGTGTATAGAAAGATTAGGGGTTCTTTCTTTGGAATCCGACCTTAAGAAGATAGCCAGTATTATAAGAGATAATTTAGAGATAGGGCAGAAACCAGCAAGATTATCTGAAGATACTTTAGGAATAATTGCTCCTGAGAAGAGCAAAGCTCAGTTGGAAAGGCAGGCTTCTATGTTGGTTTCTAAGATTAAAGAGGAGGCTTCTTTAGAGGCTTTAAATTTAACTTTTTCAGTTGCTGAAAATCCTATAGATGGAGTTTCAGCAGAAGAGCTTATAAAGAAAGCCTCTTCTTTAGTATAAGGCTATGAAGTATTTTAAGAGAAAAATAGATAAGCCTTTAGGAGAACTTTTAATTGAGAAAGGAATAATTAATAGAGCTCAACTTGAGGAAGCTCTTAAGGTTCAAAAAGAAAAAGGAGGTTTAATTGGAGAGGTAATAGTCTCTTTAGGCTTTGCTAAAGAAGAAGATATTGCTTACATTCTTTCTTTACAGTATGGGTTTCCTTACCTTCCTTTACAGAATTACGAGATTCCTAAAGACCTCCTAAAGATGATTCCTAAACAAGTTGCCTCTCAGTACTGCCTTGTCCCTATAGATAAGATTGGCAGCACCTTAACTATAGCTATGGCCAATCCTTTAAATCCTCAGGCTATCGATGATGTAGAATATATTTCTCAGTCAGAGGTGCAAGTATTTGTAGCTACTGCTTCTGATATAAGAGGAGCAATTGAGAGATTCTATAAAGAAGATGCGGCTTAAGGAGAAAATACTAAAGACTTTAAAGGAAAGTAAGCTAGTAAGTGAGGAGGACATAAATAAGGCCTTAGAACTTCAGAGAGAGACTGGAGGAAGTTTAGGGGAAGTTTTATTGAAATTGGGTCTAGTTGATGAGAAATCGCTTCTTCTTATCCTTTCTAAGGATTTGGGAATCCCTCCGGTTGAGCTTTCTCGATTTAAAATTTCTGAGGAGCTGATTAAGGTCCTTCCCTCTCACTATGCCCGTAAATATAAAGTTGTCCCTGTAGGAAAGATAAGTAATACCCTTACTGTAGCTATTTCTGACCCTCTAAATATTTTTGCTTTAGATGATTTGAAGAGACTCACGGGTTTAGAGATTAATCCAGTTTTAGCTTCTTCAGTGGATATAGAGGATGCTATATCCAGATTCTATCAAGAATCAGCAAAGGAAGAGATAGAAAGTATCTTAGAGAAGGCTCCTTCTTCTAAATTAGAATTGATTCAAGAAGAAAAGAAGCCGGAAAAGGAAGAAACAGTTGTTCTTAAAGAAGTTAAAGAAGGCCCGGTAGTAAAAATTACTAATCTTATTTTGAGAAATGCTGTAGAGGAGAAAGCCTCAGATGTATTGATAGAACCGTTGGAGAAGAAGATGCGAATTAGATTTCGAATAGACGGAATTCTTCAGGAGAGAGAAGCTCCTCCTTTAAATATGCACCCTTTAATAACTTCTCGAATAAAGGTTATGGCTAATTTGGATATTGCTGAGCATAGACTTCCTCAAGACGGAAGATTTAGGATGAGGATAGGTTCAAGAGATGTTGATTTTAGAGTTTCGATTGTTCCCTCAGTCTTAGGGGAGAAGGTAGCTTTAAGAATCTTGGATAAGACTCAGGCTTTGTTAAACTTAGATGTTTTGGGTTTTGAGGAGGATACGGTAGAGAGAATTAAACAAGTTTGTCTCCGGCCTTACGGGATGATTATCTCTTGTGGACCTACAGGTTGCGGAAAGACCACTACTCTCTATTCCATCTTAAAATATATCGATTCACCGGAGAAGAATATAATTACAGTGGAAGACCCTATTGAGTATGAACTTAAAGGAATAAATCAAGTTCAGGTTCGAGCTGAGGTAGGACTTACTTTTGCTTCATCTCTCCGTTCAATCTTAAGGCAGGATCCAGATATAATTATGGTAGGAGAAATTAGAGACTTTGAGACTGTAGATATAGCTATAAAAGCTGCCCTTACTGGCCACTTAGTCTTAACTACTATCCATACAACTACAGCTTGCGGTTCAGTAACCCGCTTAGTGAATATGGGGGTTGAACCTTTCTTGGTCACCTCTTCTTTATTGGGGGTTATAGCTCAGAGGCTTTTAAGGAAACTATGTGAGAGTTGCAAAGAGGAAGGAGAAGTTCCTGAATATTTAAGGAAAACTTTAGGATTAGCAAGAGATGTTAAGGTTTATAAACCAAAAGGATGCAAAAAATGTGGTAATACAGGTTATAAAGGAAGAATAGGTATTTGTGAGTTTTTAGAGATAAGTGAAGAGATAAAAGAACTAATATTAAAGAATGCTTCAGAGTCCTCCCTTAAAGAAAAGGCTCGCCAGGAAGGGATGCGAACCTTAAGAGAAGATGCAGCCTTAAAGCTTAGAAATGGACTTACTTCTTTAGAAGAAGTTTTGAGAGTAACTGCTCAAGATTAGGATATGGCTAATTTAAAAGAAAAACTGAGGGATTTATTGATTAAGAAGAATATAAATAAAGAAGAAGTTTTTAAGCTTTTTAAAGAATCTAAGAATTTAGAAGAGTTTAGAAAAAGATTAGAAGAGAAAGGTTTTTTAAGTGAGGATGAATACTGCAGTTTTCTTTCTCAGGAGACAGGATTAGTTTATTTCGACTTAAGCAGATTTAAAATTGATAAGTCTCAAGCCCAGGTACTCCCTCCCGAGTTAGCTTACCAATATCAGGTTCTTCCCATTTCTAAAATTAAGAATGTTATAACCTTAGCAGTAGCTAACCCTTTAGACCTTCTTGCTTTAGATGATTTAAGGATTAAATTAGGCGCAGACATAGATTTGGTATTAGCCAAGCCTTCTCAGATAAAGCGAGCTTTAGAGCAGATTTATAAAAAGGAGAGCCCTGAGAATTTCTTAAAGATATTTGAAAATAAAGAAGCACCGGATGCCCAGGTCTTAGAAGAGGCAGAGACAATCATTGGATACGATATAGTAGCTGAAAGTAGTAAGCCCCCTATAGTAAGGGTAGTTGATTTGATAGTCTCTGAAGGGTTAAATCGTAGAGCCTCAGATATTCATATTGAGCCTGAAGAGGATAGGATTAAGGTTCGCTATCGAATAGACGGGGTCTTGCATGAGGCTTTTACTCTTCCTAAGAAGAATCAGAATGCCATAATTGCTCGACTTAAGATTATGTCTTCTCTTAATATTACTGAATCAAGAGTCCCTCAAGATGGAAGGTTTAAAGTAAGGTTAGAAGAAAGAGAGGTTGATTTTAGAGTATCTTCTTTGCCTACTAAATACGGAGAGAAGTTTGTCTTAAGGGCTTTAGATAAGTCAAATTTATCTATTGGATTAGAGAGGTTGGGCTTTTCTGAAGGACCGCGTCAGCTTTTTGAAGAGGCTTTAAAAAGGCCTTTTGGAATTCTTTTAGTTACTGGGCCCACTGGTTCAGGAAAATCTACTACTCTTTATTCGGTGATTAATCACTTAAACACTCCTCAAAGAAATATTGTTACAATAGAAGACCCAGTAGAGTATCAAGTTGAGGGGATTACTCAGATTCAAGTCTATCCGGAGATAGGACTTACTTTTGCTAGTTGTTTACGTTCGGTGCTAAGGCAATCTCCTGATGTAATTATGGTGGGAGAGATTAGAGATTCTGAGACCGCCGATATTGCCATTAAAGCCTCTTTAACTGGAGAACTTATCCTCTCTACTCTCCATACTAATGATTCTGTAGGTGCAATTACAAGATTAATAGATATGGGGATTGAGCCTTATCTTTTAGCTTCTTCTTTAGTTATGACTTCTGCCCAAAGACTTTGTAGGAAAATTTGCAATAAGTGTAAAGTCTCTTATAAAGTTTCTCCTAAAGTGCTAGAGAAGCTGAGTCTTAAAGATAAAGAAATAAATTTTTATATTGGTAAAGGATGTAGTTTGTGCCGGCAGACGGGATACTTTGGGAGAGAGGCGGTATTAGAGGTGTTGTTAGTTGATGATAAGGTAAAAGAGATGATTGTGGCTAGAGCTTCGGAGCAGGAGATAATAAATTATGCTCAGAAAAATCTAAATTTTAGAACTTTAAGAGAGGATGTCTTAGATAAAGCGTTTAGAGGAATTACTTCTTTGGAAGAAGTTTTTAGAGTAACTTAGATAAAGAACCCTAAATTTCAAAATCCTAAACATACTTAAAATACCCTTTCTATAGGAGGTAGGCAGATAAGATGGCTTTATTTGAATATAGAGTAAGAACAAAGGAAGGAAAAGTTGCTAAGGGCCTGATTGAAGAAACTTCTTTAGAGAAAGTTCAGGAGTTTCTTCATTCTCAAGGCTTGCTTATTATTTCTATAAATAAAAAGAAAGGCAAGGCTAGAAGAGTAACTTCAGGGAAGGTAAAGCCGGATGAGATTGTTGTCTTTTCCCGTCAGCTTACCACCCTTATTGAGAGTGGTATACCCTTAGTTCAGGCTTTAGAGATACTTTCAGAGCAGGTTAAAAACCCTTACTTTAAACAAGTGATTCTAGAGATTTTAAGAAATGTGAAAGAAGGTACTTCCTTTAACTCTGCCTTAGCTAAATTTCCTAAGGTTTTTTCAGATTTTTATGTAAGTATGGTAAGAGCAGGTGAAGCTTCAGGAAAGTTAGCTGAGATTCTAAATAGAGTAAGCGGGTATATAGAGGATGCCCTAAGTCTTCAAAGAAAAATACGCTCAAGCTTAGCTTATCCTATAATCGTAATTTCTATGGCTATAGTGATTACCGCTTTCTTAATTTTAAAAGTAATCCCTACTTTTAAAGGAATATTTGATATGTTGGGAGGAGAACTTCCTCTTCCTACCCGAGTTCTTATTGGGATAAGTGATTTTTCTCGAAGATGGTTCTTGCTGATATTAGGAGTATTGATAGTATTAGGGATAGTGTTGAAAAAACTTTCTACCACCCCCAAAGGTAAAAGAAAGATTGATGAGAGACTTCTTAGACTCCCCATAATAGGAGAGCTTATTAGGAAGATAGCTGTAGCTAAATTTTGCCGAACCTTCTCTACCCTAGTTAGCAGTGGGGTTCCAGTACTTCAGAGTTTAGATATAGTAGGAAGGACTGCCGGCAACAAAGTAGTAGAGGAGGCAGTAGCTTCAGCCAAGAAGTTTGTTCAGGAAGGAGAGTCTATTTCTGAGCCCTTAGCTAGAAGCGGGGTATTTCCTCCGATGGTAATAAGGATGATTGCTGTGGGAGAGAAAACCGGAAAATTAGAAGAGATGCTTTCTAAAATTGCTCAATTCTATGAAGAGGAGGTAGACGCTGCGGTAGCAGGGTTAACTTCGATGATTGAACCTTTGATTATAGGGTTTTTAGGGATAGTTATTGGGGGAATAGTGGTTTCTCTATTCTTGCCTATCCTTAAGATTACCCAGCTTATTAGTCATTAAGATT
>CAZSAI010000002.1:0-37966 GCA_964604895.1 uncultured Planctomycetia bacterium
TGGCTTAATTCTATAAGATTTTCTTTCTATTTAAGAAGAAAAAGATTTGATTGGGCAATAATTCTCCATCCTACAAATAGGGCACATCTTATAACTTTCTTTGCTGGGATCCCTTTTAGAGTAGGCTGGGATAAGAAACTGAGTTTTCTTTTAAGTAAGAGACTCCCTTGCATAAAAGATGAAGGAAAGAAACATGAGCTTGAGTATTCTTTGGATATTTTGAGGACTATAGGAGTTAAGATATACTCTTCGGAAGTTTTTATCCCCTTTTATGAGTCTTCAGAGAAGTGGGTAGCAGATTTTTTAAAAGAACATAATTTAGATAATAAAAAGCAAAGAATTATAGCCTTAGGGATTGGGGCGAGCTGTCCTTCCAAGATATGGCCGGCTTCTTACTTTGCTTCTTTGGCTAAACTCCTTAAAGATAACTTAGATGCAAAAATCTTAGTGATTGCCCAGGAGAAGGAGAAATATTTAACTCAGAGTTTTCAAGAGGAGTTTAAGGAGTTTTTTTATGATTTAACTGGGAAATTAGATTTGCCTAAGATATTCTCTCTCTTTAGAAGACTTTCTCTATTTATAGGGAATGATTCAGGCCTAATCCATATAGCCTGGGCTCTTAAGAAGCCGGTTATTTCTCTCTTTGGGAGAAATGATTCAGGGCTTTCTCCTCAGAGATGGAAACCTTTGGGAGAGAATTCTTCTTATATCCATAAGGATGTAGGCTGTAAAGTTTGCTTAGCTCATAATTGTCAGAAGGGTTTTCTCTGCCTTAAGATGATAAAGCCCCAGGAAGTTTTCTCCTTAGCCAAGAAATTGATTTGCTAACTTATTATTTATGTGATAAAATCTCTTTTTAATGAAGCCAAAATTATACCCTCTTAGAAAGAGAAAGAGTAAGGTAAATATTGAGCAATTTGCTAAACCGACGAAGTCAAAAGATTTCTCCTCTTTTCTTAGGAGCCTTCCTGATATTTTAGTAGGTAGAGATTTAAAGAGTTTCGTTTCTAAAGTTAAAAAGGCTCATAGAGAAAGAAGGCAGATAATTTTTACTTATGGAGCTCATCTTATCAAGTGTGGCCTCTCTCCTTTATTAGTGGATTTAATAAAGAAGGGCTTTATTAGCTGTTTGGCTACTAACGGGGCTGGAGTTATCCATGACTTTGAGATAGCTTTTTGTGGTAAGACTTCTGAGGATGTAGCTGAGAATCTTAGGAAAGGGATGTTTGGAATGGCTGAAGAGACTGGTTTTTTCATTAATGAGGCAGCTAGAAGAGCTTATAAGAATGATTTAGGCTTGGGTGAGTCTCTGGGTAAACTTATAACTGAGAAAAACCTAAGATATAAAAACTATAGTCCCCTCTATTGGGCTTATAAAAAAAGAATTCCTTTCTGTGTATTTGTAGGGATTGGTACTGATATTGTCCATCAGCATCCTTGGGCTGATGGAGCAAGCATTGGTTTTGCTTCCTTTAAAGATTTTCATAGATTTAAAGACGCGGTCTCTCAATTGGAAGGCGGAGTTATAATAAATTTTGGCTCAGCAGTTATAATCCCCGAAGTTTTTCTTAAGGCTTTAAATTTAGCTAGGAATTTAGGGTTTAAGGTTAAGAATTTTACGGCAGCAAATTTTGATACTTATACAATGTATAGAGCTTATCAGAATATAGTTAATAGACCCACAGAAGGAAGGGGTTATTACTTTATAGGGCATCATGAGATAATGTTTCCTTTATTGTATCAATTACTCTTAAACCCTTAAGATGAAAAGGTATTTAAAGAAAGAAAACCTTCTTAAGCTTATCTCTAAGTTTAAAAAAGCCAGGATATTAGTAATAGGAGATATAATCTTAGACCATTATGTCTGGGGAAGAGCAGAAAGGCTTTCTCCGGAAGCCCCAGTTCCCATAGTTTGGGCAAACAGAGAGAATTATCTTTTAGGGGGAGCTGGTAATGTGGCTTATAATCTTTCTTCTTTAGGAGCAAGAGTAATTCTTTCCGGGATAGTGGGGCAGGACCTTTATGCTAAGAAGGTCTTAGAGTTACTTAGGAAAGAGAAGATAAATAGAGACTGTATCCTTACCTGTAAAGAAAGGCCTACTACCCTGAAAACTAGAGTTATTGCTCAGCATCAGCAGGTGGTAAGAATTGATTGGGAAAGTGTTGAGGAACTTTCTCCAAGGACTAATAAAAAAATTATAAATTTTGTAAAGAAGAAGATTGATGAGTTTGATTCTATAATTATAGAAGATTATGCCAAAGGAGTGATTAATCCTTATCTTCTCAAAGAGGTTATCTCTTTGGCCAAAAAGAGAAAGAAAATCATTACAGTCGACCCTAAGGAAGAACATTTCGATTATTACAAAGAGGTGACTGCTCTTACCCCCAATCTTAAAGAGGCTCAATACGCAGCTAATTTTAAAATTAGAAAATCTGAGGAGCTTAATCTTTTAGGAGAGATATTGATGAAGAAACTTCAGCCTTCTTGTTTATTGATTACTTTGGGGGAGGAGGGTATGAGACTTTTTCTTAGAGAAGGAAGAATTTTTCATTTACCTACATACGCTTTAGAGGTTTTTGATGTTTCGGGAGCCGGGGATACAGTTATTGCTGTGTTTAGCTTAGCTTTATCTTTAGGAGCCTCTTTTTTAGAGGCAGCTTTTTTAGCTAACTTTGCTGCTGGAATAGTTGTAGGAAAATTAGGGGTGGCTTCTACCTCAGTTAAGGAGCTTAGAGAGAGGTTAAATAGTTATTTTCATAAAGTTCATATCCAAAAAATATCCTAAACCATTATGGAAGTATTAGGGGTTATCCCAGCAAGGCTTTCTTCCAAGAGGCTCCCTCAGAAACTCTTGAGAAAGATTCTAGGCAAGACAATCCTAGAGTGGACTTGGACTTCAGCTAAGAAAGCTAAAAATTTAGAGGATTTAATAATTGCTGTAGACTCAGAAGAACTTAAGAAAGAAGCAGAGAGTTTTGGGGCAAAGGCAATTTTGACTTCTGTAGGGCATTCCTCAGGAACAGAAAGAATCTGTGAGGTAGTTTCTTCAATAGAGACTAAGATTGTAGTAAATATTCAAGCTGATGAACCCCTGATTCATCCCTCGGTTATAGATTCTTTAGCGGAGGTTATGCTTCAGGATCCCCAATTACAAATGGCTACAGTAGTAAAAGAGATAGAGGATGAGGAAGAGATAAATAATCCCAATGTAGTAAAAGTTGTAATAGATAAAGATAATTTTGCTTTATATTTTTCAAGAGCTAGCCTTCCTTTTTTAAGAGATAAGGACTCTAAGCCTACCTATTTCAAACATATAGGAATTTATGCCTACACCAAGGATTTTCTCTATATATTTAAGAATCTAGTCCCCTCCCCTTTGGAGAAAGCTGAGAAACTTGAGCAGTTAAGAGTTTTGGAAGCGGGTTTTAGAATAAAGACTGTGGTTAGTCCTTTTGAGTCTTATGGGATAGATACGGAAGAAGACTTAGCTAAAGTAGAAAGACTCTTAATAGAGAAGGGATATGCCTAAGAAATTTAGAATTGATAAGTTTATATTCATTGCTGGGCCTTGTGTGATAGAGTCTGAGAAACTGACTTATGAGATTGCTAAGGCCTTGAAAGATATTACAAAAGAGTTTCCCTTAAATTTTATATTTAAAGCTAGTTTTGATAAAGCAAATCGCACCAGTCTCCATTCTTTTCGCGGCCCAGGCCTGAAAAAAGGTCTTAAGATTTTAGACAGGATAAAGGAAAGGCTATGTATACCTATTTTGAGCGATGTTCATTGCACAAGCCAAGTTAAAGAAGCCTCCCGAGTCTTAGATGTAATTCAAATTCCTGCTTTTTTGTGCCGGCAGACTGATTTAATCTTAGAGGCTTCTAAGACCCAAAAAATTATAAATATTAAAAAAGGCCAGTTCCTCTCTCCTTATGATGTGAAATATATAATAGAAAAAGTAGTCTCTACCGGAAATAAAAGGATTTTTCTTACTGAGAGAGGTACCTTTTTTGGTTATAATAATTTGGTGGTAGATTTTCGCTCTTTTGGGATTTTAAGGTCTTTTGGTTATCCGGTAATATTTGATGTGACCCATTCTCTTCAGCTTCCTTCAGCTGGAGGGGGCCAATCGGGGGGTCAAAGAGAATTTGTAATACCTTTAGGAAGAGCTGCGGTCTCTTTTGGGATAGATGGTCTTTTTTGTGAGGTTCATCCTAAACCTGGGAAGGCTCTATCTGATAAAGCTACTTCTATTGATTTTACTGCAGTTAGGAAGCTCCTGAAGGAGGTTTTTAAGGTAAGAGAAGCTCTTGGAGATGAAGAAAATTAAAGATAATAAGAAGATAATAAAATGGGCTCAGGAGGCTCTTAGGATTGAGGCTCAAGGTATTTTAGCTCTCCTTTATAGATTAGATGAGAACTTTCCTAAAGCCATAGATATTCTTAAATCCTGCAAAGGAAAAGTCGTGGCAACAGGGATGGGGAAGGCTGGAATAATTGCTCAGAAGTTTTCAGCTACTCTATCTTCTACAGGAACCCCATCCATCTGGCTTCATCCTGCAGAGGCAGTTCATGGAGATTTAGGAAGGGTCTTAAAAGAGGATGTTGTGGTTGTTTTTTCTTATAGCGGAGAGACTGAAGAGATAAAGATATTGTTACCCTTTCTAAAAAAGATTGGCTCAAAGATAATTTCCCTCACCGGCAATAAAAAGTCATTTCTGGCCCAATATTCAGATACAGTTTTAGATGTGAGAGTAGAGAAAGAAGTTTGTCCCTTAGGACTTGCCCCTACTACTTCTACTACTGTGATGCTGGCTTTATCTGATGCAATTTCTACTGTTCTTCAGAAGTTGAAAGGTTTTAAAGAAAGAGATTTTGCCTTTTTTCATCCTAAAGGAAGCCTGGGTAGAAAACTTCTTCTTAGAGTAGAAGATTGTATGCGCAAAGGAAGACAAAATCCTTTAGTTAGAGAAAACACTCTGGTCTCTAAAGTTTTAGTAGCTATTACAGAGGCTAGAGCCGGAGCAGCTGTGGTGGTAGATAAAAACAGAAAAGTGTTAGGAATCTTTACTGATGGAGATTTAAGAAGACATTTGGAGAGAGACCCTAATCTTTCTAAACGAGAGATAAAGGAGGTAATGACCAAGACCCCCATAGTGGTAAGAAAAGAGATGTTAGCTACCGAAGCTATGAGGATTATGGAAGATAAGAAGATTGATGAGGTCCCAGTAGTAGATAAGAGAGGAAGAGTGGTAGGATTATTAGATGTTCAGGACTTGTTGAAGGCAGGACTAATATAGAAGAGGGAAAAATTAGAACTTTAAAAGTTAAAGTCTAATACTTATAAGAGGATGAGGCAAGATATAATAGAGAAAATAAAGAAGGTTAAGTTGTTAATATTGGATGTGGATGGAGTTTTGACTGAAGGAAGTATCATTTATGATGATAAAGGGAGAGAATTAAAGGTTTTTAATGTTAAAGATGGCTTAGGGATATTCTTGCTTACCAAGATGGGTTTAGATGTAGTTATTTTAAGTGCTAAGAATTCTAAGGTTGTGAAAAGAAGAGCAAAGGATATGGGGATAAAAGACATTTTTTGGGGATATCCCAAAGAGGAGGTTCTAAGCAAGATACTTCAGAAATATAAAGTAACTAAAGAAGAAACCGCTTTCCTAGGTGATGACCTTATTGATGTAGAAGTGGCAAAAAGAGTAGGGGTATCTTTTGCTGTGGCCGATGCGGCAAAAGAGCTTAAAGAAGTGGTTGATTTGGTTACTAAGCATAGAGGAGGCAAGGGAGCAGTAAGAGAGGTTGCTGAGGTTATTATGGAAGCAAAGGGTTTAGGTAAATCGAGTTGACTTTTATAGAAATTTATGTTATCCTTAAATGGTTAGGAAGGTAGGGGAGGTGAAATCATGAAAAAATTTTTAATACTAGCTGTAATCTTAATAGGAACATTAGGTCTTTGCTTTGCTCAAGGCACTTTAAAAGATAGGATAGCCAAGGTTATAAAAGTAGACGGGGATGTGCAAGTGATGAAAAAAGATTCTTCTACCTGGATTCCTGCAGAAGAGGGGATGATTCTTTCTGAAGGTGATATTATTAAGACTGGCAAGGTAGGTGCTGCTCTTCTAAATATCCAAGGAGATGCGGAAGGCTCTTTGGTAAGATTAAGAGAATCAACAACTTTAGCTTTAGATATTCTTAAGGAAGATACTTCTACTAATAAAAAGGTGACAGTGTTAGATTTATCTATAGGCAAGGTGCTAATTCAAGCTGAGAAGCTTAAGAGTGGTTCTCGCTTTGAGGTAAAGACTCCCACTTCAGTAGTAGGGGTAAGAGGAACAAAATTTGCTGTAGAAGTTGATACTTTAGAATAATCAGTTGATTTTCCTTTATTTCTTTCTTTTTAATCTGGCAAAGATAGATTTTGAGGTTAAAAAATTCCTTCCTCTTAAACATTCTTATAGCCTTAATTATTGCTTCTTCGATAGTTTTTTCCTCCTCTAAAGGTTTTCTAAGACGGATAGAATTAGGAGGCCTAGATTTTTTATTTCGATTAAGAGGCGCTCTTCCCTATAATCCTCACATAGTAATCATAGAGATAGATGATGAAAATATCTTAAGAGTGGGGAGATGGCCTTGGAATAGAAGCTGGCATGCTGCTGTAATTAAGGCCCTAAATAGATTAGGAGCCAAATATATTTATTTTGATATTATTTTTTCTGAGAAGGCATCCGAGAAGGAGGATAGACTGTTAAGTGAGGCTATAAAAGAAGCTGGCAATATTTATCTTCCTTTTGTTTTTCAAGAAGGAAGTTTTGAGCTTAAGGAAGCTCTTTTTCCTATTGAAGAATTTTCCTCTTATATAAAAGGCACTGGTTCCATAAATATTTCTCCAGATATAGATGGGAGCTTAAGAAGAGTCTCACTTGCTTTTAAGAGAAAGGATCAGATTTATTATCATGTAGCTCTAAAAATAGCTATGGATTATTTAGGCTATAAACAAGTTCACCTAAAGAAAAATAAACTTATTCTTTCAGATGATAAACCTCCTATAGAGATACCCCTAATAGAAGATAACAAGATGTTAATTAACTGGCAAGGCAGATGGGAGGAGACATTTGTCCATTACTCTTTCCTTGATATTTTATCTGCTTATAAAGATATTTTAGAAGGAAAGAACCCTCAAATAGATATTAAACCCTTAAAGGGTAGTATCTGTTTAGTAGCAGTTACAGCTATAGGACTTTATGATATTAAACCCATTCCTCTTCAACCCGAATATCCTGGGGTAGGAGTTATTGCCAACACCATAAGCAACATCCTAAACAGAGATTTTATCAAAACCGTCTCTCCATTAATGAACTTTTTTGTTATTTACCTTATGGCTTTAATTCCTGCCTTGCTTATTTCCGGAAAGAAGCCTCTAAGAGAAAGCCTTTTAACTGGATTGCTGTGGTTTCTTTTCTTTATTGTAAGTTTTCTTTGCTTTAAGAGCCGCCTCTGGATAGAGATTTCTCTGCCTTCTCTTTCTCTCTTTGGCAGTTATCTAATAGTAGCCACTTATAATTTTGTAAGAGCTTCAATTGAGAAGAAGACCTTTTTTGAGTTAGCTGTAACCGATGAGCTTACCCGCCTTTATAATATAAGGTATTTTAAGATGATTTTAAGAGCCGAGTGCCTTATGGCAAGGTCTGAAGCCAATAAGAGATTCTGTATAGTGATGAGCGATGTTGACCATTTTAAGCATTTTAATGATACTTATGGCCATCAAATAGGAGATTTAGTATTAAAAGAAGTTGCTTCAGTATTAAGGAGTTCTGTGCGTTCTTCGGATGTAGTAGCCCGTTATGGAGGAGAAGAAATGATTATTCTTCTAAGAGGAACCTCTTTAGATAATGCTATAGAGGTAGCTGAGAAAATTAGAAAAAATGTAGAAACTCACATAGTAAGAGATGAGAATCAAAATACTTATAAAGTCACCATAAGCTTAGGAGTAGCAAGTTTTAAATCTCAGGATAATGAGAATACAATAATAAAGAGAGCTGACGAAGGTTTATACAAAGCTAAAGAGGAAGGAAGAAACAGAGTTTGCACAATCGAAGGATAATTTTCTGTCTTATCTTCTTAAACTTCTTCTTAATTCTTCAGAATCTTTCAAAAAAATATTGTAGAGAAAGTAAAGCTGTGATATATTGATTTTAGAATTTTTTTGAGGAAGAATTTTTCTTCGGAAAGGAGATGGTTTAAGTATCGCTTTAGATGGTAATTCCTAGAGGAAAAGTAAAATTTATTTTTTTAATTTTTCTTCTCTTCTTTCCCTCTCTCTTTTACGCTCAAAGCCCAAAATATCTTACTAGAGTATATGCTTATCAGGGAGAATTTGATATATTTACTAAAGATAAGACTGTTACTATTTCTTCCGGTCAATACTTAGAGATAAGAGAAGCTCATCCCCCTCTAGGTCCTTTTTATTTTACAAAAGAGAAAAGAGTCCCCTCTCTTAATAAGTCAAAAAAAGTTAATAAATATAGGTATTTTTCTTATAGTCCTCTTGTTAGGTCTAATCCTTCCAGGTATATCACTAGAGTCTATTGTTTTGAGGGAGAGCCCCTTTATGTGTTAGCTCAAGGAAAAAAAATAGTTCTTAAACCAGGAGAGTATACAGAGGTAAGAGAAGGCAAGTTTCCTCTTTCTCCTCAAAAGTTTACTAAAGGCTTAAGTAAAGAAGAAGGAGAAGAAAAATTAGAACCTAAAAAGGTAAGAAAAGAAAGAGTAAGGAAATTAGAAAAAGGAGTTGAGGCTTTTAAGAAGAAAAGAAAAAAACTTCCTAAGTATATTACCAAGGTATACTGTTATGAAGGAGCAGTAGAAGTCTGGGGTAAGAAGAAGAGAGTTTTATTATTTGCTGGAGAGTTTACTCAGGTAGTAGAGGGTCAGGAACCGACTCCTCCTTCTTCAGGAGAATCCCCACCACCCCCACCACCCCCACCACCTCCACCTGAAGAGGAACTTTCTATAACCTCTGTTTCTCCTTCTCAAGTTGGTCCAGGCTACTCCGGGACATTTACTATCGAGGGTACAGGATTTAAAAGTGGAGCAAATGTCTTTATCTGCGGAGGAGATATTACTATCAGCTCTGTTAATGTAGTCTCAAGCGGAGAGATTTCTTTAAACTTAACTGTTTCTTCTTCAGCTTCTTCCGGCCTAAGAGATGTAACTGTAACTAATCCTGATGGAGAAAGCTATACTCTTTCTTCAGGATTAATAATAAGCAATAAGCCTACTATTACTAATTTGGCTCCCAATTCTTTACATCAAGGAAGGCAGAACGAGGATATAGTAATAACTGGAACAAATTTCCAGACTGGAGCTGTAGTTTCTTTTTCAGGTACAGGTATTACCATTAATTCTACCACAGTTAATTCTTCTACTCAGATAACCGTAAATATAAGCATAAGTTACGGAGCTTCTTTAGGCACAAGAAATGTAGTAGTAACTAATCCCGACGGAGGAAGTTTCACCTTAACTGGGGGCTTTAGTATTACTAAAGGAAATTATGTTTATGTAGCTAATCTTTTTGATGATAATGCTACTATAATTGATACTTCTGATAATACGGTGGTCTCAACCATTTCTTTGGGAGATAGTCCTGCCCACGGAGAGGTTACTCCTGATAATAGTTATGCCTATATACCTAATATAAATACACATACAGTCTCAGTAATCTCTACTGCAACTAATACTATTGTAGCTACTATTAATGTAGGAGATTCTCCGGAATTCTTAACAGTTCATCCTAATGGAAATTATGTCTATGTTTCTAATACTGGGGATGGTACTATATCTGTAATAGATACCTCTACAAATACTGTAGTTAATACTGTTAATACTTCTAATCCGGCTGATCCTACCGACCAACCTATGGGTTTGGATGTCTCAGGAGGTAAGTTGTATGTAGCTTTAGCCTCTGATAATCAAGTGAAAGTTTTTACTATCTCTGGTTCTAACTTGACTCTTTCCGCAACTATAAACTTAACCGGTACTAATCCTTATGGATTGAAAGTAGACCCCCAAGGGACCTATGTCTATGTAGCTAATCGGAATAGCGATAATGTCACAGTCATAAGGACTTCTGATAATGGGATTCAGACTACTGTAAATGTAGGGGATTATCCTCGCTGTTTAGCTATAACTTCTGATAGTAGCACTATCTATGTTACCAATGAGTGGGCAAATACGATTACTAAGATTACAGCTGGAGGACTCTGGCCTACCTCTAATTTAGCTGTGGGAAATTCTCCTATAGGCATAGGGATTGAGCCCAATGAGGATTATCTTTATGTAGCTAATAAAAATGATGATACAGTAAGTGTGGTTAAGCTTGCTACTTATAGTGTAGATTCTACTTTAAATGCCGGAGATGGAGCTTGGGCAATCTCTATAAAAGACCCGGGGACTTCGGATTCTTTAAAACGAGCTAATAAGAAGGAAGTAAACATAGGAGATATTATTACCTATGCTATAACTTTAAATAATAATCAGACTGGCACTATCTTTGGAGTGAGTCTGGTAGATTATTTACCTCCAGGTTTTAAGTATATAAAAGGTTCTTCTCGTTTGGATGGAGAGCTGATTGTACCTACTTACTCTGGGGGTCGGTTAATTTATAGTATAGGAGATATAAATTCAGGCACAACCAAAGTCCTTAAATATCAGGTAAGAGTCTCCTCAGGGGTTAGTTTTGGACTCTATACTAACAGAGCTCAAGCCTCAGGTATTTTGGGTGGTAATCCTTATAATTTTCCTCAAGCAAGCTTTACAGTTAAGGTTGTGCCTGATCCTATATTTGATTTAGGTACGATTATTGGTA
The DNA here is from genome assembly GCA_964604895.1 of uncultured Planctomycetia bacterium. Lineage (GTDB taxonomy): Bacteria > Omnitrophota > Gorgyraeia > Duberdicusellales > Duberdicusellaceae > Duberdicusella. Next base: position 10,876 of record CAZSAI010000002.1, read on the forward strand.
AAGTATTTGTAGACTCTAACAATAATGGCATTCAGGATAAGGGCGAGAGAGGTTTAGGAGGAGTGAAAATAGTTACAGAGGAAGGTATAGTCCTCACTACTGATAAGAATGGGAAGTATCATATCCCTGGGCTCTGGCCTCAAGACCATCTTTTAAAGTTAGATACCCGGAGTCTTCCTCAAGAGTATAAACTGGCTTCCAGAAATCCAGTATTAGTCCATATAACTGAAGGGCTTTTATCCAAAGTTAACTTTGCTTTGGTTCCTAGGGATAAAGATAAGGCTATAAGAGAAAATAAGTTTAACCTCCCTTTACTTAAGGAGGATTACTTCTTGGTATTTTTAGGTTCCTTAGATTTTTATAAACTTTCCACCAAGGGAAAGCTTCGGATTCCTTCTTCTGATGAGAAGTATGAGAATAAGTGGTATATAGATAAAAGCTGTGCTTTCTATCTTAGGGGAAAGATAAAAGGAGAATATATCCTTACAAGCTCCTTAAACACCAATCGAGACAATAAGGAATTTATTCGTTATATTGACCCCGATAAGTATTATCCTGTCTATGGAGACTCTTCAGATGTGGATTTCTCCTCTACCAATACTCAAGGAAAGTTCTTTATTAAGATAGAGAAGGGAAAATCCTATGCTATGTGGGGAAATTATAGGACAGATTTTTCTGATACTCAGCTTGTAAGTTTTAATAGGTCTTTATACGGAGGAAAGCTATATTATGAGTCTCCTTATAAAACAAGTTTTGGCAGGCCTCGAGATAAGCTTAATGTATTTGTAGCTACCATAAAACAGGCTGGTTCTCATGATAGGTTTAAAGCTACCGGAGGCAGCCTTTATTATCTGAGACATAAAAATATAGTTCCGGGTTCAGAAAAGGTATACATAGAGGTTCAGGATAGAATAACAAAACTCGGCTTATCCCAAGTAGAGGTTTCTCCCCTAGACTATGAGATTGATTATGAGCAGGGAAGACTCCTTCTTCTTAAGCCCCTTTCTTCCATAGCCTTTAGCTCCCATTTAATCTCAGAAGATGAACTTATAAATGGAGAGCCCAATTATTTAATAGTAGATTATGAATACGAGACTTTAGATAGAATCTATCAAGATGCTTATGGGGTAAGATTTTCTCACTGGATAAATAATAATTTGTCTATAGGCTCAACTCTGATTAAAGATTTAAAAGAAGGAAAGTCTCATACCCTTTATGGGATAGACTTAGATTACATCTTTAACCAAGATAACTGGTTTTCTTTCGAATATGCTCGGAGTTTCTCTTCAGACTTAGATTATAATCTTTCTAATGATGGAGGCTTAACTTTTTCCACTTATTCTGAAAGCAAGTATTCTCGTTCGGAGGCTTTTTCCTTTCGGGGTTTTTCTAAGTTTTTTGGAGGAAGGCTTAGACTTGAGCCTTATTTTAAGAAGCTTTATCCCGGGTTTAGTAATACTGCCCTTCTTCATCTAAGTGGATTAGAAATATTTGGAATAGAGGGAGAATGGCTAATAAATAGGTATAGCAGGTTAAAATTTATTCATAATGTAAATATAAACTTAGCTGGAGAATATGTGGGAGAGGATACCACCCTTACTGCTCGCAGGGTTCAAACTGATGAAGTCAGCTTAACCATTAGTCCTAGTAAGAGAGAAGCAATTGAGGCTGCTTATAGAATGGTAAGAAAGAGAAACCCCCTAAATCCTCAAAAGGATGAAGACCAAACCCAATACTTAGGCCTGAAATATACTCGTCGGATTAATGAGAAGCTGAGTACTTACTTAAGAGGTCAAGCTGTTGTGGAAGGAAAGTCTAACAATCAGGTGGGTATAGGCCTAAGCTATACTCCTTCTAAAGATACCTCTTATTCTTTGGAAGAAACCTTTGGCAACAAGGGTAATGCTACCCTAATCGGGGTAACTCAAAGGATAAACGAGAAGGCCACTTTAACTTCTAATATTGGAATATCTAGAGAAGGTCTACGTTCTTCCTTTGGCTCAACCACCAACTTAGATGATAACACCCAGCTTAATTACAATAAGACTTATTCTAAGGATTTAGACTCAAATATTATAAGCCTAAGCAAAAGTATAGGTAAGGGTCTGAGCCTTGATTTTTCCTTTGAGCGTTCAGAATTTAATAATGAGGAGAAGAATAGTTATAGAAATGTTCTATCAGGTGGACTACGCTTTAGAAGGGAAGATTTCTTAGATTATCTTTTAAGGATAGAGTTTAGACAAGATAAAACTTCTTCTCAGAGGCTTAGCCAATACCTAATAAGAAGCTATTTAAACTACAACTTTAAAGAGTCTTTTTATTTGTACCTTAAGGCTGACTTTTCTTTTGATACTGATAGGGATAACCCCTTAAGGAAAGAAAATTTTAGAGAATTCTCTATAGGCCTTGCTTATAGACCTTTGGATTCAGATAAGTTGAATTGGCTTTTTAAATTTGCTCATCTTCATAACCGAAGCCCTGATTCTCAAGAGGATTTTCAAGACATAGAAAAAAGTACTTCTAATGTTTTTAGCTTTGAATACTCTTATGATTTAACTAAGAAGATAGAATGGGTTCAAAAATTAGCCTTAAAACTTCAAGAGGAGAGAGTAGAAGGACTTCCTCTTCAGCATTCTAAAACTTATCTTTCTTTAAATAGATTTAATCTCAGACTAACCCCCAGCTGGCAGGTAGGTTTAGAGTATAGGATTTTGTTTCAAGATGAGACTAAGTCTACTAAGAGGGGGTTTTTATTAGAAATAGATAAGTATTTAACTGAAAATTTTCTCATAGGTTGTGGGTATAATTTTACAGACTTCTCCGATGATTTGACGGATGAGGAGTCTTATAAATCAAAAGGTGTCTTCTTTAAGCTTAAAGGAATGTATTAAATATATTCAAAAGAGTCCCTTAAAAACTCTCTTTTTGTTTACAATCTTAAAAAACTAAATTATTTTCTTGATTTATTAACTTAGTTGTGTTATAAAATAATCTTCTTTCTTGAATTCTTTTAGGAGAAATGAAGGAGATAAAAATATTTGCTAGAGCTGGCCAAGGTGCGATTACTACTGCCGCTATTTTAGGTGAGGCTTTATTTTATGAGAAAAAGTATTCCTATGCCTTTCCTCATTTTGGGGCTGCCAGGATGGGTGCAGCTATGAATGCCTTTTTGAGATTTGATGAGAAACCCATAAGGCTACGGTCCAAAGTTTATGAGCCTGATTATATAATTGTGATTGACCCCACTTTAATAGAGTCTGAGAATGTATTTTTAGGGCTGAAGGCTGAGGCTAAAGCAATTTTAGCGGTAAGAGAGGATACTCCTCAGTATAAGGGAGAAGATTTCCAAGTCTATAGAGTTCCTGCAGAGAAGATAGCTTTGGAAGTTATTGGGAGACCTTTTGCTAATACAGTTTTGCTTGGAGCTTTCTCTAAAGTAAGTAGTGAAGTTAAATTAGAGTCTATCTTAAAGGCGGTAGAGAAGAGATTTAAAGAGAAACCTCAGGTTTTAGAGAAGAATTTAGAGGCGGTTAGGAGGGGTTATTCTTCTATATAGGGTAGTTTAGTTTTTCCTCTAGGTTTATTAGAAAACAAAAGAACTAAAGTACAAAAGAATAGAAGAACAAAAGAGCTAAAGAACAGAAGAATCAAAGAACAAAAACAAGGAATGTTTAGTATTTTAGTAGCAAAAGCAGGTTCCTCTAAGGATAATAAGACTGGTTCCTGGCGTTCAGTAAAGAGGCCCAAGTTTCTTCAGAAAGACTGTATTGGCTGTGGCTTGTGTAAATTGATATGTCCAGAAGCTTGTGTTGAAGGAGAGAAAAAAAATACTTATGCTCCAGACTACGATTATTGTAAAGGCTGTGGGTTATGCGCATATATCTGTCCTAAGAAAGATATTGAGATGATTTCTGAGGAATAAACCAATGAGGGAATTTCTTGAAGGTTCTCAAGCAATAGCCAAAGCTGTAAAGTTAGCAAAGCCCGGGGTAATTTCAGCTTACCCCATTACTCCTCAGACCCATATTGTAGAAGGATTAGCTCAATTTGTTGCTGATGGAGAACTTAATTCTGAGTTTGTAAATGTAGAAAGTGAACATTCAGCAGCTTCAGTTGTTTTAGGAGCAGAAGCTTGCGGTGTAAGGTCTTTTACCGCTACCTCTTCCCAAGGGCTAATTTTGATGAGCGAGGTCTTATTTAATATTGCTGGGATGAGGCTTCCAGTTATGCTTGTTTGTGCCAATAGAGCTTTATCTGCTCCTATAAATATCTGGAATGACCATCAGGATTCCATTGCTTTGAGAGATTCTGGCTGGATTCAATTCTATGCCGAGAATCATCAGGAAGCAGTAGATTTTATTCTTCAGGGTTATAAAATTGGAGAAAACCCTAAAATTATGTTACCAGTAATGGTTTGTATAGATGGTTATATCTTGACTCACGGGATGGAAGTCGTAGATATCCCTTCCCCGGAGTTGGTAGATAAGTTTTTACCACCCTATAAGCCTCCTTATAAGTTAGATGTGGAAGAACCTTTAAGTTTTGGTTTATTGGGCGACCCTACAGTGTATATGGAAACAAGGTATGCTATTCAAGAGACGCTTAAGGATGTATTAAAAATGATTCCTGAAATTAGTGTGGAATTTGAGAAGATTTTTGGAAGGAGGAGTCTAAGATTAGTTGAGGATTATAAGACCGAGGATGCTGAAATCATTTTAGTAGCTATGGGTTCAGTTTGTGGGACTATTAAGGATGTAATTGATGAAGAAAGAGATAAAGGAAGAAGAGTTGGCTTATTAAAGATAATTACTTATCGGCCTTTTCCCAAAGAGGAGATTCTGGACATCTTAAAAAAGGCCCGCTTTGTAGGAGTAATAGAAAAGGCAGTATCTTTAGGTTCAGATGGACCTTTATATACTGAGATTTCTGCTCTTTTTGGGGCTAGTAAAGATCTTCCTCAGATTAGTGGGTTTGTAGCTGGTTTGGGAGGAAGGGATATCACCAAAGATGCCATTAAAGAAGTCATTGAGTTGAGTCTAAAAGAGAGGAAGAGCTGTATTTTTATGGATTTAAATAAAGAATTGCTTTGGGAGGATTTTCGTGTTATCTAAACATTTTTCTGAGCATAATTTTGTTTCCGGCCATACTGCTTGTTCGGGTTGTGGTCAATCTTTAGCAGCTAGATTAGTAGTAGATGCAGCAGGCAAAAACACAATCGCTACTAGTGCTACTGGGTGCTTAGAGGTATTCTCTACCAAAGCACCTCAGTCTAGCTGGAATATCCCTTGGATACATTCTTTATTTGAGAATTCAGCAGCTATAGCTTCGGGGATAGAGTCAGCTTTAAGGTATTTAGGAAAGATTGATAATATAAGAGTTATTTCTCAGGGAGGGGACGGAGGAACAGCTGATATTGGGCTTCAGGCTCTTTCCGGGATGTTGGAGAGAGGCCATGATGTCTTATATGTCTGCTACGATAATGAGGCCTATATGAATACAGGGATTCAAAGAAGTGGACTTACTCCCCTTCAGGCAAATACTACTACCTCTCCTCCAGGAAAAGTATCTTTCGGCAATCCTAAACTAAAAAAACCTATGGTAGAGATATGTGCAGCTCATCATATACCTTATTCAGCCTCAGCTTCTGTAGGTTATCCTCAGGATTTACAAAAAAAAGTCAAGAAAGCTCTCTCTATAAGAGGTCCTAAGTACTTACAGATTCATTGTCCCTGTCCTTTAGGTTGGAGGTATGATCCGAGCTTAACTTTAGAGATAGCCCGCTTGGCAGTTCAAAGCGGGCTTTATCCTTTAGTTGAGTATGAGTATGGAAAACTCTCTAAGGTTTTTAAGGTCCCTAAACCTAAGCCAGTCGAAGAGTACTTGAAGCTTCAAGGAAGATTTAGACATATCCTTAATAAGAAAGAGGAGTTGGCCAAGATTCAGCAGGTGGCTGATAAGAACATAGAGTATTACCAGCTAAAATAAGGAGGCAAGGATATGGCTAAGGTAGTAATTGATGAAAGTAAATGTGTGGGATGTGGTTTGTGCGTAAATAACTGTCCTGACTGTTTTGAGCTTTCGGATGATGGGATAGCCAAGGTTAAGAATTCTTCTTGTGAAGGATGCGATTTGAAAGAAATAGCTTCTCAGTGCCCGGTAGAGGCTATTGTAATCGAGGATTAAAGTTTGTAAATTAGAAGTTTACTTTCCTTTATTAATTGGGCAATATAATCTCTTAAAGTTTGCGCTCTTTTCTCTTGAAGAATTAAGTTTCGATAGTTTTCTTTCTCTTCCTTAAATTTTTCCTCATCAATATTTTTCTTCTCTATGAGTTGGACTATACAGAAGCCTTTTTTTATTTCCAGAGGTTTAGGGTATATTTGGCCTTCTTTTAAAGAAAAAACTATATTCTTAAAATTCATATCTAAACCAATATTTTCTATAAAGTCTTTTCTTGTGAAGAACGTAGTCTCTTGGAGACTAGCTCCTTTGGGAAGAGAGATTTCTTTTAAATCTTTTACATTCTTTTTACTTATTTCTGAAATAATCTGAGAAGCTATGTTTTTGGCTTCTTGGTAAGTCTTCTCTTCTATAAGTTTTTTCTTGACCTCGTCTTTTATTGCTGTAAATTCTGGTATGTAGGAGGGTTTTTGGTCTATTTTTACAAAGAAGATGAAGCCTTCCTCTACTTGAAAAGGTCCGTAAGTTTTATTCTTCTCCACCTCAAAAGCCTTAAGAGCTAAATTTCTCTGCCAACCTAAGCCTTTAATAGGTTCCTCTGCAGAGAAATAATCCGTTTCTATTACTTCTAAATTAAATTTTTTAGCCACCTCCTTCAGAGATTCTTTCTTAAGTCTTCTTTCCACTTCTTTTAGGAGTTCCTCTTTAGAGGAATCTAATAAGATATAAGCTATTTTTACTTTGGGAGGAACTCTAAACTCTTCCTTATTTTCTTGGAAAAATTTCTTTAAATCTTCTTCTTCAGGCACAATCCCTTCTTCTATTTTTTTAAGTTCTATAAGGATGTATTTAGCTTTTGCTTCTTCATTTAATTGTTTGTATCTTTCTCTTATTTCTTGTTCACTCACTTCTATATTTTTTAAAACTTTTTCTTTTAATTTCTCAGCCCTTATTATATCTTTCAGAAACCCTTCAAACTGTCCAGGAATAATCCTTAACCTATTTAAGATAGCAAGATATCTTTCTTTTAGAGAACTCTTTTGGAGGTTCAAGAAAGGAAAATTCTTGATATACTCTAACACTTCTTCATCACTTACTTGAATATTTTCTCTTTTAGCTTTTTCGATAAAAAGAAGCTGCTGCCAGGCATACCTATTAAGTTGGTCGGGCTTTATACCCGAGAAAGCATCTCTTCCTAAGCGGAGAAGAAAAAGAGCTTGGATATTGCGCAAAAATGCTTCAAAATCTTGGGGGGATATTTTCTTGCCATATATTTTACCTATGAAGTTGCCTCTTTCCTTTATAAAGTAGCTAGCGCCCCAGAACACAAAAGCTGGCACAATTACTATAACTAAGAACCAAAGTATCTTTTTTAAATCAGCCTTTCTTATCTTCCTTAACATTTTTGATAATTTTTTTATTTAGATTATCATACAGGAGCGGTTTTTACAAGGCTTAATTTAGGCAAGAGATTTTTCTTTACAATAGATTTTTAAGATTGTATAATTAGTCTTTGTGCCAGGGAGAAAAAAGATAAAAATTCGAAGAACTTGGCTAATTAACCCTAAAACCAGGATTAAAGAAAGTAAGAAAGTATATAAAAGAAGTAGAGAAAAACAGAGGATAAGAGAAGAGATTAAGAGGTTAGATGAGCAGGATTCTTAAGTTAGGTCTTCCTAAAGGAAGTCTTCAAGAGGCAACTTTTAAGCTTTTTCAGATGGCAGGATTCAAATTAAATTTAGCTAGTGGACGTTCTTACTTTCCTTCTATAGATGATAAAGAGATTTCTCCGGTTCTGATAAGAGCTCAGGAGATGTCTCGTTATGTAGAAAAGGGTAGCCTAGACTGTGGAATCACTGGTGAGGATTGGATTAGAGAAAATTCTTCTAAAGTTAAAAGGGTAGCTGAGCTAATATATGCTAAAAAAACCTTTAGACCCGTAAGATGGGTGATAGCTGTAAGAGAAGACTCCAAGATTAGAGGAGTAGAAGACCTGCAAGGCAAAAGGATTGCTACTGAGCTTGTGAATGTTACTAAGCAGTTTCTTAAAAAGAACAAAATTAAAGCTTTTGTTGAATTTAGTTGGGGAGCTACAGAAGTTAAAGTAAAAAGTGGTTTGGTAGATGCTATTGTAGAGCTTACTGAGACAGGCGAGTCTTTAAAAGCTAATAACTTAAGAGAGATAGCTTGTGTATGTGAATCTACCACTAAGTTTATAGCTAACAATTCTGCTTATAAGAACCCTTGGAAGAGGAGGAAAATAGATTATATTGCTCTTCTTCTTTTGGGAGCAATTCAGGCTCAAGGGAAGGTGGGGATAAAGTTAAATGTTAGAAAAAAAGACCTAGGAGATATTTTGAAAGTTTTGCCTGCTTTGAGGAGACCTACAGTTTCTTCTTTGGCTAGCAAGGATTGGTTTGCTTTAGAAGTTATAATAGAAGAAGAGAAAGTTAAAGAGCTTATACCTCGTCTGAAGGAGTTAGGGGCAGAAGGGATTGTAGAATACCCTTTAAATAAAATAATCAATTAAATGATAAAGGCTAAGTCTTTTCTTCTCAAGATAAGTTACTCTAGGGATTTGAAAATATCTTGTTTAGGATTTAAAGCTTTATAATTAAGGTATGCCTTGCGGGAGAAAAAGAAAACTTAAAAAAGTAAAGAGGCATTGGTTTAAGAAGAGAAGGAAACAGCAGAGGCATAAGAAGAAGTAGTTAATTTCTTCAAAGTTACAGAGCTAAAATCTATCAATGGGAAGGATTTTTTTTCTCATCGTAGGAGCTGGGTTTATTTTTTGTGGGTTTAAAACTGAAGAAGGATTTCCTAAAAAAGATATAAATCCCACCTACAGTTCTTATCTTAAGGGTCTTCTTTCCGATAGGTATGGAGATTATCAGAGAGCCTTAGAAGAATACCTAAAAGCAGAGAGGTTTGATAAAGACTCAACCTCTCTTAAGCTAAGAGTGGCTGTTCAGTATATAAAGTTAAATAATATAAGTAAAGCTTTAGAAATTTTGAAGGAACTTAAAGAGCAGAACCCGATAAACTTAGATGCTTATCTGCTTCTTATGCTTATTTATTCTTCCCAAGGGAAAGAAGAGGAGGCTAATCAGATTTATGAAGAGATGCTTTCTAAACTTTATAGAGAGAGTCCCGATAATCTGAAGATTGCAGAGAGTTTAGCTCAGTTTAAATTTCAAAAAAAAGATTATGATACAGCTTTAAAAATATATGAAAATATCTTGAAGCTCAACCCCGATTATCCCGAAGCTTATTTTTGGATAGGCTATATCTACGAAGATAAAGGTCAGAGAGAAAAAGCAATTGAGGTTTGGAAGAAAGGTTTAGAAATTGCTCCTACCCATCCAGATATTTTGAATTCTTTAGGTTATATTTATGCTGAGGAAGGGATAAATTTAGATGAGGCAGAAGATTTAATTAAGAAAGCTTTAGAGATAAAACCTTCCTCCCCTGCCTACTTAGATAGTTTGGGCTGGGTTTATTTTAAAAAGAAAGACTATCTTAAGGCTAAAGAGTATGTTGAGAAAGCTTCGCAATCTCTTAAAGACCCAGTAATCCTAGAGCACTTAGGAGATATTTATTATTGTTTGGGAGAGACCGAAGAAGCAGAAAAAATTTGGAAAGAAGCTTTGGAGATTCAGCCTCAGAGTAAGACCATTAAACAAAAGTTGGAAGGAGAAAATGTCCCCTGCCAAGATTAAATTCTTAAAGAAAAAGGCTAATAAGATAAGGAAATTAATAATAAAGATGCTTTCTCAAGCAGGAAGTGGGCATCCAGGAGGTTCTTTATCTTGTGTGGAGATTATTACTTCTTTGTACTTTGAGGTAATGAGACACAACCCTAAAGACCCTTCTTGGTCAGATAGAGATAGATTTCACTTATCTAAAGGACATGCTTGTCCGGCTTGGTACGCAGCTTTAGCTGAAGCGGGATATTTTGAGGAGAGGCATCTTTTTACTTTAAGAAGATTAGGTTCGATTCTTCAAGGCCATCCAGATAGGAGAACTCCAGGAGTAGATGTAGCTTCTGGTTCTTTAGGTCAAGGATTATCTGTAGCCTTAGGGATGAGTTTAGCTTTAAGATTGGACAAAAAAGAATCTCGAGTCTACTGTCTTATGGGAGATGGGGAAATTCAGGAAGGAAATATCTGGGAGGCAGCTATGGCTTCAGCTCACTTTAAGGTAGATAATCTTTGTGGGATTGTAGATTATAACAGATTTCAAATAGATGGGAGAGTAGAAAGAATTATGAGTATTGAGCCCTTAGTTAATAAATGGGAAAGTTTTGGTTGGCATGTAATTCAAGTAGATGGCCATAATATAGAGGAAGTCTTAGAAGCTTTTGGGGAGGCTAAGCAGATGAAGGGAAAGCCTACAGTTATAATTGCCCATACAGTTAAAGGTAAAGGTGTTTCTTTTATGGAGCATGTGGTTGATTTTCATGGAAGGGCTCCTACTCAAGAAGAGACAAAGATTGCTCTTAAAGAGCTTGAAGAGTTAGATGAACTTATTTAATAGAGTGAATGGTTTATAAATTGAAGTTGAGATGGCTGGTTTATTTTATGCTCGAGATTTCTATGGGAAAACTCTAGTAGAATTAGGCAGGAGGGACTCTAATATTGTAGTCTTAGATGCTGATTTATCTGGGTCTACCCGGACAGTCCTCTTTGGGAAGGAATTTCCTGAGAGGTTTTTCAATATGGGAGTGGCTGAACAGAATATGATGGCTACTGCTGCAGGTCTGGCTAGCTGTGGGAAGACAGTATTTGCTTCTACCTTTTCTATGTTTGCAAGTAGCCGAGCTTTAGACCAGATAAGGAACACAATTTGTTATAATAATTTTAATGTGAAAATAGTGGCTTCTCACGGAGGTCTCACCGTAGGAGAGGATGGTTCCTCTCATCAGGCTTTGGAGGATATCTCTTTTATGCGGGTTATTCCTCAGATGAAGGTAGTAGTCCCTTGTGATGCTGAGGAGACCGCTTCAGCAGTGATTTCTGCCTATAAAACCCCAGGGCCTTTCTATATCCGGATTGGAAGAGCCAAGGTTCCTCAGATTGAAGGTAAGAAAGAGTTCATCTTGGGAAAGGGCTATATCTTAGAGGAAGGGAAAGATTTAGCTATAATTGCTTGTGGGCTAATGGTTTATCAAGCTAAGATGGCTTCAGAAATTCTGAAGAGGCAAAATATTAGAGCCTATGTAGTAAATATTCATACTATAAAACCTATAGATGAAGATTTAATCTTGGAGTTGGCTGAGAAGGTGAGAGGTTTTGTGGTGTGTGAAGAGCATTCAATTATTGGAGGCCTAGCTTCAGCTGTAGCGGAGGTACTTTCAGAGAGAAAGCCTCTTCTGATAAAGAGGGTCGGTGTAAGAGATAGTTTTGGCCAATCCGGTGCTCCTTCGGAACTTCTTAAAGCTTATGGCTTGCTTCCTGAGAATATTGTTCAGGCAGCCTTGGAAATTCTTAGAAAATGATTAGAAATCTATTTAATTCTTCTTTCAATTCTTCCAAAGAGAGTATTTTTCTTAAAGCCCCTGCTAAAATAAATCTCTATTTAAATATTCTGGGCAAAAGAAGAGATGGCTATCATGATATTTGTAGTATAGTAGAGAGAATTTCTCTTTTTGATGAAATAGAGATAGTTCTTAATGACACTAAGAGCATAAGATTTTTTTGTAATATAGAAAAATTGAATAATTCTCAAAATTTAGCAGTTAAGAGCGCAGAACTATTACGAAGAGAATATGGGATTAAGGAAGGTTTTGATATTTTCTTAAATAAAAAAATCCCTGTGGGTTCAGGCTTAGGAGGAGCCTCTTCTGACGCTGCTACGGTATTATTAGCCTTAAATAAACTCTTAAGATTGAAATTAACACTTAAAGAACTATACAGGTTGGGCAAAAGGCTAGGTTCGGATGTTAATTTCTTTCTTTCTCAAGCAAAATTTGCTTTAATCTTAGGAAGAGGAGAGGAAGTTTATCCTCTTAAGAATGATTTACTACTTAGGCACATACTAATTTTACCTAACTTTTCTTCTTCTACAAAATGGGTCTATGAAGCTTATAACTTGAAATTGACAACTCATTTGGATAATGTTAAACTTATGTTTTATAGTTTAAAGAACAGAGATAAATTTTTGTTAGAAAAGCTTATTTTTAATGCTTTAACTAAGCCCTATTTAAGAATTTATAGGCAAGCCAGAGAGATATTTGGAGTGATTTCCCAGAAAGAGGGTTATTATTTTTCCCTTACGGGGTCTGGTTCAGCTATTTTCATTCTTAATAAGGAGAAGCTGGATAAAGATATATCTGAAACACTTAGAAAGTTGGGGGTAAAGTTCTTAGAAGTAACTACATTTTAACCAAAGGAGGGCCAGCTTATGGAGATTACTGAAGTAAAAATTTCTCTTCGAGAGGGGGCTAACAAGAAACTTAAGGCTTATGCTACGGTTACCTTCGATAACTGTTTTGTAGTTAGAAATGTTAAAGTTATCGAAGGCAGTAATGGGCTTTTCGTGGCTATGCCAGCTAGGAAGATGAAGCAGTTCTGCCCCCGCTGTGGTAAAAGGATTGAGCTCAACTCTAAATTCTGCAGTCAGTGCGGTGCACAACTTCCTCCTGCTCCTCGGGATTTAGACCAGGGTAAAAATTCTCAGATTCATCAGGATATTGCCCACCCTATTAATCAGCAGTTTAGGGATTATCTTCAAAAGAAGGTATTAGATGCTTACCATGAGGAGAAAAGTAGAACTCAGCGGAAGAGTCCAGAGACAGGTTTTACTACTCAAGGAGAGGCTTCTTTTTAGTTGAAAAGCTCCTATAAGTTATTAGCTTACAGAGTTAACTGGAGGGAGAGACTTATTTTTGCATCCTAAACTTTGTAAACCACAGACTTAAAAGTTGCCCGGTGGTGTAACTGGTAACACACCAGAATTTGGATCTGGTTTTCCTGGTTCGAATCCAGGCCGGGCAGGGATAACAGGATTTAAAGTTAAAAGTAGAAAGTTTAGAGTAATAGTATTTTGTTAAATGAAGAAAGTAGCCCCTAATCTTATCACCGGAGTAGTTTTAGCTGCTGGAAAGGGCCTAAGAATGAAATCAGCCCTTCCTAAGGTTGTACATAAGCTTTGTGGCGTTCCTCTTATATATTATCCATTGTCTTTGCTTTCTTTGTTGAAGATAAAGAAGGTGTTTGTAGTTTTAGGGCATAAGAGAGAGCTGATTAAGAGAGAGGTACTTAAAGAATTTAAGGATGTAAAGTTTGTTTATCAGAAGGAATTAAATGGGAGCGCTAAAGCTTTGGAGTCTGCTTTGAGATATATAAAAACTCCTTATATCTTGGTTATGTGTGGAGATTCCTCTTTCTTAAATAAAGGGGTATTAAGCTCAGCGATTTCTTTTCATCTTTCTAATAAAAATTCTTGTACAGTTTTAAGTAGAGAGACCTCTTTTCCTCAATCTTTAGGTAGGATAATAAGGGATTCGCAGGGCCGGCTTCTTAAGATTAGGGAGGAAGTAGAGTTAGATAAAAAAACCTTAGTTTCTTTAAGAGAAGTAAATACAGGTATCTATATATTTAACCGAGCCCCAGTCTCTAAAGAGATAAAGAATGTCAAACTTAACCCTAAGAAAAGAGAATATTTTCTTACAGATATTATAGAGATTTTAAGGCTTAAAGGTTATAAGATTGAGGCTTTTAAAGTGAATTCAAAAGAGGCTTTTTATTCAATAAATAGTTTTAAAGATTTAGTAGAGGCTCAAAATTTAGTTAGGTCCTATCTTATTGAGTCTCTTATAGATAAGGGAGTAAGAATCTTAGACCCTCAGACTACTTTCTTGGGTCCTAAGACTTTAATAGGGAGAAATTCTATAATTTATCCCTTTACCTTTTTGGAAAATAATGTTAAAATTGGAAATTCTTGTGTAGTGGGACCCTTTGCTCATTTAAGGGAAGGCACAGTTATAGAAGATAACTCCTATATAGGTAATTTTACGGAATTGGTAAGGACAAGAATTTCTTCTGGGGTTAAAATGAAACATTTTGGGTATCTAGGAGATACTGAGGTAGGTAAAGCTACAAATATTGGAGCAGGGGTAGTTGTGGCTAATTTTGATGGTAAAAGGAAGAATAAGACTAAGATTCTTGAAGGAGCTTTTATTGGTTCAGATACAGTGATAGTTGCTCCAGTTAAGATAGGCAAGGGTGCTTATACAGGTGCTGGAAGTGTAGTCACTAAGGATGTAAAGGATAGGACTTTAGTAGTAGGGGTTCCTGCTAAAAAGTTAAGGAGAGTTTAGAAATGTTTAATAGAATATCTATATTTACTGGGAATGCCCATCCTAAACTGGCTAAAGATATTGCTAAGTACTTAAAAGGAGAGGTTTCCCAAGCTTTGGTTTCCCGTTTTAGCGATGGAGAAGTAAGAGTAAAGATAGAGGAGAATGTTCGAGGAAAAGATGTTTTTGTAGTTCAGCCAACCTCTCCTCCAGTAAATGAAAATTTAATGGAGCTTTTAATTATGATTGATGCCCTGAAGAGAGCTTCAGCCCGTAGAATCACAGCAGTAATTCCTTACTTTGGTTACGCTCGTCAGGATAGAAAAGATCAGCCCCGAGTTCCTATTACTGCTAAGTTGGTAGCTAATCTTCTGACTACAGCTGGTGCAGATAGAGTTCTAACTTTAGATTTGCATGCTGGCCAGATTCAGGGTTTTTTTGATATACCTCTAGATCATCTTTACGCTATTAATGTTTTTGTAGAATATTTTTCTAAAAAGAAATTTAAGAATAACTTGGTAGTAGTCTCTCCTGATGTGGGTGGTATAAAGATGGCAAGAGCTTATGCTAAGAGATTAAGAGCAGGTTTAGCAATTGTAGATAAAAGAAGAAATACGCCAGACTCTACAGAGGCGATTCATATCTTGGGAGAGGTAAAAGCTAAAGTAGCTATTTTGGTAGATGATATAATAGCTACAGGAAGCTCCCTGATAGAGGCAGCCAAAGTGTTAAAGAAAGCAGGGACAAAGAAGATTTATGCAGCAGTAACCCATGGGGTTCTTTCTAAGGATGCCCCTAAGAAATTAGAAAATTCTGAAATTAGCCAGTTGGTAATTACTGATAGTATTCCTTTGCCTAAGGAGAAGAGGACTTCTAAGATTAAAGTAGTTAGTGTTGCTCCCTTGCTGGGAGAAGCTATTAAAAGGATTCACGAGGAAAAATCCATAAGCATTCTCTTTAATTTTTAGAGATGGAAGAGATAAAGATAAAAGCTTTATTAAGAAAAGAGAAGGGTAGTTCCCAAGCTAAAGCTTTAAGAAGGAATAATTTTATCCCAGCTATAGTCTATGGGAAAGAGACGAATCTTCCTATTAAAATAGAGAAGAGCCAACTTAAGTATCTGAAAGCTCATCATTTCTCTGAGAATATTTTGATAAATTTAGAAATTGAAGATAGTTCTTCTGGAAATATCCCTGTCTTGTTAAAAGATTATCAACTTAATCCTTTGACTGAAGAAGTTATCCATTTAGATTTTATAAGAGTATCGATGGAGGAGAAAGTAGAGGTAGAAGTCCCTATAGAGATAAAGGGAGAATCTAAGGGAGTGAAAGCAGGAGGGGTCTTAGAAAGGATTCTTTGGAATATAAAAGTTGAGTGTTTGCCTAAGGATATTCCAGAAAGTATAGTGGTAGATGTCTCAGAGCTTGATATAGGTGATTCCATTCATATAGAAGATTTAAAGCTTCCTCAGGGTATAAAGGCAGTAGGTGATTCTAAAGAGGTAGTAGTTACGGTCCTGGCTCCTATGAAGGAAGAAGAGGTTGTAGAGGAGGCAGAAGAAGTAGTTGAAGAGCCAGAGGTTATAAAAGAAAAGCCTAAAGAGGAGAAAGAAGAAGCTAAAGAAGAGTAGAATTGAGGCTCATTGTAGGCTTAGGTAATCCAGGGATAAAATTTAGAGAAACTCGGCATAACTTGGGATTTGAAGTAATAGATGAGGTAGCTAAAAGGTTGAAGATGAGATTTAAAAGAAACTTATATTCCAAAGCTTATATAGCTTCTAAAGGTGAAGTTATTCTGGCTAAGCCTTATACTTTCATGAATCTTTCAGGATTTTCAGTAAGAAGATTGAAAGAGAAATTTGATATTTCTCTTAGAGATATTTTAGTAATTTGTGATGACCTTAACTTACCTCTAGGAAAACTTAGATTAAGAGCCAGAGGAAGTAGTGGAGGACATAAAGGTCTTTCTTCAATTATTACGGCTTTAAATAGTGAGGATTTTCCCCGTCTAAGGATAGGTATAGGCAGGAATTTAGAAGAAGATTTTAGTTCTTTTGTTTTATCAAAATTTTCTAAAGAGGAGGCTCCTTTAGTAAGAGAAGCAGTAAATAGAGCTTCTATATGTGCCGAAGAATGGCTTAAAGAGGATATTCAGAAACTAATGGCTAAATATAATTAGGAGAAAAATGAGAAGTTATGAGTTGACGCTTATAGTAAGGCCGGATTTGAATAGAGAGGCTTATGAGGAGATAAAGAATAAGCTTTCCTCTCTCCTATCTAAGGAAGAAGGCAGTTTAAAGAGTTGGCAGATTTGGAAAGAAAGACATAAATTTTCTTATCCTTTAAGGTTAAGAGGAGCTGAGAAGAAAAAATTTTATGAAGGAACTTATATAATCTGTGAATTTCTTCTTGGGCCCAAGAGATTAGGAAGTCTAAAGTATACTTTAGACTTGGATGAGAGGATTATTCGATATTTAATAATAAATAAGGAAGATTAAGAAGGAAGGAGAAATATGGCTAATTTGAATAAAGTTTTTCTTATCGGTAACTTAACCCGGGACCCTGAGCTTCGTTATACTCCTCAGGGTAGCCCTGTTACTACTTTAAGAATTGCTGTAAATAGAAACTTTCGCACAAAAGCAGGCGAGAATAAGAGAGAGACTTGTTTCGTAAATGTAATTAGTTGGGGAAATTTGGCTGAAATCTGTAATCAGTATCTTCAGAAAGGAAAATCTATTTTTGTAGAGGGAAGACTTCAATCCCGAAGTTGGCAAGACCCCCAGGGTAAAAATCGTTCAGTAATAGAAGTAAGGGCTGAAAGAATCCAATTCCTTACTCCTAAGGCAGAGGTAGGAGTAGACGTAGATTTAGGCACCGAGCCAGAATTAGAAATAGAGGAGGAGAACTCTTCCCTAGAGGTGGGAAATGGCAGTTAAGAGACAGAGAAAAGTATTGAGATTTAAGAAGAGGTGTATATTCTGTAAGGATAACCTCCAGATAGACTATAAGAATATAGAGCTCCTTTCCCGATTTTTAAATGTAAAGGGAAGGATTACTTCTCGCAGGGTTAATGGAAATTGCGCGAAACACCAGAGGAAGTTAGCCAAGGCTATTAAGCGGGCAAGATTTTTGGCTCTTCTTCCTTATGTGGTAAGATGAAGATAATTCTCCTAGAAGATATAAAAAAGCTTGGCAGTAAGGGTACGGTAGTGGAGGTAAAAGAGGGTTTTGCTCGTAACTATCTTATCCCCCAGGCTAAAGCCTTAGAAGCTACCCAGAAGAATCTATCTCTTCTTAAGAGAAAAGAGGAGAGAGAAAAAAAACTTAGAGAAAAAGAGAAGAAAAAAGCTTTAGAGCTTGCTGAGAAGATTTCTAAGTTATCTTTAACTCTTCCTTGTCCTGCGAAAGATAATGAGGAACTCTTTGGTTCAGTAACCCCTCAGATGATAGTCTCTTCTTTGAAAGAGGAGGGCTATGAGGTTAGTAAAGATGCGATACTCTTGGAGGAATCTATAAAGAAGTTAGGGATATATAAGATAAAGGTAAAACTCCATCCAGAAGTAATCTCTGAATTTAAATTATGGGTAGTGAAAAAATAAGCTCAATTCTCTAAAGATATGGATGCCCCAGTTAAATTGACTCCTGATAAACTCCCTCCTCAAAATATAGAAGCAGAACAGGCAGTTTTAGGGGCAATGCTTCTCAATGATAAGATTATCCCTGAAATTTTAGAAATCATTGATGGAAGCTATTTTTATAAAGAAGCTCACCAGGAGATTTTTTCGGCAATTATAGACTTATTCCATAATAGGAAGAGTATCGACATAGTTACTGTTGCAGAAGTATTAAAGAAAAAAGGAAAGTTAGAAGAAGCAGGAGGGGTAGTTTATCTTACTAATTTGGTAGATAATGTTCCTGTAGCTTCTAATGCGGTAAGCTATGCCAAGATTGTTAAAGAGAAAGGTATCCTGCGAGCTTTAATCAACTCCTCCTTCCAAATTCTTTCTCTATGCTATGAGGCTAAGGAAGGAGCCTCTTCTATTTTAGATAAGTCAGAAAGGTTAATTTTTGAGATAAGCGATAGACGTATTGAAGGTGGCTATGTTCATATAAAAGAGGTTATAAAGAGTAGTATTGAGTTGATAGATACTCTTTATCAAAAAAAGAGTCACGTTACTGGTATCCCTTCAGGGTTTAAAGAGTTTGATATTCGCACCTCTGGTCTTCATCCTGGAGACCTTATAGTTATTGCAGGAAGGCCCTCAATGGGGAAAAGTGCCTTTGTGACTTGTTTAGCTGAGTATATTGCTGTGGAGTGTAATATCCCTGTAGGCTTTTTTAGCTTAGAGATGTCTAAGGAGCAGTTAGTCCAAAGATTTCTTTGTTCTTATGCTAAGGTAGATGCCCATAAGTTAAGAACTGGTTTTCTTTCTCCTTCAGATTGGCCCCTTTTGACTGCAGCTGCTGGGAAGCTTTCCGAGGCTCCTTTATTTATTGACGATACCCCAGCCATAAACATATTTGAGTTAAGAGCAAAAGCCCGAAGAATGCGCTCTCATCATAATATTCAGGTAATCATTGTAGATTATCTTCAGCTTATAAGAGGGAGTGGCCGGCCGGAAAGTAGACAACAAGAGATATCTGAAGTTTCCCAGGCTCTTAAAGCTTTAGCCAAAGAGTTGAACGCCCCAGTTGTGGCAGTAAGTCAGCTTTCTCGAGAAGTAGAGAAGCGAGAGGACCATAGACCTCGACTTTCTGATTTGAGAGAGTCAGGAGCGATTGAACAGGATGCAGATTTGGTGGTCCTTCTTTATAGAGAGGAGTACTATGAGCCTGATACTGAGAAGAAAGGGATAGCCGAGATAAATATCGCTAAGCAACGGAATGGTCCTACTGGAATAATTGAGTTAGGTTTTGTAAAAGAGTATATGAAATTTGTAAATTTAGACTTTACCCATATAGAAGAAGAGGGTTTAGGAGAGTGAATGTAAGAAATTTCAAAGTGTAAAATTCAATTTTTATTTTGAAATTTGAACTTTTAAATTTGGAGCAAAGGGTTATCAATTGACTTTCTTAGGGAAGTTGGTATAATAATTTAAAAATGGATATAGATAAAAAAGAAAAAATATCAATTTTTAGAATATTTCTTTATTTCTTTATTTTTTTTTATCTCCATATCCCAGGATTTGCCCAAAAGAATCCTGAGATAGTCTCTTCTATAGAGATTAGAGGTAATAAAATTATAAGTAAAGATAAGATAGTTACTCAGATAAAGACCCGAATCGGCCAAGTCTATAATGAGAATGTAGTCAACCAAGATATAAAAAGGATTTATTCTTTGGGCTATTTTGAGGATATCTCTACTGAAGTCGAGCAAGAAGATAATAAAGTTAAACTTATTTTTATAGTAAAGGAAAAACCTATTCTTAAAGAGATAAAGATAGAAGGAGCTAAAAAAATAAGACCCTCTCATCTTATTAAGGAGATTGACTTAAAGAAAGGTTCTTTTTTAGATGAGACTAAGATTAAAGAAGCTAAGCAGAGGATTTTAGATTTATATGTAAAAAAAGGCTTTCCTAAGACTGAAGTAGAATATAAGATCTCTAAAGATTCTCTTAAGAATGAAGCAGAGTTAGTTTTTAAGATTAAGGAAAGTAAACGTCTACGAATAAAAAGAATTTTTGTAATGGGCAATGTAACCTTTTCTGATAAGAGGATACTTAAGCTTATGAAAACAAGACCTGCGTGGCTTCTAAGAGCAGGTTTTTTTAAAGAGAAAGTCTTTGAGGACGACTTAGAAAGAATAAAAGACTTTTATAAAAGAGAAGGATTTCAGGATATAAAAGTAACTCCTAAAATAGAGACAGATACACAAAGAGGACTTCTCTATATTACTTTAAATATAGAGGAGGGAAAAAGATACCTAATAGGAGATATTAAGTTAGAAGGGGCAGAAGAGATTCCTTTAGAGGAGGTGGAGAAGGCTTTAACCATAAGTACTGCTGATATATACAGTGAGGAGAAAATTCAAGAACAGGTAAGCAAGATTCAGGAAGTCTATTTTAACAGGGGTTACATTTTTTCCCAAGTAAAGCCGGTTTCTTTCCTTAACCCTAAGACTGGTTTAGTAGATGTTACTTTTAAGATAGTGGAAAATAGTTTGATTTATGTAAGAATGATTGAGATTCAAGGAAATACTAAAACCAAAGATAAGGTGATAAGGAGAGAATTGCGAATTAAGCCAGGAGAGATATTCGATGGAAAAAAACTAAAACGCTCTAAACAAAACTTAGAGAATTTAGGTTTTTTTGAAGAAATTAAGTTTGATGTGAGGTCTGCTCCTCAGCCTAATTACCAAGATTTAGTGGTAGAAGTTAAGGAGGCAAAGACCGGAAGCTTCAGTTTTGGGGGTGGCTATAGTTCTGTGGACCAATTTATAGGATTTGTAGAACTTAAGCAAAGAAACTTTGACCTTTTTAATTTTCCTTATTTTACTGGAGCAGGCCAAGACCTAACTTTATATCTTCAGACAGGTACTACCACTGAGGAATACCTTTTAAGCTTTACTGAACCTTGGTTTCTGGATAGGCCCGTCTCCTTAGGGATTGATGCTTTTAGACGGGAACATGAGAGAGAAAGCGATGTGGGTTACGGATATAATGAGAAGAGAAAAGGTGGAAGATTAAGATTAGGAAAACGATTTAATGATTATTTTAGAATAAGCGGGAGTTACAGTTTTGAGACTATTACAATTTCTGATGTTTCCCCTGATGCTACAAGTGAGCTCCTTAAAGAGGAAGGAGAAAATGATATAAGTAAATTAGGTTTTTCTTTAACTTGGGATTACCGAGATAATGTTTTTTCTCCGAGCAGAGGGTTTATTTTTTCCAATTCTTTAGAGGTTGCTGGAGGCCCATTCAGTGGAGACAAAGATTTTTTTAAGTTTTACTCTAGTTTTAGTAAATATTTTCCTTTATTTAGAGGGTCGGTTTTGGAATTTAGATTGAGAGCAGGTATTGCTAAAGAATATGGAGACTCTAATGAGGTTCCTATATATGAAAGGTTCTTTGCCGGAGGTGCTTCTACTATTAGGGGTTATCAGGAAAGAAAAGTCGGTCCTATTGACCCAGTAAGCGAAGACCCTATTGGAGGAGAAGCGCTATTTGTGGGTAATTTGGAATATACTTACCCCTTAGGGGACTATTTTAAAATAGCTTGTTTTTTTGATACTGGAAGAGTTTGGAAGGATTACTCTGACTTTTTAAGCGGGGATTTAATGTCTAGTGTGGGGATTGGATTAAGAGTTAAGACTCCTTTAGGGCCTTTAAGCGTAGATTATGGCTACCCCTTAGATTTAGAACCAGGAGAGGAAAAAAAGGCTGGAAGATTCCATTTTAATATAAGTAGAGGTTTTTAGCTAATATTTATTCACTTCAAGTAAAATTAGGAGGAGAGGATGAAGAAAGAGTTGAAGAAGGTGGTAGCAAGTATCATTATAGGAGCAAGTTTTTTTATTTCGGGGTTAGTGTTTGCTGAAAATATAATTTGTGTAGATTTATTTGAAGTTTTCAGTAAATATAAGAAGACCGAAGATTATGATAAAGTGTTAGAGAAGAAACAAAATGAGAAAGAGAAAGAATTGGAGAAGCAGAAAGAAGAGTTAGACAAACTCCGGGAGGAGTTGAAGCTCCTAAAGGAGAGTGAAAGAAAAGCTAAACAGAAAGAATTAGAAGCCAAGGCTAATGATTTTGATAGTTTAAGAAGAGAGGCACTCTTAGATTTAAGAAAAGAAAGAGATGAGAAGATGAAAGAGATATTGGAGGATATTGAAAAAGCTATTGAAAGATATGCAAAGAGCAACAAAGTTTCAATAGTGTTAAAGAAAGGGGCTGTCTCTTATATAGATAGAAAGTTGGATAAGACCAAGGAAATTATAAAGATTCTTAATAAGGAGTATAAGAAGTGAGAATGACTCTAGCTGAAATAGCTCGCCTAATAGAGGGAGAGGTAGTAGGTGACCCTAATATTGTAATAACAGGGATTTCTGGGATTAAGGAAGCAAAACTCGGAGATATTACTTTTTTAGCTAATCCTAAATATACCCCCCTCCTAAAGACTACCCAGGCCTCAGCAATCATCACCTCTTTTGAGATAGAGAATACTTCTAAGCCTTTAATAAAGACTGAAAATCCTTCTTTAGCCTTCGCTAAGATAGTTTCTTTAGTAGGCCCTAACAATGTAAGGCATCCTAAAGGGATTCATCCTACAGCCTTAATTGCTGAAAATGTTAAATTAGGGAAAGACATAGCAATAGGTGCTTATACGATAATTGAGGAAGGAGTAGAGATTGGAGACCGAACTATTATCTATGGAGGTTGTTTTATTGGTCATGATAGTAAAATTGGGGAGGATACGCTTATTTACCCTAATGTTTCTATAAGAGAGAGAGTTGAAATCGGTAAGAGAGTAATAATCCATTCTGGGACTGTTATAGGTTCAGATGGGTTTGGTTTTGCTACTGTAAAAGGGGTTCAGGAGAAGATTCCTCAAATTGGAACAGTGATAGTAGAAGATGATGTGGAAATTGGAGCAAATGTTACTATCGATAGGGCTCGGTTTGATAAGACCTTAATAGGTAAAGGTACAAAGATTGATAATTTAGTTCAAATTGCTCATAATGTGATAGTAGGTGAACATTCTATAATTGTAGCTCAGGCAGGAATTTCAGGAAGCACAGTTATTGGTAAGGGAGTGATTTTAGCAGGTCAGGCAGGAGTAGTTGGGCATATTACTATTGGTGATGGAGCAATTGTAGCTGCTCAAGCTGGGGTTACTAAGTCTGTGCCTCCTAACACTAAAGTATCGGGTTATCCAGCCAAACCTCACGAGCAGGCTAAGAGAGTAAATGCTTGTGTGCAGAGGCTACCTCTAGCTTATAAGAAGATAAAGGAACTGGAGGAGGAGATAAAGAATCTTAAGAAAAAGATAGAAGAGTTGGAGACTAAACTTAGAGGTTAAAGATGGAGATACTGAGACAGAAGACAATTAAGAAGGAAGTAAATTTAGAAGGTGTAGGTCTTCATACTGGTGAGAAGGTAAAACTTACATTTTTGCCTGCTCCCCCTAATAGTGGGGTGTTGTTTTTTAGAGAAGATATCTCTTCTCTGGTAAAAGCAGATTTATACTCAGTTCTTTCTCCAGAAAATTTTCCCCGCCGTACTTCTATTGGGAGAGATGGGGTCTGCATTCATACTGTGGAACATTTGATGGCTGCTCTTTCTATACTGGGGATTGATAATATTCAGATAAATATAACCGGCCAGGAAGTTCCAGGTATGGATGGTAGTGCTAGAGATTTTATAGAGAAGATTAAGGAAGTAGGGATTGTAGAACAGCCTGCCCCTAAAGAGTATCTTGTGGTAAGAGAGCCTCTTTGGGTGGATGAGAAAGACGCAAGTATCGTAATCTTGCCTTCTCCTCATTTTAGAATTTCTTATACTTTAGATTACGATAATCCTGCTATTTCCACAGACTTCTTAGATGTAGTTTTAGACTCAGAGAAAGATTCATCTTCTTTAGCCCTTGCTAGAACTTTTTGTTTAGAAGAAGAAGTTACTCCTTTGTTAAATATGGGTTTAGGCAAAGGTGCAAACTATACTAATACTTTAGTGGTCTCTAAAAGAGGGATAGTAGAAAACGAACTCAGAGATGAGGAAGAATTTGTAAAACATAAGATTTTAGATTTAATAGGAGATTTATATCTTGCTGGGCCTATTAAAGGTCATGTGATTGCTTTTCGGAGTGGTCACCTCTTAAACATAAAATTACTTACTAAACTGAAAGCTTATAAAGAGAAGATTACCTCTTCCGGCGTAGGAGCAGCTACTTCGTTCATCCCTCAAAAGGATAGTTTAGATGCCTCTGAAATTATGAAAATTCTTCCTCATCGTTATCCTTTTCTTCTGGTAGATAAGATTGTCTATTTAGAGAAAGGCAAGAAAGCTATCGGCATTAAGAACGTTACTATAAATGACTATTTTTTTCAGGGTCATTTTCCTGACCGGCCAATTATGCCGGGAGTTTTGATTATTGAAGTAATGGCTCAGGTAGGAGGAGTACTTATGCTTTCTCCCCCTGAGAATAGAGGCAAACTCGCCTATTTTATGGCTGCTGATAATATAAAATTTAGAAGGACTGTTGAACCTGGAGACCAGTTAGTAATAGAGGTTGTTGTAGGAAAGGTAAAAAGTAAAACTGGACAGGTTCACACTAAAGCTTTTGTAGAAAATAGAGTTGTTGCTGAAGCAGATTTAATGTTTGCTTTAGTCAACCGATAAATTCCTAATCAAGTCCGTAGGATTTTAACCTTCAAGTTTCAAATTTTGGATTAAATCGTGTCTGTTCAAATTCATCCCCAGGCCCTTGTCTCTGAAAGAGCCTTTTTGTCTTGTGGCGTAGAGGTAGGAGCATTTTCAATAATTGAGGATGAGGTAAAAATTGGGGAGAACACAAAGGTAGGCCCTAACTGTTTTATTACTGGGGCTACCACTATTGGGAAGAACTGTCGAATTTTTAAAGGGGCGGTGGTAGGTTCTCCTCCTCAGGATTTGAAATATAAAGGAGAGAAAACTTACTTAGAAATCGGCGATAATAACATTATAAGAGAATTTGTAACTATTAACCCTGGTACAGAAGAGGGCTCTAAGACTATAATTGGAAATAACAATCTTATAATGGCTTACTCTCACATAGCCCATAATTGTAGAATTGCTGATAATTGTATATTAGCCAATGGCGCTACTTTAGCCGGTCATGTAGAGATAGAAGAGAGAGTGGTAATAGGAGGGTTGGTAGCAATTCATCAATTTTGTAGATTAGGTAAGTTTTCTATTGTGGGAGGTTGTTCAAAAGTGGTCCAGGATATTCCTCCCTATTCTTTGGCTGATGGTCATCCTGCTAAAGTAAGAGGGGTTAACTTAGTAGGTCTAAAGAGGGCTGGCTTTTCAAAAGAATCTATCAATATTTTACATAAGGCTTTTAAGGTTCTTTTCTTTGAATCCCATACCTTGGGAGTAGCCTCAGAAATTATAGAAAAAGGGCTTCCTTTAACCCCAGAGATAGAATACCTTCTTAAATTCTTAAAAGATTCTAAGCGAGGTATTAGCCGGTGAGAAAATTAGGTCTAATAGCTGGAAACAGGACCTTCCCTCTTCTTTTCTCTTCTTCTGCAAAGAGTAAAAATTCCCAGTTAGAGATAGTAGCGGTAGCTGTAAAAGGAGAGACCGATAAGAGATTGGCTAAATTTGTGGATAAGATTTTTTGGGTAGATATAGGCAAGTTAAGGGAAGTTTTGAATATATTTTTAGAGGAGAAGGTAGATAAAATTGTCTTAGTGGGTCAAATTTCCCCTTACCGAATTTTTAAAGATAGAAGCAATTGGGATGAGTTGATGAATAAAATTTTTAAGAGTATTTCTGATTTTAGGCCTCATTCTATATTCTCAGAGATTATAAAAGAGTTTGAATCTCAAGGACTTAGTTTTATAAATTCTACTACTTTTTTAGAAGAGCACTTGGCTAAAGAAGGTCTAAATAATAATCTTCGGATAGAAGATTCTTTGCAGGAAGATATAGCTTCAGCGGTAGAGTTAGCCAGAAAAATTGTAGATTTAGATATAGGTCAGACCGTGGTATTTAAAGATAAAGCAATAGTGGCAGTAGAGGCTTTGGAGGGAACAGACAATACTATTAAGAGAGCTTATAAGATATGCGGGCCCAATTTTTTAGTAGTAAAATTAGCTAAGAAAAACCAAGACCTAAGATTCGATGTCCCAGTGATAGGCTTAAATACAATTAAGCTTCTTAAAAAGCTTAAAGCTAAAGCTTTAGTAATAGAGAAAGGAAAAACCCTTATTCTGAATAGAGATAAAGTTTTGTTCTTATCAGAAGAAGCAAACATTCCAATTCTCGGAGTCTAAAAAAGACATAGTTCAGATAGAATAGCATTAATAAAGATTTGTAGGTAGGAGACTTTTTAGTGCCCCGGTAGCTCAATTGGATAGAGCATCTGGCTTCGAACCAGAGGGTTGCAGGTTCAAGTCCTGCTCGGGGCAATTTTTATTTTCTAATAGAAGTTTTTTCTTCTTGTGGTATAATTATTTGCCTATCCCTTTGGGCCGCTGGCTCAATTGGTAGAGCAACGGACTCTTAATCCCTTTTGAGCTATTTTTAAACTTCCTTATAAAAACTACAATTTTAGAATTTCCCTTTAAAAATAAGCCAAATTCTAATTTTGCCTATTTATATTAATCTTATCTATCTTGTGTATTTTTCCTAATTTTGGTCACAATTTGGTCGCAAAATAGATTTGGCAGAATGCTCTTTTAAAAGGAAATATTAAAAGCTTTGGCGAGTTTTTCTAGGAGGAGAGTTTGATCTGCGAAGGTTCCTTATTTTCTTCTTTCTTAAGGGATAACAATCTATTTTAGCATTTTCAGAAAGTTATACTTTCTAACTTGACATAGTTTCTTACTATATGGTATACTCTAAGTGGAGGTGAGAAGAGATGACAATAACTCGGCTTAAAGAAAAAAACCAACTTACACTACCTAAAA
>CAZSAI010000003.1:0-12922 GCA_964604895.1 uncultured Planctomycetia bacterium
AGAAAGCAGATTCATTCTTTTGCTCAGGTTTCAATCTTATCTATAAATTCTAAATTAAATAAAACTTTATCAAACTCTTCTTTAGAGGTCTGCTTAGATAACTTAGAGAGGCTCTCTAAGGCGGGAATTTATTCTGTATGTAGGATTGACCCAATTATACCTTACTTAAACGATAATAAAGAAGATTTAAAGAAGTTACTCTGGGAGGTAAAGCTAAAGGGGGTAAATCACATTATAGCTTCTGTTTTAGATATACCTTTTAGAATAAGAGATTTTGTTTTTAAAAAAATTAGAAGAATTGCAGGAGAGGCTATTGTTAAAAAAATTTCTTCCTTGTATAGAGAAAAGATAGGTTATCTTCATGCTGATATTAATTACCGTAAAGATATTTTTGGTTTTTTACGCAAAGGAGCTGATAGGTTAGGACTTACTTTTTCTTTATGTATGGAGTATGAACTTAAAGATTCTCAGATTACAGGGTTGAATAGAGAATTTTCTTCCTCTTTGAATTGTGAAGGCAAAAATATTCCTCTATACAAAAGAAAGGGTAAAAAATTTTATCCTTTAGAGGGGTGTCTAGGAAATTGTTTGACTTGTAAAGAGCCTGTTTGCGGGATAGAAGAGTTAGCCTATGGTAAAACCAGGAAACCTTTGGCCTTGAAGTATTCAGATTACCGCAGATTTTCTCAGAGAATTGACTCTTAGGGTTTAGGGTGATAAACTAAAAATATGTTTACAGGGATAATTAAGGAAATAGGCCGGGTAAAAAAGATTTCTAAAAGGTCAAATTTATGGCAGGTAGGTTTATATTCAGAGAAAGTTTATTCTCAGGTAGGAGAAGGAGGAAGTCTTTCCGTAAATGGGGTATGTCTCAGCGTTACTAAAAAAGAAAGAAACCTTCTTTACTTTGATGTAACTTTAGCTACTCTTAATATCTCCAATCTTAAATATCTTAAAGTTGGGGATTATGTTAATTTAGAACCTTCTTTAAGTTTGGGAGATAAATTAGAGGGCCATTTTGTGTTAGGTCATATAGATACTATTGCAAGAATCAAAAGATTTCTTAAAAATACAGAGACTGCTCTTCTGGAGATAGAGGTTCCTTCTGAATTTAGAAGGTATCTTCTCCCTAAAGGCTCAATAGCCGTAGAGGGGGTAAGTTTAACTATTGCTGAGGTAAAAAATACTTCTTTCTTGGTTAATATTATTCCTTATACTCTGAAGAATTCTAATCTTAAGTATAAAAAGCTCAGTTCTTATGTAAATATAGAATTTGACTATTTAGTAAAGATTATCTTAAAATCTTTAAAGGACAGAGATTCTTTAAAGGATTTTTTAACTTGGGCTCTCTGAAAAAGTATTAGTACGCATTAGATAAACTTAATAATCTTTCAGGGTTTCCTTTATTGAATTCGGGAGCTGGCCTAACCTGGTTTAAGGCGCTTGGTTCGGGACCAAGAGATTGGCGGTTCAAATCCGCCGCTCCCGAGTTAGAAGTTAAGATGGAGTAAAGAGATGGTGAGATACCATCTTATTTTTAAAGGAAGAGTTCAAGGAGTGGGTTTTAGATTCACTGCTCAAAATCTTGCTAATAAATACGGGATTTTAGGCTGGGTAAGAAATAATCCTGACGGAACAGTAGAATTGGTTGCTGAGGCTGAGAAAGAAAAATTAGATTTATTCTTAGAGGAGCTTAGAGAGGATTTTAAAGGCTATATCTATGAGTCTCATAAGAAAGTTTTACCAGCTACTGGAGAGTTTAATAGTTTTAGGATAGCTTTTTTTTGAAAAGATTAGGCAATTTCCTAATGAGAATAGCTCTCTTAGCTGATATTCATTCTAACTTAGAAGCACTCCTTCAGGTTAAGAAGGAGATAGAGGAATTTTCTCCAGATAGAGTAATTTGCTTAGGAGATATAATAGGCTATGGAGCAAAACCTTCAGAATGCATTCAAATAGTAAGGGAAAATTCTTGGCTAACAGTAGCAGGAAATCATGAATATGGTGTTTTAGGTAAAAAAGAACTTTCTTTTTTTAATCCTTATGCAAGAGAAGCCATCTTATGGACTAAAGAGAAACTTTCTGAGCTCGATAGACTCTTTTTAGCTAAATTAGACCTTATCTATAAAGAGGAAAAATTTATAGGCGTTCATTCCAGTCTCTATGAGCCTTCAGAGTTTCATTACCTTGATAACTATTCCTATATTTTTAGAGATTTTCAAATCTTAGAAAAAGTTGGATTTAGGATATCTTTTGTAGCTCATACTCATATTTCTTTTGTTTTTATTTATAAGGGAGGCAATCTCTATAGAGATTATTCTTCTCAGATAGAGATAAATCCTAAAAATTCCTATCTTATAAATGTGGGAAGTGTGGGTCAGCCTCGGGATAGAGACCCACGGGCTTGCTTTTGTTTTTTGGATTTAGATAAAAAAATAGTAAAATTTCAAAGATTAGAATATAATATTAAGAAGACTCAGCAAGAGATAAAATCAGCAGGGTTGCCTTTAATCTTAGCTAAGCGTTTAGAAGAAGGCTGGTAATATTTTAATTATGAGTAAAGATTTAGAAAAGATTAAGAAAGAGA
The DNA here is from genome assembly GCA_964604895.1 of uncultured Planctomycetia bacterium. Lineage (GTDB taxonomy): Bacteria > Omnitrophota > Gorgyraeia > Duberdicusellales > Duberdicusellaceae > Duberdicusella. The sequence goes on from CAZSAI010000003.1 coordinate 2,588, forward strand.
TTGAAGAGTTGAGAGAAGAGATAAGAAGGCATGATTATCTCTATTATGTTTTAGATAACCCGGAGATTTCTGATAAAGAATACGATGACTTAGTAAGAAGGCTTAAAGAGTTAGAAGAGAAATATCCTCAGTTTATAACCCCTGATTCGCCCACCCAGAGAGTCTCGGGTGGGATTTTAGAGGGTTTTGCTACTGTAACCCATAAGGTAGCCATGCTTTCTTTAGATAATACTTACTCTATTGAGGAAGTAAGAGAGTGGGAGGCAAAAATTAAAAGAATGCTTAAAAGAGAGGTAGAGCTAGACTATGTAGTAGAACCTAAAATAGATGGAGTAAGTTGTTCTCTTACTTACCAGAAGGGGGTTTTAGTTTTGGGAGTTAGTAGAGGTGATGGAGTAGTGGGGGAGGATATTACCGCTAATATTAAAACCATAAATTCTATTCCTCTTAGACTCTTAGGTAAAGATATTCCTCCTCTGATAGAGGTAAGAGGCGAAATCTATATGGATAAGAAGGATTTTCAGGAGTTGAATAAAGAGAGGCTTAAGAAGAAGGAGACAGTCTTTGCTAATCCTCGGAATGCAGCTTCGGGTTCCTTAAAACTTCTTGAACCCCAGTTAGTAGCTCAGAGAAGACTCAAATGTTTTATTCATTCTTTTGGTTATTCAGAGGGAGTGGGATTTAAGACTCATAAGGAGTTTTTAGATAGATGTAAGAGGTGGGGTCTCCGTGTAAATCCTTATTCTAAGCATTGCAAAAATTTAGAGGAAGTAGTAAAGTACTGCCTTGATTTTCAGAATAAAAGAGAAAGTCTTAGTTATGAGGTGGATGGGATGGTTATCAAAGTAAATTCCTTTTCTCTTCAGAAAGAGTTAGGTGCAACTCTAAAGAGTCCTCGTTGGGCAGTAGCTTATAAATTTCCTGCTCACCAGGCAACTACCAAGCTTTTAGATGTAGAGATGAGTGTAGGAAGAACCGGAGCAATAACCCCTGTAGCTATTCTAAAGCCAGTAGAGTGTGGAGGAGTAACTATCTCTCGTTCGACTCTCCATAATTTTGAAGAGATAGAAAGATTAGGAATTAAGATAGGAGATACTGTTTTGGTGGAAAGAGCGGGGGAAGTGATCCCTAAGATAGTTAAGGTTATAACTTCAAAAAGGAGCGGTAAAGAAAAACCCATAAAGGTTCCTAAGAGGTGTCCGGTATGTGGAGGTAAAATTTCTAAGGAAAAAGCAGAGGAGGTAGCTTACTATTGTATAAACCCCACTTGTCCTGCTCAGTTAAAAAGAGCCTTGCTTCATTTTGCTTGCCGAGGGGCTATGGATATTGAAGGTATGGGTGAGTCAGTAGTGGAGGAACTGGTAGATAGGGACTTGATAAAGGATTTAGCAGATATTTACTTCTTAAAGAGAGAAGATTTATTTAGCCTACCTTTATTTAAAGAGAAGAAGGTAAATAATCTTCTGCAAGCTATTGAAAGAAGTAAAGCTAGGGGCCTGGCTAAGTTTTTATATGGCTTAGGTATAAGGTATGTAGGAGAGAAAGTAGCTCGAATCTTAGCTGAAAGATTTTCTGATATTGATAAGTTTTTCTCCTTAAAGAGGCAAGATTTAGAAAGTATTGAGGAGGTTGGTCCTACCATAGCTTCTTCTGTAGAGGAGTACTTTTCTCAGAAGCAAGTAAAAAAGCTCATCGAGAAATTTAAGAAGGCGGGGTTGGTTCTTAAACTAAAGAGACCAAAAGAAGAAGGAATTTTAGAGGGCAAAAAGTTTGTCTTTACTGGCGAATTAGAAGAATTTAGTAGAAGAGGAGCCCAAGAGGAGGTATTAAAAAGAGGAGGTGAGATTTCATCTTCGGTAAGTAAAAATGTTGATTGTGTAGTGGTAGGTAAAAATCCTGGTTCAAAGTTTAATAAAGCCAAGAGCTTAGGGTTAAAGATAGTTGGGGAGGAGGAATTTAAGAAGATTTTAGAGAAGGGAGTATAAGATGCGAAAGTGTTTTACCTTTATCTTACTCTTTATTTTTTCTTCTCAATTCTTAGGTTGTTATGCTTTAAGAAAGAAATTTGTAAGAAAGAGAAAGAAAGAGGTTCCCCCTCCCTTATACTTGGAGCTTAAGGAATATCCAAAGGTTCCTACAAAAGAAATGTATGATGAGTATTATCTTTTTGTGAGGGGTTGGCTTGATGAGCTTATAAAGACAATAGAAGAAGGAGTAAGTTCTAAAAGGCAGAAGAAATCTATAGATGAGGCTATTCAAAACTTAGAACAGATTATTTACTTTTATAATGAAGAAGGTAAAAAAGCAATTCAACCCATCTATAAAGAACTGGTCCTTATAAGAGAGAAAGTATATGATCCTTACTTTATCAGGTCCTCAAATTCTTCCTATGTAATTAGAAAGATTTCTAAGCTTAAGAGAGAGTTTGAGAAGAATTTCTCCTATGAGAAGGCTTCCCGATGGATAAGAAGCCAATAATTAAGGTTTTAGAGGTTGGAAGTTTTTCTACTAATTGTTACATTGTAGGATTTGAGTCGAGAGGGATTGCTTTTATAGTAGACCCAGGAGAGGAAGCTTCGAAGATAAAGAATGTAATTAAAAAATATAGATTTAAACCTCAGTTTATAATTAATACTCACGCTCATATTGACCATATAAAAGAAGATGAGAGTTTTGACCTGCCTGTATATATTCATTATAAGGATGTTCCTTTTCTTGAGGAGCCCCGACTTAATCTTTCTTCCTTTCTACTTGAGCCTTTTATCTTTAAGAAGAAACACTTGATTAGACCCCTCAAGGATAGAGATTTTATAAAGATAGGTACCCAAAAGATAGAGGTTATCCATACCCCTGGACATACCCCTGGGAGTATCTGTTTGAGATTTGGAGACTATCTTTTTTCTGGAGATACATTATTCTGTGGTTCTGTAGGAAGGACTGATTTTGAAGGAGCAGATTCCTCTGTTCTTATAAACTCAATTAAAGAGAAATTGCTCCCTTTGGATGAGGATTTGGTAGTTCTTCCTGGTCATGGACCCTCTACAACTTTAAAGAGAGAAAGGAAAGAGAACCCCTTTTTAGATTAAAATGCAAGAATATCTTGAACTATTCTTGGATTACTTGAATGCTGAGAGAGGGCTTTCTCCAAATACAGTTTCTTCTTACGCTAATGATTTGAAGAAATACTTTCGATTTTTACTCTCTAACGGGATAAAGCATATTTCTCAAATAGAGAAGACTCACATTATTAATTTTATAGAAAAGGAAAGAACCCAAGGCTCTGCCTTAAGTTCTATAGCCAGGAGACTTTCTTCTTTAAAGAGTTTCCATAGATTTTTATTAAGAGAAAAAATAGTAAGGATAGACCCTTCTTCAACGATAGAGTCTCCTCGGCTTTGGAAAAAAATCCCCCAAGTATTAGATGCAAAAGAGGTAGAAAGATTACTTTCTTCTCCCAATATAAGAAAGCCTCGGGGCCTGAGAGATAAGGCAATCCTTGAGCTTTTATATGCTAGCGGACTTAGAGTTTCAGAGTTAGGTTCACTGAGAGTTAGAGATGTAAATTTAGAGGTAGGGTTTATCAAAGTTAGAGGCAAGGGGGGTAAGGAGAGGTTGGTACCTTTGGGAGATGTCGCTTTACATTTTCTTAAGAGATATATAGAAGAGGTAAGACCTAAACTCCTTAGGAATAAATCTTCTGATTTTCTTTTTATTTCCTCTTTTAAGAAGAATTTAAGTCGACAGAGTATCTGGAAGATGATAAAATCTTACATCAAAAAGGCAAGAATTAAGAAAGAAGTTTCCCCTCATACTTTGAGACATTCTTTTGCTACTCATCTGATAGAGCGGGGAGCAGATTTAAGGAGTGTGCAAGAGATGCTCGGACATTCTAATATTTCTACTACTCAGATTTATACTCATATTAATAAGATAAGATTAAAAGAAATACATAGAAAGTTTCATCCCCGGCCTTAATCTAATTTAAGAAGTTTCCAAAAGGATGTAGGTCTAGAAGCAGGATGAATTTAAAGTCAAAACTCTCCAGACTTCCTCATCAAATTCAGAAGTTGATAAAAGCAGTCTCAGTATGTGCACAGAAGGGTAATTTTAAGGCCTATTTGGTAGGAGGGATAGTTCGAGATTTACTCTTGGGAAGAGTTAACTTTGATTTGGATATTGTGATAGAAGGAGATGCTCTTAAATTTGCTGAACTTCTTTCTAAGTATTTAAATACGGAGTTTAGAAGACATCATAGTTTTGGTACAGCTACAGTGCTTTCTTCCCCTTACAAGATAGATTTGGCAACCTCACGAAGAGAATTCTATCCTCATTGGGGAGCTCTTCCTAAGGTAGAGAGGTCTTCTCTTTTTGAAGATTTAAAGAGGCGGGATTTTACCATTAATGCTTTAGCTTTGAGTTTAAATAGAAATAATTTTGGAAAACTCGTTGATTATTTTGATGGCTTTTCAGATTTAAGGAAAGGGATAATTCGGATACTCCATAAAGATAGCTTTTTGGAGGACCCTACCAGGATTTTGCGAGCAATAAGATTTAAAGAGAGGTTTAATTTTAAATTTGCCTCCCAGACTTCCAGGGAGTTAAAGAAGGCTTTAGAGAAGAAAGCTTTAAGATGGGTGAGTTTTCATCGGCTGCGGGACGAATTAGAACTTATCCTTAAAGAAGAGGAGCCTCTTAAAGTGATAAGATCGTTAGACAAAATAGGTGTTTTTACTTTTTTAGGGATAGGGTCCCTAAAAAGAGAAGATTATTTTATCTTGAGAAAGATAAAAAGAAGCCTTCTGTGGTATAAGGAAAATTTTCCTAGGAAAAGATGTTTGGATGAATGGATAGTCTATCTTATAGGTTTATTTAGAAGAGTTTCTTTAAGAAAGACAAAAGTTATAATTGGTAAATTAGGATTTAGAAGAGGAGATAGGATAAGACTTATAACTTCTAAGAAGGTTAAAGTCTTAAGTAAGCTTTCTGAGAGAATATCTCCTTCTTGCGTTTATAAAATGCTTGAATCTTTTAGTTTCGAAGTTATAATTTTCTTTTATTCTCTGACTTCTTCTAAGTTAGCTAAGGAGAATATTAGAGAATTTTTAGATAGATTTAGCGAGGTGCGTTTGACTATTAAAGGAAGAGACCTTCAGAAATTAGGGATAAGTCCTCCTACTATTTATGGAAAAATCCTAAAAAAACTTCTTTATAAGAAAATTGATGGTAAGATAACTTCTAAAGAAGAAGAATTGCAGGAGGCCCGGAAGTTTTTAAAAATTAAATGATGTTTATTGGGACTTTAAGAGTGGATTTATTTATTCCCGCAAGTAACTCTTTAAAATATAGAAGGCAAGTATTGAAAAGTATAAAGGAAAAAATTAGGAGAAATTTCAATGTAGGTATAGGGGAGGAGGCTCTTGAGAAATGGCAGAGGGCTCGGATATTCATAGTAGGGACTAACGGAGATAAACTACACCTAGAGAGAGTTTTTTCTAGTATAGAGAAGATGCTCGGGCTTTCTAGAGAGATAGAGATTATTGATACTGAGAGAGAGTTTTTCTGAGCTATGTATAGAATAGATAGAATTAACCATCAAATTCAGAGGATTATCTCTAAAGTGATTCAAGAAGAAATAGATAATCCTAATATAGGTATGGTAAGTATAGTTAGAGTAGAAACCACCTCAGATTTAAGACATTGCAGAGTTTTTTTTAGTGTTTTTCCTGAGGATAATTTAGAGTTAGTTTCCCAGACTTTACTAAGTATGAGGAGTTTTATAAAGAGACTATTAGGTAAAAATCTTAGAATTAAGTTTCTGCCGGATATTGAGTTTATTTCTGATAGATCTATAAAGTACAGTGTGGAAGTAGGGGATAAGATAGAGAGGCTAAGAAATGAGCTTGGAGAAGATAGTAAAAATAATAAGGAGTAAGAAGAGTTTTCTCTTAAGTACTCATCGAGATGTGGAAGGTGATGCTTTGGGCTCAGAGTTAGCAATGTTTTCTCTCCTGAGGCGCTTGCGTAAAGAGGTTTATATATATAATACTGATAAAGTTCCCCTGAATTATAAGTTTCTTCCCTTCTCTTCCTATATTCAAGTCAGGCCTCCTAAAAAGAAGTTTGAAGTAGGAATTATCCTTGATTCTTCAGATATTGGAAGGTTAGGTAAAGCCAGGAATGGCTTTCTGAAGACCTCAATCCTTATAAATATAGACCATCACATAAGTAACACTAAATTTGCAGATATAAATTGGGTAGAGCCGAAGGCTTCTTCTGCCTCAGAGATGGTATATAAGATTTATAAGAGGTTCTTCTCTAGTATTTCTAAGAAAGCAAGTATCTGCATCTATACAGGAATTTTTACTGATACCGGATGTTTTAGCTATTCTCATACTAATTCATCTACTCATAAGATAGTAGCAGAGCTTCTAAGTTGTGGAATATCTCCTTTAAAAATTTATCATAGTGTCTACAGCTCTTTTCAGGCAGAAGATATTTCCTTTATGGGAAAGGTTTTATCTACTCTAAAGTGTGATTCTCAAGGAGCTATTTGTTGGGTGAAGACTCAGAGTTGGAGAGAATCTTATTTTGGAGACCTGACTGAGGTCATATTCTATAATCTAAGATTTATTAAAGACGCAAAAGTCTTGGTTCTTTTTAAAAAGATAGGTAAAAATGTGAGAGTTAATTTCCGTTCCAAAGATAAGGTTGATGTAAACAGAATAGCTAAATTTTTTGGCGGAGGAGGACACAAAAATGCTTCAGGAGCTACTTTAAGAGAGAATTCCATTTTCAAAGCTGAGAAAAAAGTAATTTCTTTTATCAAAAGATACATATAATTCTTTGGTTTTAACTTTTTATTCTTCAGTATGAAGGAGATGTTAGAGGGTATGCTTCTCGTAAATAAACCTCAGGGTTTAACTTCTCATGATGTGGTAGATATAGTTCGCAAGAATTTAGGAATAAGAAGGGTAGGCCATGCTGGAACTTTAGATCCCTTAGCTGAGGGATTATTGATTATTTTGGTAGGCAAGACTACAAAGTTTTTTCCTAAATTTTCAAATTTAGACAAAAAGTATGAAGCCACTTTAAGATTAGGAGCTTCTACTGATACCGGAGATAGTCAAGGAAAAGTGATAAAAACTGGGGGTTTTGAGGGTATTTCTTCCCAGATGATAGAAGAAGTATTCAGGAGATTTGAGGGAGAAATTCTTCAAAGTCCTCCTCGTTTCTCAGCAGTAAGGTATAAAGGGAGAAGGCTTTATGAATGGGCTAGGAAAGGTAAGACTGTAAATTTAGCTCCCCGAAGGGTTAAGATCTTCTCCTTGAAGGTGAGGAAAGTGAAGCTTCCAGATGTAGATTTTTTTATTCATTGTTCTAAGGGCACCTACATAAGGAAACTGGCTGAGGAGATAGGAGAGGTTTTGGGTTGCGGAGCTTATATTGTTAAGATAAAAAGGGTTCAAATTGGACCCTTTTCTTTAGAAGAAGCAGTAAGCCTTCAAGATATAAATGAGGATATTCTTCTGCCGGTCCCCAAAAATTTCTAAGAAAAATACCTCTTCTTGTATTGCCACTTTTGGGATTTTTGATGGAATTCATCAGGGTCATATATATTTGTTAAAGAAGCTAATAGCTCAGGCGAAAACTAGAAAATTAAAGAGCCTTCTTATAAATTTTTCGCCTCACCCTCTCTCTTTCTATAAAAAGAAATTCTTAGGGTATCTTACTACTGATGAGGAAAAGATAGCCCTTCTTAGAGGTCTTTCTTTAGACTATTTTTGGATTATAAAGTTTGATAGAAGAATAGCAAAGATGGAAGGCGAACAATTTATTGAGTATATTCTTAAATATTTTAGAATTAGAAAGATTATAGTAGGAGAAGACCTCAAATTCGGTTATAAAAGAAGAGGAAATATTGAAGATTTAAGAAAAATCTGTAAAGAAAGAGATATAAAATTTCAAGTAATAAAGAAGAAAAAAATTGAGGGCCATTTTGTTAGCAGCTCTTTAATTAGAAGCCTGATAAGAAAAGCCCAATTTAATCTGGTGGAGAAATTTTTAGGTCGGCCTTACTCCTTTAGAGGAGAAGTTTTAAAAGGAAGAAAGTTAGGCACCAAAATTTTAACTTTTCCTACACTTAATATAAATCCTAAAGATAAGGTTCTCCCTCCTTTAGGAGTTTATATTACTCTTACTAAGTATAAAGGAAGATTTTATCAGAGTGTTACTAATCTGGGTGAGGCTCCTACTTTTAAAAAAGGGAGAATTCTTTTAGAAACCCATATAATTAATTTTAATAAAAACATTTATAAAGATATAATAGAAGTAATTTTTATTAAAAAAATAAGAGAAGAAAAAGAATTCCTCAGCCCTTTCCAATTAAAACAACAAATTCTTAAAGATATTGAATCTGCAAAAAAGTTTTTCTCCTCTCACAATATTTTGTAGGTCTCTATTCTGGAAAACCCAACTTATTGATATTTAATAATTTAGCTTAATTTTTCCCTTGACAGATAAAGGGGATGGTTTTATTATTAATTGTGGAGTATAGTGGAGTAAAGTGGAATGTGGTATGGAGAATACCTTCATAGTTTAGATGAGAAAAATAGATTTGTCTTACCTTCAAAGTTCCGGCAAAAAGTAGAGAAAGAGAAAATAAAAAAATTTTATCTTACCCGAGGTTTAGAAGAGTGTCTATTTATGTTCGCCGAGAAAGATTGGTTAAGGATGGAAGAGAAGTTTTCCTCACTCTCCTTTACTAAGCTTAAAGCAAGATTTTTCAATAGGTTATATTTTAGTGGAGCTTACGAGGCAAGGATTGATTCTCAAGGAAGAATTCTTATTCCTGATTCTCTTAAAGCCTTTGCGGGTATAGATAAAGAAATAGTTATTATAGGTGTTTCTGATCGGATAGAAATTTGGGATAAACTTCGTTGGAAGAAATTTTATGAAGAAAATAGAAAAAATTTCGAGGAGATGGCTGAGAATATCTTTGAGTAAGAAGAAGCATTTCCCGGTTATGTGTAAAGAAGTAGTTGAATATTTAGATCTAAAGAATAAAGAATGGATAGTTGATTGTACTTTAGGTTTAGGTTCTCATTCCTATCATATTCTTAAAAATTCCCAGGCAAGAATTATAGGTATCGATAAAGATAAGGAGGCTTTAGTCTTAGCGAAGGAAAGACTTGCCGAGTTTGAGAATAGAGTATTTTTATTTTATGAGGATTTTAAAAATCTAGATAAGATATTGAAAACTTTAGGGTTAGAGAAAATAGATGGAGCAGTTTTTGATTTAGGAGCCTCTCTCTATCAATTTTCTTCTTTTGAGAGGGGTTTTAGTTTCTTAAGAGAAGGGCCTTTAGATATGCGGATGGATAGAGAAAGTATGCCTATTTCTGCTTATGATTTGGTGAATAACTTGAGCGAAAAAGAACTTGATTATATTTTTAAGGAGTATGGTCAAGAGAAGGCTCATCGCAGAATTGCCCGTTATATAGTAGAAGAAAGAAAGCTTTATCCAATAGCTACTACCTTAAGGTTGGCTGAAATTGTAGTTAGAGCCTCTAAAGCTAAAAGTCTTAGAATCCACCCTGCTACCAGAGTCTTTCAGGCTTTGAGGATAGTGGTCAATAGAGAGTTGGATTCCTTAAGAGAGACTCTTAAAAAAGTTGTAAATTACTTGTCAGAAGGTGGAAGGATTTGTGTAATAAGTTTTCATTCTTTAGAGGATAAGATAGTAAAGGATGTTTTTAAAGTTTTCCATTTAGAAGGGATATTGAGAAAAATTACTACTCAGGCTTTGAAGCCCTCTTCTTGGGAGTTAAAGTTAAACCCCTCTAGCCGTTCAGCTAAGTTAAGGGTCGCTGAGAAAATTTAATTTTTCTGAAAGAATTAAGAATGAGGAAAATTTTAATTCTTTTCTCTATTTTTCTTCTTTTTTTAGGAAATCTTTATCAGAAAGTAAGAATAACTATCTTAGCCTATCAAGTTTATGAGAAGAAGGTTCTGTTTGATAACTTAGTTGAGGAGAGAAAGAATTTGGTGTATAATCTTCGTAGAGATATTAATCTTCCTAAGTTGGCTACAAGACTTTGGGAGAAGGATTTTAAACTTAGTTGTGTAAGAAGATACGTTCAGCTTGTTCCTACAAAAGCACCTAGGAGAGTTTATAGAAGAGGAGAGAGTCTCTTTGCTAAAGTTTTAGGTTTTAGCTCCAAAGTAGAAGCTCAACCATAGCCTTTCCTAAAAATCTGCTTTACATATTTAAATTAAGTGTATAGGAATTCGTTAAGGTTAAGTATAATCTCTTTTATTATAGTTATCGCCTCTTTT
>CAZSAI010000003.1:12932-34084 GCA_964604895.1 uncultured Planctomycetia bacterium
TTCCTCTTCTTACTTTAAGAAATTAGCTCAGCGTCAACATACTTATGTATTAGAACTTTTTGGGGAAAGAGGAAGAATCTTAGATTCTCAGGGGATAATCTTAGCTGAGAATACCCCCTCTTATTCTCTATATGCTTTACCTAAGAAGATAAAAGATAGAGAGGAAATAGCTAGGAGGTTAAGTTTAATTCTTAAGGAGCCTTTTTCTAAGATACTGGAGAAACTCTCCTCAGATAAGCCTTTTGTATGGATTAAGAGAAAACTTCCTAAAGCTAAGAAAGAGGAGATTAGTTCCCTCAATAACGAAGGTTTAGGTTTTATAAAAGAGCTTAAAAGAGTTTATCCGCAAGGAGCTTTGACTTCTCACATTTTAGGAATAGTAGATATTGATAATAAGGGGCTAGAAGGATTAGAACTTAAATTTGATAAATATTTAAGAGCCCGTATAGGTAAAGGAGTGTTTTTGAGAGATAGCCAGGGAAGGATTCTTCCTTTATATAAGAAATTAGTCCCTCCTCGGGATGGTTTTAATTTAGTTTTAAATATAGACTCTAAAATTCAATATTTTTCCCAAGAGATCTTAGAGGAGACTGTTAAAGAAACCAAAGCTAAAGCTGGTTCAGTTATAGTGATGGAGCCTTCTACCGGGAAAGTCTTAGCTTTGGTGAATTTTCCTTCATTTGAGCCTAATAATCTTGGGGAGTTTTCCCTTGCTAATTTAAGAAACAGAGCAATTACAGATTTTTATGAGCCTGGTTCTGTATTTAAGATAGTTACATTACTTGCTGCCTTGAGTGAGAAGCAGGATTTGGTTAAGGAGGCTTTTTTTTGTGAAAATGGTGCTTACAAGATTCCAGGTTCGGTTCTCCATGATTGGAAGAGATTTGGAGAGTTAAGTTTTGAAGAGGTGTTTAAGAACTCCAGTAATATAGGGGTGGCCAAAATAGCCCATATCTTAGGGAAGGAGATTTTATTTAGATACATAAATCAGTTAGGGTTCGGTAAACTTACAGGTATAGATTTGCCAGGGGAGGTAAGAGGAATAGTTAAACCTCTATCTGAATGGTCTAAGACTTCAGCTTTTATTATCCCTATTGGTCAAGAAGTAGCAGTAACTCTGATTCAGTTAGCAAGAGCATTCTCGGTAATAGCTAACGGAGGTTATCTAGTAAGGCCTTATGTAGTGGATAAGATAGTAGATAATAAGGGAGTGGTAATAAAAAGGTTTTTTCCTCAGAGGAGGAGAGTATTTCCTAAGAAAATGGTGGATAAGGCTAGAGATATTCTTTTTAAAGTAGTAGAAGAAGGCACTGGCAAGCGAGCTAAGATAGAGGGGATAAAAATAGCTGGTAAGACCGGGACTGCTCAAAAGATAGACCCCCAAGGAGGTTATTCTTCGTCTTGCTATTATGCAAGTTTTGTAGGATTTTTTCCTTTGGAGAAACCTGAGTATTTAATAGCAGTAGTGGTAGATGAGCCTCGTACTTATCATTATGGAGGTATGGTTGCCGCGCCTTTATTTAGAAAAATAGCCCAGAAGATTATTGAATATAAGCGGATTAGATAAATTTAAGTTGTAAGACTACGGAGATTTTTAGAAGAGAATGGTTTTAAGAGATATTTTATATAAACTTCCTTTTTCAGAGATAGTAGGAAGAAATCTATCTATAAAGATAGAAAGCGCCAGCACTGACTCTAGGCTTATCTTTCCTAAGAGCGTATTTATTGTAAGAGAAGGGAAGAATTTTAATTCTCTATATTTTATACCTCAGTTAAAAGACAAAGTAGATTGTTTCTTAGCTCCTTCCAAATATAAAGAAGCTATTCTAAATTATCAGAGAAGATATAAGAATAAAGTGTTTATTCTGGTAAAAGACCTGGATTACTCAATTAAAGTATTATCTTCTCATTTATTTAAAGGGATAGATAAGCTAAAGATTATAGGGATAACCGGAACCAATGGAAAAACTACAATAAGTTTTCTTTTAAACAAAATACTGAATGAGCAAGGGTTCTCTTGTGCTCTTTTAGGTACAATATATTATGGTTGGGACAAAAAGAGATTTAATTCTTTCCTTACTACTTTGGATAATTTTATGCTTAAGGCTGTTCTCACTCAAATATACAAAGAGGGGCTAGATTATGTAGTCTTAGAAGCTTCCTCTCATGGTTTAGCTCAGCAAAGGCTTAAAGATATAAGTCTTTTAAGGGCTATTTTTACCAATTTAAGTGGGGACCACTTGGATTTTCATAAGAGTATGCAAGCATATTTTCAGGCTAAATTTAAGATATTTGGGCTCCTGAAGAAAGAAGGCATAGGGATTATAAATTTAGATGATAAATATGGTTTTATTGCCTATAAGAAGTTTAGAGGAGCTAGAGTTGGGTTTTCTCTAAGGAGAGCTTCTTCCTATAGACCTTTGGCTTGGAGGTTTGATAGGGGAAGGGTTGAGTTTCTAATAGAGGTAAGAGGAAAAAGATATTTTGTGAAAACTCCTTTATTAGGAAGATTTAATCTTTATAATGTTTTAGCTTCTCTCTCTTGTGCTGACAGTTTAGGCTTGGATATAGACAAAACTATAAAATCTATTTATTCTTTTAAAGGTGTGAAAGGAAGGATGCAGGAAGTAAGAAAAGGTGTTTTTGTTGACTATGCTCATACCCCTTCTGCTTTAAAGCAGGCTTTGTTAACTTTAAGAGAGGCGAAATTTAAGAAAATAATTCTAGTCTTTGGTTGTGGAGGAGAGAGGGATAAGACAAAGAGAGCTAAAATGGGGAGAGTCGCTTCTTTGTTTGCTGACTATTCTATAATCACTTCAGATAATCCTCGGAGTGAAGAGCCTCTTAAAATATGTAAGCAGATAGAAAAAGGCTTTATAAATAAAAATTATAAGGTTATCTTAGAGAGAAGGGAGGCTATAATAAAGGCTTTAAAAATGAAAAGTTCAGATGAGGTAGGCGTTCTTATTGCCGGGAAAGGTCATGAGAATTATCAGGTATTTAAGGATAGAAAAATAAAGTTTAGCGATCAAAAAGTTGTAAAGGATTTCTTTAAGAGATAAATGTTTGGGTTAAGTTTAGAAGAGATTCTTAGTGTTCTTAAACCTAAGAGAGTTTTAAATCTTAAGAGTTCTTCTTTAAGAGTAAGGGGACTTTGTCTTGATTCTCGTTTGATTAAGAAGCAAGAGGCTTTTTTAGCTTTAAAGGGAAGAAATTATGATGCCCATGACTTTTTAGTCCAAGCTTACGAGAGAGGAGCCTCTCTTTTAATCGTGGAAAGATTCCCTTTAAATTTTAAAATCCAAGCTGTGCCTATATTAGTGGTTGAAGATACTACCAAAGCTTTAGGCCTTTTAGGTAAGGCTTTAAGAGAAAAATTTTCTCCCTTTATTTATGCAATAACTGGCTCTTTAGGAAAGACTACCACAAAAGAGATGTTAGCTTCTATATTAAATGGGGATTTTTCTCTTATTAAGAATAGAGCCTCAGAAAATAACCATATAGGTCTTCCTAAGACTCTACTTTCTTTAAATGGGGATACTCAAATTTGTATATTAGAGTTAGGAACAAATCATTTTGGAGAGATAGCTTATCTTAGTTCTTTGGCTTCTCCAGATGTAGGGGTTATCACCTGTATAGATAATGTCCACTTAGAATTTTTTAAGAGTAAAAGAGGTGTTTTAAAGGAGAAGAGTTCTCTTTTTAAGGTAGTTCCAGAAGCCCTCCCTGTTCTTAATGGAGACGACCCTTATTTAATAAGACTTAAAACAAAGAGGAAGCCTTTGTATTTTGGAAAAGAGAGGAAGTTTGCAGTCTATTTTTCTTTCCTTAGGAGACAGAAACATTCTCTTTTATTCAAGATAAATTCAAAGTATACATTAAGGCTTAATAGTTTGGGATTCTTTAATATCTATAATGCTTTAGCAGCCTTAACCGCAAGTTTATGTAGAAAAAACTCTCTGAAAGAGGCGGTGGAGAAACTTTCTAGTTTCAAATTTCCTTCTCTGAGACTTGAGCTTATAGAAAGGAGGGGTATAAAATTTATTAATGATGCCTACAATTCTAATCCTACTGCTTTAAAGAGAGCTCTAGAGGTTTTATCTTTAATAGAGGCTAAGAGAAAGATTGGTTTAATTGCTGATATGTTAGAGTTGGGGAAGAAGTCTTTATATTTTCATCGGAAGATTTCTCTGGACATCTATAAAGCTGGTTTTAACAAAATTATATTTCTGGGGAAATTTGTAAAAGCCACAGCTAAGGTTCTTATAGATAAAGGGTTTAAGAAGGCAGATATTTTTATAGCTAGAGATTTAGGTTCTGCAAAAGATATGCTTTTTAAGATAGTTAGAAGAGGCGATTTAGTATTTCTTAAAGGTTCAAGAAAATTTAACTTAGAGAAAATATTAGATTATTTTAAACTTAGAAATATTGAGTAATTTTGATATAATTAAAATTGAGATAATTTAGTTAAAGTTTTATGCTTTATTATTTTTTCTATCCTTTAAGGGAGATATTTTTTGGGTTTAATGTTTTTAAGTATATTACTTTTAGGGCGGTTTTTGGCTTCATTACTTCTTTTCTTATAGTAGTTATTCTAGGTAAATTTTTTATTCACCGACTTAAAAAAATGAGATTAGAAGAACACATTGATATGTATGGGCATATTAAACTTCAGGCTATTTTTAACGGGAAGAAAGGAACCCCTACTATGGGAGGAATACTTATAAGCTTAAGTATCTTAATCTCTACTTTCTTGTGGGCTAAGTTGAATATATTTATTTGGCTCTCTCTTTTGACTTTAGTTTGGTTTTCTTTTTTTGGATTTATTGATGATTATTTAAAGCTTAGAAATAAAAAAGGTCTTAGGAGAGGACCTAAGTTTCTTATTCAGATAGTATTTGGGGGTATTTTAGGTTTTGTCTTAATAAAGTTTGAGACTATTCCTCCTACAATTTATTTTCCTTTCTTTAAAGATCTAGTAATAAATTTAGGAGTTTTTTATATAATTTGGACAGCTTTGGTAGTCTCGGGAACTTGTAATTCTGTTAATTTTACAGATGGCTTAGATGGTTTAGCTATAGGCTCTATCTTAATGGTTGCTTTGGTTTTTTCTATTTTTAGTTACATTTCTGGTAACATAAAATTTAGCAGTTATCTTTTCTTTCCTTTTATAAGAGGGACTGGTGAGCTAAGTATACTTTGTAGTTGTATTTTAGGGGCAGGGTTAGGATTTTTGTGGTTTAATGCTCATCCTGCTGATGTTTTTATGGGGGATGTGGGCTCTTCCTCTTTGGGGGCATTATTAGGAGTAGTAGCCATTCTTACTAAAAAGGAAATATGGCTTCTTGTTGCTGGAGGATTGTTTGTAATAGAGGCTCTTTCGGTAATCCTTCAGATAGCCTCAGTTAAGATTTTTAACTACAAAATCTTTAAAGCTGCTCCTCTTCATCATCATCTTCAGCTTTTAGGTTGGCCGGAGTCTAAAGTTACAGTGAGACTTTGGATAGTCTCAATTTTATTTTCTGCCTTAGCTTTAGCTACTCTTAAGATAAGATGAGAAAAAAAGAACTGATAAGATCTCGCCAAGAAGGAGAGGATTTTTTATCGAGAATTAAGAGTATTGGCATTGTAGGTGCGGGAGAGAGCGGACTCTCTTTAGCTAGATTAGCTAAAAGATTGGGAAAGAGAGTAAAGTTAACTGAGATAAATAGAAATCTATCTTCTCAAACTTTGAAATATCTTAAGGAATTAGGGATAGAATTGGAGTTAGGTCTTCATACCCAGACTTTTTTGAAAGATTTAGACTTACTCCTTTTAAGTCCAGGAGTAGATACTAATTATTTTTGTAAGAATTATCTCCAAGATTTAAACCTTCCTTGTATAGGGGAGGTTGAGTTTTCTTATTGGTTATGCCAGTCTAAAAATATCATAGCTATTACTGGCACAAACGGCAAGACTACCACCACTTTCATAGTAGGTGAGTTGCTAAAAAATTTGGCTGATAGAGAAGTCTATGTTTTAGGAAATATTGGCAGACCTTTTTCTTCAGAAGTTTTAAATATTAAAGAGCAAGACATAGTAGTTTTAGAGATTAGTTCTTTTCAATTGGAGACAATTTACAGTTTTAAGCCTTTTATAGGGTCTCTTCTTAATTTTTCTCAAGACCACTTAGATAGATATCCTGATTTAGAGAGCTATTTTCTAGCAAAAAAAAGGATTTTTATGAACCAAGATTCTTGGGATTATGCTTTATTTCCTAGGCAGTTAAAAGAAAAATTAAGAGATATTAAGGCAAAAAAAATTTCTATAGAAGCTCAAGATAATATACCTTTTATAGAGAAAATATTAGAAATCTTGAAAATAGAGCCTGAAAAATTGCATAGTTTTTTAGAAGAATTTAAGGGGCTTCCTCACCGTTTAGAATTCGTGGCTGAAAAGAGAGGAGTAAAATTCATAAATGATTCTAAGGCTACAAATGTCTCTTCCACAGCCTTTGCTCTAAGAGTCCTTAAAGATAGGATACTTCTTTTAGCTGGAGGAAAAGACAAGGGCTTAGATTATTCTTTAATCAGACCTTATTTAGGCGGAGTAAGAAAGGTTTTTCTTTTTGGCGAAGCTAAGGAGAAAATAAAGAACGCTTTAGAAGGAGTAGTTTTTTTAGAGGAAGCTAAAAATCTGGAAGAGGCTTTATTTTTAGCTTATAAGAGTGCTCAAGAGAACGATATAATTTTACTTTCTCCAATGTGTTCAAGTTTTGATATGTTTAAAGACTATAAAGAGAGAGGAGAGGTTTTTAAAAGATTAGTTTATGAGCTTAAATAGAGAGTTTATAAATTATCAACTGCGAGTTGCAAATACAAGGAGGAGTCTTTTTTTCTTTGTTTTAGTTCTCTCTCTTTTTGGAGCCCTCCTGATTTATGATGCCTCTTCAATATATGCTTGGTTTAATTATTCTGATGCTATGTATTTTTTTAAAAGGCAGATTTGTTTTATAATTTTAGGGATAATTTTTATCTTAGCTATATTAAGAGTAAAACTTGATTTTTTAAGGAGATATTCTAAGTTTTTGTTAGCTATAGGGATAGGATTTCTTTTTTTAGTTTTGCTTTTTGGGACCAAAATTGGAGGAGCAAGGAGATGGTTTAAGGTTCTGGGATTTGGGTTTCAGCCTTCTGAATTTATGAAATTTTTATTTTTAATATATTTGGCTGACTATTTCTCACGAAAGAAAAATCTAGTTAAAGACTTCTTAAGAGGAATAGTTCCTATATTGATAGTTACAGCGATTATCTGTATTTTAATATTTTTGGAGCCTGATTTTGGAACAGCTGTATTTTTTGGGGTTTTAGCTTTAGTTTTTCTTTTTGTGGCTGGAATTCCTAAAAAACACATAGGTTTTCTTTTTTTAGTCTTTATAGGAGCCTTTTTAATACTTATATTTTCTTCTCCTTATAGAATGGCAAGAATCTTTTCTTACTTTAATCCCTGGGCTGATCCTCAAGGAAAAGGTTTTCAGTTAATTCAGTCTCAGATTGGTTTAGGCTCAGGAGGTTTTTTAGGAGAAGGCTTAGGAGAAAGTAAGCAGAAACTTTTTTTTCTCCCTGCAGCTCATACTGATTTTATTTTTTCTATAATAGGGGAAGAATTAGGATTTTTTGGGGCCCTAATTCTCTTAGGAGCTTACCTATTTATTTTTTTTCAAGGTTTAAAAGTTTTAAAGTGGGTAAGAGATACTTTTAGCTTTTACTTAGGCTGGGGGAGTCTTTTTCTTATAACTTTTCAGGCTCTGGTGAATATTTCAGTAGTGGTGGGGATTCTTCCTACGAAAGGTTTACCCCTGCCCTTTCTGAGCTATGGAGGGAGTTCTCTTCTTAGTAATTTCATTCTCTTAGGTCTTTTTCTAAAAAGTAGTAAAGAGGCTATTATCTGAGAAATTTTTAATTTTTTGAATGAGGATTATTTTAGCTTGTGATAGAAGCAAAGGTCATCTCTACCCAGCGTTAGCCTTAGCCGACTATCTTAGAAAAGAGAAGCCCCAGTATAAAGTTTTCTTTTATGGCTTAAAGAAGAAAGATAGATTTTTTTTAAAAGAGAGAGGTTTTTCTTCCTTCGGATTAGACTTAAATTTTAGAAACTTAATATTGGAGAGTTTCTTAAGATTTTTTGAGGCTTTAGGGATGATTTTTTATCTAAGACCCCACAGAGTTTTGGGGTTTGGAGGTAGGAATTCCCTTTTTTTAGTTTTTATTTGTAGTTTTTTTATACCTACTTTTTTATTTGAGCCTAATTTTTGCTTAGGAAAGACCAATAAGCTCTTATCTTTCTTTGTTAGAAAAGTTTTTCTGGGTATGAGAAATCCTAAAAAAAAGAAAGAGATAAAGTTAGGAATTCCTTTAAGAGAGGAGTTTTTAAATAAGATAGATAGGAAAGAGGCTCGGCGAATTTTAGGAATAAGAGACAATTTAAAAATATTTCTTGTCTTCGGAGGAAGTTTGGGTTCTTCTTTTATAAATACTCTCTTCTTAGAGGTAGTATCTCTTCTTAAAAGAGACGGTTATGAATTTGGGGTTATTCATTTAACTGGAGATAAAGACTTTGAGAAAGTTAAACGGTTCTATAAAGAGAATTCTATAGAAGCAGAGATTTTTAGTTTTTATGAGAATATGGTCCTTTTATACTCAGCAGCTGACTTAGTGATTTCTCGAAGCGGAGCTTCTAGTTTAGCTGAGATATCTTACTGGGGCTTGCCCTCAATTCTTCTGCCTTATCCGGGAGCTTACTCTCATCAGGAGAAGAATGCTCAATTCTTCTTTAAGAATAAGGCAGCTTTAGGACTAAAGAAGGGATTATCAGAGAAAGAGGCTCTTTTATGTATTCTTAAGGAATTTTTAGAAGAACCCCAGAAGTTTTCTTCTTGGGGCAGGAATGCTAACTCTTTGAAGGTATGGGAGGAACCAGCAGTTTTTTCTCAAAGAGTATTGGAGTATATTTAATCGCTATTCTTTTCTTTCTTCTTGGGGTTTCTGGAGAAGATTTTAGGGTGGAGAAGAGTTTTCATTTTATTGTTTATTATAACAATTGCAAAAGAAGTTTCTTAGATAGATTGATAAGAGAGGCAGAAGATGCTTATACTGAAATAGCTGAGGAGCTGAGATTCTTCAGAGAAGATCCTTGGGTTTGGGAGAGGAGAGCCAAGATTTTCATATTCGATAGTAAAGAGGACTATCTTAAAGAGACTAACATGCCCTCTTGGTCTGGAGGTTGTGCTAGACCTTTAGAAAAAACTATTTATACTTATTCAGGCTCTTATAAATTTTTTGGTTATACTCTTATCCATGAACTTACCCATCTTGTTTTTAGAGAAATAATAAAGAAAGCCCGAGTCCCTTTATGGTTAGAGGAAGGAGTAGCGGTTTATATGGAGAGGAAGAGAGAGGCTTCCTCGTTAGTCAGGCTAATGGGCCGTCTTATTAGAGAGAATAAAGTTATTCCTTTTGAGGAATTTCTAGATTTAGAATTTGCAGATTTAGATAAGGAGAGGTCTCCCCAAGATGAACTCAGAGGTCTAAGTTATGTGGAGAAGTTTTATCTTCAATCTTTTAGTTTAGTGTATTTTCTTATAAAAAAATATGATATGTATAGGTTTACTTCTATGTTGAGGAAGATAAGAGAAGGAGATACTTTCTCAGAGAGTTTTTCTTCTACTTATAGAATTTTAAGAAGCAGAGAGAAATTAGAGGAAGAATGGAGAGATTTCTACCAGAGAAGATAAGAAGGATTCATTTTATAGGAATAGGTGGCATTGGGATGAGTGGCTTAGCTAATCTTCTTATAGAGAAAGGCTATAAGGTTTCAGGTTCAGATATAAAAGAGAGTGAAATTATTAATAGGTTAAGAAAGAGAGGAGTAAGGATAAATATTCCTCACAACCCTAAGGTAGTAAGAGGTAAAGACTTAATTTGTTTTTCTTCGGCAATTAAAGAAGATAATCCTGAGATTAAAGAGGCAAGGATACTTAAGATACCTTTAATAAGAAGAGGTTCTCTTCTAGCCAAGCTATTAAGAGAGAAGAGAGTTTTAGCTATAGCTGGCAGTCACGGTAAAACCACCACTACTTCTTTAGCTTCTTTTATCTTGAAAAATGTTGGTCTTGATTTAGCTTCTTTAGTAGGAGGAATCCCTTGTTATTCCGAAGATTCTGCCTGGTGGGGAAAGGATCTATTTGTGGTAGAGACCGATGAGAGCGATGCAAGTTTCTTAGAACTTACTCCTACCTATTCTATAATCACTAATATAGATAGAGAGCATCTTAATTTTTATAAGAGTTTCTCTGCTCTTAAAAGAGCATTTTTGAAGTTTGCTCGAAGGACTAAAGATTTAGTGATAGGGTGGGCGGATCAGGATGAAGTATATGAGATTCTTAAGCTTTCCCGGAAGGAATTTAGAGGTTTTGGATTTAGCAGGAGAGCTTCTTTAAGAGCAAGGGATATTAGTCTTTCCTCTCGAGGGAGTAAGTTTAAACTTTTCTATAGAGGTAAATTTTTTACAAATATAGAAATTCCTCTTTTAGGTAAGCATAATATATTGAATGCTTTATCAGTTTTAGGATTTTGTTTTTACTTAGGTTATAAGCCCAAGGTTCTTAAAACTTTCTTTAAGACTTTTCCTGGAACAAGAAGGCGGCTGGAGATAAAAGGAATTTATGGAGGGATAACCTTTATAGATGATTATGCTCATCATCCCCGAGAGATTGAAAATGTAGTTAGGGCTGTATCCTTATTTAGAAAGAGGAGGTTGGTGGTTGTATTTCAGCCTCATCGTTTTTCTCGAATAAAATCTTTAATTGGAGAATTTTCTACCTGTTTTAGGGGCATAGATTTATTAATTATTACTGACATCTATCCAGCAGGAGAGACTGCTATTTCCGGAGTAGATATCGACTGGTTTATAACTAAGATAAAGAAAAATTTTAAAGGAGAACTTCTTTATATTCCTAAAGAGACACTTAAAGAGGCCTGTTGTTTTCTTCTTAGAAGAGGGGATTGTTTCTTAAGTTTAGGAGCAGGAGATATTAACAAAATCTTAGATGAGATAGTAAAGAAGTTTAGAAGAAAGCGATGAGAGACCTTGAGGAGTTAGTTAAAAATCTAGGAGAAATAAAGAGAGATTTTTCCTTAAGAGAGCTTACTACCTTGAGAATAGGAGGTAAAGCCAGATATTTTTTTATTCCTTATTCAGAATTTAACTTAGTAGAAGCTTTGAGAATTTTTAGAGAGAAAGGCCTAGACTATTATATATTAGGTGGAGGCTCAAATATTCTTATTTCTTCAGAAGGTATAGAGAAAGTGATAATTAAATTAAACTTTCAAGATAAGTGTTTTTTAAAGAAAGATAGTATTTTTTATCTAGGTTCTTCTTTAACTATAAGAGAGATTTTAAATTTTTCTTTAATTAATAATTTAGGAGGGTTAGAGTTTTTGGCTTCTCTTCCTGCTAGTTTAGGAGGGGCGATAGTCAATAATGCCTCTTTTAGAGGAGATTCCATTTTCGATAGAGTAAGAAGAGTAAAAGTCTTAGACCCTCAAACTCAAAAGATTTTTTTCTTAGATAAAGAGAGGATAGAATACGGCTATAGATGCTCTTCTCTGAAGTCGAAAGGATTAATAGTTTTAGGAGCAGAGATTGAATTTTATCCCTCTTCTTCAGAAAATATAAAAGAAAAGATAGCCCAAGTAGTAGCCTATAGAATAAGAACTCAAGAGGTAGGAAAGTATTCAGCAGGTTGTATTTTTAAGAACCCTTCTTCTGGAGTTTCTTCAGCTAAGTTGATTGAAGAGGTTGGTCTTAAAGGATTTAGGAGAGGTTCAGCTTTTATTTCTTTAAAACATGCTAATTTTATTATCAATGAGGGAGAGGCTAGTTCTTGGGATGTTATATTTTTAATAGAATATATTAAAGAAAAAGTTTATAATAAATTTGGTATTCTTTTAGAAGAAGAGATTGAGAAATGGGGATGTTGAGAGAGAATTCAAAATTTAAAGCCAATTTCAAAGAGCTGAGGGTAGGAGTTTTTAGAGGCGGAGTTTCTCCAGAGAGAGAGATTTCTCTTCTCTCAGGAGAAAATGTGATAAGGGCCTTGAGAGAAAAAGGCTATAAAGCTATTGATATAGATTTAAAAACTAAGGAAGCAGAAGAAATTTTAGAAATAATAAGAAAGAATTTCATAGATATAGTCTTTATAGTTCTTCATGGAGAATTTGGAGAAGACGGCTATTTACAAAAGATTCTAGAAGAAAACAATGTGCCTTTTACTGGTTCGGGTTCAGAAGCCTCTTCTTTAGCTATGGATAAAATTCAGACAAAAAAAATATTAGAAAAGAATAATATCCCTGTTCCAGAATACTGGATAGAAGATGAAGGATTACCTGACTTTGCTCCTGGAGATTTCCCTTTGGTAGTAAAGCCTCATTATGTTGGTTCCAGTATAGGGGTAAGTATTATAAAAGATAGATTTCAACTTAGAGAAGCGATAAGCTTAGCTAAAAAGTATTCTTCAAGGGTAATAGTTGAACGTTATATTAAAGGAAAGGAGCTAACTGTAGGAATAGTAGGAAGGAGAGTTTTACCTATTATTGAGATGAGGTTTAAAAGAGAATTTTTTGATTTTTCTTGTAAATACGAGGATAATCAGGCTGAGTTTATAGTCCCGGCTAAACTTTCTCCCCAACTTTACAAAAATATTCAGGAGTTAGCTTACAAAGTATTCCAAGTCTTAGGATGTAGAGGTTTTGGAAGAGTTGATTTAAGGTTGAGTTTTGATTCTAAACCTTACATTTTAGAATTGAATTCCATACCAGGACTGACCTCTCACAGTTTACTTCCTCTTGCAGCTAAGAAGGCTGGTTTAAGTTTGGGAGAGCTTTGTGAAGAGGTACTTAAAGAGGCTGCAGAAAGATTAAAAATAGCTAGTTATTAAGAGAAGAGTGTATGAAGAAGCAGAAGCTAAAGAAGATTAGATTAGTTTTTATCTTTGGAAGTTTAATCTTAGTTATTTTTTTATTAGTGTTTATATCTCTTAAGGTAAGGAGTTTTTTTCTTGAAAGTAAATTATTTAAAGTTAAGGAAGTTAAACTTAACTTAAAAGAAGAAGTTCCCCTTCAGATTATTGGTAAGAATATATTTTCTCTTGATATAAGAAAGATATCTTCCCGCCTCTTAGAAATTTATCCTCAGTATAAGAACATAATCGTAAAGAGAATATTCCCTGATACTATATTCGTAAAATTTATTAGGCGCAAACCCTTTTTTCAGATAAAGTTAAAAGATGGATTTTGGCTGATAGATGAGGAACTCGTAGTTATATTTGGGCCAGGAGGGGAGGCTTATCCTGGCTTGGTGGTAGTTAATGCTTCCTTGAATAAGAACCTAGATATTTATCTTGGTAAGAGGATATTTTTTCCTTATGCTGAAGAGGTAGTTTCTTTAATAAGTGAACTTAGAAACAATAACTTCTTTAGTAATTTTGAGATACCCTCTATATTTGCTTATACTCTCAATGATATTCGTTTTACTTTGGCTAATATAGAGATAAGGATAGGTAAGGGGCCTTATAGAGAAAGATTGAAACTGTTGAAAGAGCTGATTTTGCCTCGTTTTAAGGGAGAATTAAAAGATTTATCTTATATAGACTTACGATTTAAAGAACCAATTATAGGATACAGAAGATGAAGAAATTATTTTTAGGACTAAAGATAGACTCTACTTATGCTTCGTTGGTTTTTAGCGATTCTCTTACTGATAATCTTACTCAGAAGTTAGAGTTAAGATTACTCAAGAAGAGAAACCCTGAGTTAGGGGAATTACAACCAGAGATGATTGAAGAGATAAGAGAGGAGATCATAAAAGTAGAGAGAGCTACATCTTCTAAAGTTTTTAAGATATATTTTTGTTTTCCTCAAGACAGAATAAAGAAAATTAGAGCTTCTTACAAAAAACTTATTCATCCTAAGCACTCTTTACCTTTGTCTTTGTCTTGTATAACCTCTGCGTTAAAGGAGGCCCAACTTCTGAATTTAGATTGGGACGATTTTTGTTTAGAGACCTATCCCTTAGAGTTTAAAGTAGATGGTAAAATCTTTAGGAATCCTCCTTTAGGAATTTATGGAAGAAGGCTGGAAGTAGATGTTTTATTTTATGTATGCAGAAGAGAGGATTTTTTAAATTTAGAGAAAGTATTTCAATATTTAGGTAAACCTTACCAGGAGATAGTTTTAAGTAGTTTAGCCGAAGCCTCTTCCTTTAGGGAGGATAGTTTAGGGAAAGGAAACTTTTCCTTGCTTAACATAGGAAGAAATAAGGTAGAATTTTCCTACTTTAGAAATTTCCTCTTAGAAGATAGCTTCTCTTTTTATAAAGGAGGGAAATTTATAGATGAGCAAGTATCTAGCCAATTGAACATCCCTGGGGAGCTTTCTGAGGAAATTAAGCTTTCCTACGGCTCCTTGGCCGAATCTGATTTGGAAGACCCTCAGCCTATAACTATAAAAAAAGTTACTAAATATAAAGAAATAAAAAGAAGCACTTTAAATTCTGTTATTTTCTCTTCTTATAAGAAGATACTAGAGGAGTTAAAGGAAATTCTGGAAAGAAAAGACCTTTTAAGAAAAATAGATTACTTAGTTATTTTAGGAGGGGCTTCTCGGGTTAAAGGCTTTGAGAGTTTAGCAGAGCAAGTTTTATCTCTTTCAGTATATAAACCCGCCCTCTATGTTTCTAATTTACAAGATAGAGAGGATAGATTTCTAGCTTCTTTGGGGGTACTAAGATTTCCTTTTTCTAAGTTTAATATAAAGAATAAATATAAAAGGAAAGAAAGTTTATTTTCGAAGATAAAGAATTTCTTAGAAGAATATTTTTAGTTTTTTTCTTGATTTAATCTTGAGCTTAATTCTTTTGCTTTTTTGGAGTAGGTAAGAGACTCTTTTTTTCTCCCCAAATTCTTATATATAACTGCAAGATTATAATATATCTCCGGATCTTTAGGAAAGAGCTTTTTAGCTTTTTCAAGTAAAGTTATTGCTTCTTCTTTTTTTCCTATTTGACTAAGAAGAAGAGCAAGATTAAAATAGGCACCGCTATAGGAAGGTTCAATCTGGATGGTTTTTGTATATAAAAGAATAGCTTCTTTAAAATTATTTAAATTCTGGTAAGTTGCAGCAAGATTGAAGTAAGCATCTGGATAATAAGGGTTCATTTTTATTGCTTTTTTAAAGATTCTTATAGCTTCTTTGGTTTTGCCTACTTTGGCGTATTCTACGCCTAAGTTGCTGTAAGCCTTTATATAGGTTGGTTTAGCTTCTATTGCCTTTTTATAAAAGGTTATTGCCTCTAAGGATTTGCCTATTTTAGAATAACTTACTCCCAGATTATTGTAAGCTACTGCGTTTTTAGAATCTAGCTTTACTGCTTTTTTAAACATTTTAATTGCTTCTTTTTTATTTCCGATTTTCATATAGGCATTGCCAAGATTAGTATAAAGATTGGAATTCTGAGGTAGGTATTTTAAATTTTTTTTATAAAAAGTAAGAGGCTCCCCCCAGAGAGTATTCTGCTTAAAAGTTAAGTAGGAATAGAGTAGTAATAATCCAATTAGGAGGAGAGAGCTTATAAATTTAAATTTCTCTCTTTTTATTAAATTAGCAAAGATTTTTCCTAAGATAAAGAAAAAGCCTAAAGAGGGGATATGTAGCCAGTGAGGCCTCATATAAGTGCTTAAAGGATAGATAAGGCCGGATACAGGTAAGAGTACTATAAAAAACCATCCTATAGAGAAAGATAAAAGAGGATTTCTATTTCTTTTTTTGAGAATATAAATTAGAAGAGTTATTATTAGGCCTATTCCTGTTAAGACTTCAATATCAGTTATTTTAAATAAGGGATTGCCATACTCAGGATAAATATTTAGAGGGAAAATTAAGATTTTTAGATAATTGCATATAGCTGCAAAGAAAGCAAGAGTTCTGGGAAATATCGAAATGGGAAAGAGAACTTTTAGAAATAAAAAGTCCTTTAAGAAAGTAATTCTTAATAAGAGATATAAGAGGCTAACTATTACTAAAGAGATAAACATTTTGAGATTTAGCCTCTCTTTAAATGAGGAGTGATAAAGAAGAATAAGGAGAGGAAAGACTAAACATACTTCTTTAGATAAAAGAGAGCCAATATAGCCCATTATAGTTAAAGCAAAGTATCCTATATTTTTATTTCTAAGGTATTTTATATAAGAGAGGAAAGAGACTAAGACAAAGAAAAAAGCCAAAGATTCTTGGCGACCAGAGATGTAAGTTACTGTTTCAGTGTGAAGAGGATGAGTTATAAAGAGAAGGCTCGCTATGAAAGA
Organism: uncultured Planctomycetia bacterium; assembly: GCA_964604895.1. Taxonomy (GTDB): domain Bacteria; phylum Omnitrophota; class Gorgyraeia; order Duberdicusellales; family Duberdicusellaceae; genus Duberdicusella. The sequence goes on from CAZSAI010000003.1 coordinate 29,332, forward strand.
AAGAGTTTTCTCTTTAAAAAGAACATTGGCTAGCCAATAGATTAATATTCCTACTAAAATGTGAAGTATTATATTACTAAGATGGTATCCTTTGGGATTTAACCTCCAGAGAGAGTAATCTAATTTATAACTAAGAATTTGAAGAGGTCTATAAAAGCCATATTTTACCCCTGAGCCTTCCCCTATATCTTTTGTAAAAATCTGAGGTAGGTATCGCCAATTTTTTATATAGGTATTTTCTTCTACCAGGTATTGGTCATCCCAGATAAATTGATTAGTTAGAGAATTACTATATACCAGAGAGCCTAAGAGTATTATTAGAATTATGTGGATGAACTTTTTAATAACTCTCATTTTGAAAATTTTTTACTCTATAATAATTCATTATCCTTAATTTATCAAGTTGATAATAATCGTAAATTCTCCTAACTTGACATTTTTCTTTCAAAGTATAATGTAAAGTTAATGGCTTGGAGGGGTGTCAGTTGCTAAAATTATTGATTTTTAAAAGATTTAAGGTTAAAATAGAAACATCTCCTTTTCTATAATATTTAAATTATATAGTTTTTTTTGACTTTTTATAAAAGTGAAAGGTTTTCCGATAAAGCTTAGATTATTTCTGGTGAGTTTTTCGTTACTCCTCTGGGGTTGTGCTAGTATAGGTTTAAGGCCTACCAGAATAGAGAGAGTTCATTTAATAGAAATTAGAGAGTTTTGTAGGAGAAATAATTTAAATTATATTTATCAGCCTTTTTATGAAGAAGTTATTCTCTGGAACGATTCTTTTAAGATAGAAGCAAAACCCGGTTTTAGTTGTGTTCTTGTAAATAATATCCCTCAGAATCTTTATCAGGAAATAAAATACAATAGAGGAAAAATATTTATTCCTTCTCGACTTGGGCAGATTCTATTAAGGTTTAAAAAAGAAAAAATCAAAGATTTAAGTTCCTTTATCTCTTATGATATTCAGCGGATAGTGATTGATCCTGGACACGGAGGAAGAGACCCAGGAGCAATTTCCCCTTGGGGACTTAAAGAGAAAGATATCAACTTAAGTATAGCTAAGTACTTATATAATATTTTAAGAAAGAGAGGCTTTAGGGTTTATTTAACCCGAAATAGTGACTATTTTCTCTCTTTAAAAGAAAGGGTAAAATTTGCCAGAAGAAAGAAGGCAGATTTATTTATAAGTATCCATGCCAATGCTAACCCTTCTTCCCGTCTTAAGGGTTTTGAGGTTTATTATGCTTCTTCTCGTTTTTTAGATACCCAAAGTAAGATTCTGGCTACTGCCGAAGAACTTTACCGGAATGAGGCGGGGATTTTACCAAGGAAGTTCAAGAACCTTCTAGGCAGGATGGTTTATAATGAAAACAGAAGAAGAACCAATTATTTAGCTTCAGCAATTCTTAATTCAGCCAGGAATTTAGGTATCCTTACTAATAAGACTATAGGAGCACCTTTTTATGTTCTAAAGTATAATATTTGCCCAGCAGTATTGGTAGAGGTGGGTTATCTTACTAATAGATATGAGGAAAGACTTTTACGTACCGCTCTTTATAGGAAACAATTGGCCCTAGCTATTGCCCAAGGAATATTTAAGTTGAAAGATTCTTGCCAGAAGATGATAGCAGAGAGATGAGTAAAAGGGATTCTCCCATAGGTATTTTTGATTCAGGTATAGGGGGCTTAACTGTTTTAAGGGAGGTAAGAAAACTTTTACCTTCTGAAGAGATTATATATTTGGGAGATACGGCCCATCTTCCTTACGGAACGAAGTCTAAAGAGACCATAGTAAGGTTATCTATATCTAATATCCTTTTTCTTTTAAAGATGAAAGTAAAATTGATAATTATAGCCTGTAATTCCACATCTTCGGTGGCTTTGCCTAAGATAAAGAATTTCTTTTCTCTTCCTCTGGTAGGAGTAGTAGAAGCAGGAGTAAGAGCTGTTTTAGAGAAAAAATCAGAGAGGATAGGGATTATAGGGACTCCTGCTACTATCCAGAGTCTAACTTATCAGAGGTTGATTTTAAGAAAGAGGCCTAAGGCTAAGATTATTGCCCAGGCCTGTGCCTTATTTGTTCCTTTAGTTGAGGAAGGTTGGATTGATTCCCCGGTGACTCAAGAGGTAGCTGAGTTTTATTTGGGAAAATTTAAAGGTAAGGTAGATTCGTTAATATTAGGATGTACTCATTATCCTCTTCTTAAAGGAGTAATTAGGAGGGTTTTAAAAGGTATAGAACTTATAGATTCAGCAGAGGAGGTGGCTAAAGAGACTAAAAAAATACTTTCTGAGAATAACCTTTTAAGAAAAAAGAGTTCCAAAGCTAAACTTTCTTTTTTTCTTACAGATTATTCTCCTAATTTTTCGAAATTAACTAGACTTATTCTTAAAAGGAATATTATTCCTAAGAGGATAGAAAATGTATGAGTTAAAAGTTATTTCTTTTTTTTCTTCAGCCCATTCTTTAAGAGGATATAAAGGTAAGTGTGAGTCTTTGCATGGTCACAACTGGAGGGTAGAGGTTTTGGTAGAAAGTAAGTTACTTGATAAGCAGGGGTTAGTCTTAGATTTTAAAGAGCTTAAGAGGTTGGTTAACTCAGTGTTATCTAAGTTAGACCATAGGAATCTGAATGGACTTAGTTTCTTTAAGAAGCATAATCCTTCTTCAGAAAATATAGCCTATTTTATCTATAAAGAGCTCTGTAAGAAAATATCAAGAAGGGGTTGTAGACTTAAGAGGGTTACTGTGTGGGAGGCAAGAGATGCTTGCGCAAGTTTCTTTGAGGAGGAGAAATGAGGGAAAGAGGTGTAATTTTACTTTCGGGAGGGATAGATTCTACAGTGACTTTATATTTAGCAAGAAAATACGGGATAGATTGCTTTGGCCTAATATTTGATTACGGACAGCGTCATAAGAAAGAGATTTATTATGCCCTAAAGAATGTTAGAAGGTTAAGGATTCCTTATCAGGTAGTAAGATTAGAGCTTCCTTGGGGAGGTTCGGCTTTGACGGATAGAAGATTAAGGATTCCTACCGGGGGTATAAAGAAGGGTATCCCCCTAACCTATGTTCCGGCGAGAAACCTGATATTTTTAAGTTTTGCCTTTTCCTTAGCGGAAGTAATTAAGGCTAAGAAAATTTTCATAGGAGCCCATACTCAAGATTATTCTGGATATCCTGATTGTCGTCCGGATTTTTTAAATTCTTTTCAAATTTCAGCCAATTTAGGGATTAAAGATAGAGGGATAGAGATAGTTGCTCCTTTATTAGATAAGAGGAAGTCAGAGATTATAAAGATAGGACTCTCTCTAGGAGTAGATTTTACCCAAACCTGGTCCTGCTATAAGGGAGGAAGACTGCCCTGTTTAAAATGCGATAGTTGTCGATATAGAATGAGGGGTTTTAAGGAGGCAAGAATAAGGGATCCTCTCTTAGAGAAAAAAAATTAGTTTGAAATTAGATTTTTTCTTTTGAAATAAATCTACTTCTTTTTTGAGAGGAGAAGATAAAAGGTTAGGTAAAGTGAAGGCAAAAATAAGTGAGATATTTTATAGTATCCAAGGGGAGGGGATTTATCAATTTTTGCCTCAGATTTTTGTAAGGTTTTGGGGCTGTAATCTTAATTGTTCTTTTTGTGATAGTAAGGATTTATCTTTTGAATTGAAAGAGTTGGATGAAGTAATTGAAGATATTTTTAGTTTCAAAAGTTTTTGGCATTCTATTTCCCTTACTGGAGGAGAACCTCTTCTTCAGAAGGATTTTTTAAGAGAACTTTGCGAGAATTTAAAGGATAGAGGCCAGATTATTTACTTAGAGAGTAATGGTACTCTTTATGGGAATTTGGAGGAGGTTATTAAGTATGTAGATATTATTGCGATGGATTTTAAACTTCCCTCTTCTACAGGAGAGAGAGCTTTTTGGGAGGAACATAGGAGGTTTCTTAAGATAGCTGAAGCAAAAGAAGTTTTTGTTAAGGCAGTAGTTACTCTCTCTACTGAGAGAAAGGATTTGATTAAGGCCTGTCAGATATTAAGAGAGGTGAACCCTAAAATACCTTTTGTGCTTCAGCCAGTTTTTTCTTATGAAGTGGCTCTTTATCCTAAATTAGAAGAGTTAAAAAAAATAGCTTTGGATTTCTTATTCCAGGTGGAGATAATCCCCCAGCTTCATAAACATCTAACTATCAGATAAATTTATTATGAAGATACTCCAGAGAAAGATTGATGAGGCTGTAAGAAAGGCAAATTTTGATTTGAGGAGAGATGTTTTTTCTTTAATTAAGAAGGCTTATAAATCTGAAAGGAGTCAGAAGGCAAGACTTGCTTTATCTTGGATTATTGAGAATATTAAGATAGCCCGAAGAGAGAATTTAGCTATTTGTCAGGATACGGGTTTACCCTTGGGGTTTATTGAGGTAGGTAGAGACAGCAGACTCTCTTTCAGTTTTATAAAGGCTGTAAAGAGAGCAATAGAATCTTCCTACCAAAAAAATTATTTAAGAGCTTCTTTAGTTAAGCCTTTATCTCGAGGAGAGCCTAGTTATAGAGGGGTTCCTATCTATGTGGACTTCAATCCTAAAGTAAAGAATCTGGGGATAATTATTTTTTCTAAAGGCTTTGGAAGCGAGAATAAGAGTCAACTTAAGATGTTTACTCCTACAGCCAGTTTGGAAGAGATAGAAGATTTTATAATAAAGGTGGTAAAGGGAGCTGGGCCGGAAGCTTGTCCTCCTTTCGTTGTAGGAGT
>CAZSAI010000004.1:0-25513 GCA_964604895.1 uncultured Planctomycetia bacterium
TAATTGAAAATTGAGAACTTATATGAGTCTATTGGTTAAAACCTTGCTTTCTGTAAAGAGTGTAAGTTTACAATAAAAGCATTGCTTATAATGTAAAGTTAAGAATTCAGCCCAAAAATTAATTAAATGTGACAATTTTAATTGCTATAGCAATAAATTCTGTTATATTTTCTTTTTAAGGAGGCTTAAGCTAAAGCAAAAGTAGGAGAAAGGATAATATTTTTGTGTTTGCTTAGTTATAGATATTTTTAGGGCAGTCTTGGAGAAGTTTAGAAATTAAATAATTAAAAATTCATTAAAAAAGGATGGAAAATAAGGTTTTAGCTATGGTAATGGCTGGGGGTAGGGGAGAGAGGCTTTATCCTTTGACTTTGGAGAGAAGTAAGCCTTCGGTTCCTTTTGGAGGTAAATACAGGATTATTGATTTTGTACTGAGCAATCTTATAAATTCAGGTATTTATTCTATATATGTGTTGGTCCAGTATAAATCTCAATCTTTGATTGAGCATATAAGAAGAAATTGGCGCAGAGAGGGTGTTTCAGGTGAGCATTTTATAACAGTGGTACCTCCCCAGATGAGGAGAGATGATGTAACTGATTGGTATAGGGGTACAGCTGACTCTATATATCAGAATATAAATTTGATATTAGATTTTTCTCCTAAATTAGTAGCAATATTTAGTGGAGACCACATCTACCGGATGGACTTAAGGGAGATGATTAATTTTCATTTAGAAAAAGACGCAGACCTTAGTATTTCTGCCCTCCCTCTAAAGAAATATTTCTTAGGTTCTTTCGGTTTAGCTTTGGTAGATAAGAATTTAAGAGTTAAAAAATTCATAGAGAAGCCAGCAAAGATTAGCCCTGAATTAAAAAAAAGTAATCTTTATCTTTCTATGGGAAACTATATATTTAAACCGTCGGTTCTTTCTAAAATTCTTGAGGAAGATTCCAGAGCCAGAAGTAGTCATGATTTTGGAAAAGATATAATCCCTAAGATAATTAAAGACTATAAAGTATTTGTCTATGACTTTTCTAAAAATAAAATACCGGGGATTAGAGATTATGAAGAAGAGGCTTATTGGAGGGATGTAGGAACGATTAAGAGTTTTTTTGAAGCTAATATGGATTTATTAGGAAAAAGGCCCTTACTTGATTTATCTAATAACTTTTGGCCTATTTATGGAGGCTCAACAGAGAATTTGCCTCCTTCCAAGATAGATAATACTGAGGTTTTTAATTCCTTAATTAGCGAAGGCTCTGTAATTAAGAACTCCCAAATAAAAAATTCTGTTATAGGAAGGGGTGTAGTAATAGAGGAGGGCTGCCAAATCAGCAATTCTATCATTATGGACTTTACTAAAATAGGAGCCAGATGTAGAATAAAAAAAGTGATTATTGACCGTTTCAACATTATCAAGAAAAATACCCTTATAGGTTTTAATCTTGCTGAGGATAGAAACAACTATTTTGTAAAAGATGGCATAGTTATTCTTAAGAGAGGCCCCAGAAGAAGTTTTTCTTAAGTAATTATGGATATTTTTGAAGCAATAAAAAAGAGAAGAAGTATAAGAAAATACAAAGAAGAAGAAGTAGAAGAGGAGAAAATTCTAAAGATTTTAGAAGCAGCAAGACTTGCACCCTCAGCTTCCAACAGGCAAGAGTGGCGGTTTGTGGTGGTTAGAGATAGAAAAACACGCAAGCTCCTCTCAGAGGCAGCAAAAAATCAGAAGTTTGTAGAAGAGGCCCCGGTTGTAATTGTCTGCTGTGCTCAGACTGATGAGCATAGAATGAGTTGCGGACAACTTTCTTATCCTATAGATGTGGCTATTGCTATCGAGCATATGGTTTTAACTGCAGTAGAGGAAGGGCTAGGGACTTGTTGGATAGGGGCTTTTTATGAGGATAAGGTGAAGGAGATTCTTAATATCCCTAAGGAAATTAAAGTGGTAGAGCTACTTACCTTAGGCTATCCTAAGAAGGAACCTCAAGCTAAAGAAAGACTCCCTTTGGAAAAAATAGTTAAGTGGGAGAGTTGGGGTGGATAAGAAAATAATTTTATCAGCTTCTTCCTTAAATCTCTATTTGGAATGTCCCCGTTGTTTCTGGCTTCAACAAAATAGGGGCCTAAGACGACCGAGAATGCCTTTCCCTTCTATAGCTACCGGCTTAGATTCTATAGTTAAGAAGTATTTTGATGAATATCGAGGTAAAAACTTTCTTCCTCCTATTCTTCAAGAGAAGATTAAAGGAAGGCTTATTGATATTTTGCCTAAGACTTTATGGTATAATTCTTGGGAACTTAATGCTTCTCTTCAAGGCAGATTAGATGAGTGCATAGTGGATGAGGAAGGTTTTTATTTGGCTTTAGACCATAAAACTAGAGCCTCATCTCCTTCTTCAATTCATGAGGCTTTTCAGTTTCAGTTGGATATATATACTTTTCTTTTGGAGAAGAACAATTTTAAAACTAGGAATTTAGCTTTTTTGGTCTATTACATCCCTGAAGAAGGCCTCCTACATAACGGCTTTCCTTTTAAGGCTGAGGTAAAAGAGGTAGAGACAAACCCTCAGAGAGCCGAAAGTATATTTAGAGAAGCCATTCAACTCTTAAGAGGAGATTTACCCGCCTCTTCTTCTGAATGTGAATTCTGCAATTGGGCTCGTCAGGTAAATAACCTTTTCTAAGCCTTAAGAAGATAAGAATATTATTTTTTTCTTAAACAAGCTAGGAAAAACCCTTCCATAAGCTGAGTAGGAAGGATTCTCTTGGTAAATTTTAATGTCTCGGAGAAAGTTTTACTTCTCCACTTACGTAACCCATCTTTATAGTTAGAGAGAGGTAGTTTAATTTCTTCTAAGAAAAGCTCCTTTTTAAACTTCTCTAAGGCCCAGTTTATTACTTCTTCGTTTTCTTCAGGAGAAAAGGTGCAAGTTGAATATAGAAGCAATCCTCCTTTTTTTAGAGACATAATCCCTGAAAAAAGCAAGCGCTTTTGTTTGAATTGCGCTTCTTTAATTTTTCTGAAAGACCAGAAAGAAAAACTTCGGGGATTATTGAGTGAGAAGTTCGCCTCTGAAGAACAAGGCGCATCCACTAACACTCTATCAAAGTATTGAGGATATTTTTTATAGATGAAAGCCCCTTCGGCTAAGTGAACCTTTAAGAGTTTTTCTTGAGCCTGCTTTCTTAAATTAGCCATAAGTTTATAATACCTCGGTTTTATCTTCTCCACAGCTATAACTTTAGCTTTTCCTTGAGTTTCTGAGATTATTTGAGTAGTTTTTCCTCCGGGAGCTGCACATAAGTCTAAGATTTTTTCTTCCTTCTTGGGAGATAAGATTAAGACTGTCAACATACTTGAGAGATTTTGAAAGTAAACCCATCCTTCCTTATACATATTTGTTTCTTCAAACTCCCGTTGAGAGGGCCTAATGAGTATAAAAGCTGCTTTATACCAATTTACTGTTTTAAATTTTACATTTTGATTATTTAATTCTTCTACCAAATCCTTGTAATTAGTTTTTATCTTGTTTATCCGAAAGGTTGGTATTTTAGGGCTCAAGAAGGAGTTTAGAACCGATAAGTATTGATGAGGATAGATTTCTTTTATTCTATTTATAAATTCTGAAGGAAGTCTACAGATACGCCTCTCCATTTATTTAAGTTAGTTCTTCTATTTTTTCTAAAGGAGAAAAGAATTTAGCTCCCAGATGAAAGATTAGCTTTGCATTCTCTTTCCAGACAAAGTTATTAAAGTCAAAAAAAGCTTCTTCTGCTTCTGAATATAAAGGTTCAGAAAAGAATATATAGTGGTCTCCCATCTCTTTAATATCTAAAAGCCCACATTCTATAACTCCAATACATTCTTTAATTCGGAAAGTTCTTCTTAAGACTTTGGGTTTTTCTTTAGTAAGAGAGGTTTCTTTAAATTTATCCCAGTCTCTTCCTGAGTGCCTCCCACAGAAGATAGCTTCTTTTATAAGAGAAAAGTCGGGTACATTGATTACAAACTCCTGAGTTTTTCTGACAAATTCTGAAGAAAGATGACTCTTTGCTAAAGCTACTAATATCCCCGGAGGATTGTGAGAAAAAGGAGTCTGCCAAGAGCAGGTTATTATATTATCTTTATCTTTATAAGAAGAAGTTATTAATACTAAATTTCCTGAGGTAATAAGCCGATAAGCCATATTTTTCTTAACTTCTTTTCTCATTATAACCCCCCTTTTTAAAGACAAGGAAAACCTCTACTTAAGCCTTTCTTTAGAGCATAATCTATTACTTCTTTATACTCCTTAAGAGTTATCTTCCGAGAAAGCTCAGAAAAATTATAAGCCTTGTAGCAAGGCCAGTACTGGTCCATTATATTTAGATAGGTATGTAAAGAGATTTTCTCGGCAATAAAGTCTATAATTTTAAAAGAGCTAGCTAAATTGTTGGGTAAGACTAAATGCCTGATAATTAAACCTCTTAAGGCAATCCCTTCTTCATTAACTCTTAAATCCCCTACTTGGGAATACATCTCTAAGACCGCCTCCTTACAAACATCCCAATAGTTATCTACTAGAGAATATTTCTTAGCAAGTTCATTATCAGAATATTTCATATCAGGCATATATATATCAAAGATTCCTTTTATTATCTGTAATACCTCTTTAGAATCATAACCCCCACTGTTATACACTAAAGGAAGAGTTAAGCCTTTCTCTTTAGCAATAATTAAAGCCTCAATTATTTGAGGCAAAACATGGGTAGGGCTGACAAAGTTTATGTTCCCAGCCCCTAACTCTTGAAGATAAAGCATAGCTCCTGCTAATTTCTCAGGAGTGAATTCTTCTCCTTCTCCTAAATGAGAGATGGTGTAATTCTGACAGAACTGACAAGCTAGATTACAGAAAGAGAAAAAGATTGTTCCTGAGCCCCCTCTTCCTACAAGTTCAGGTTCCTCTCCAAAATGGAGATTAAAACTACTCACCCAGGCATATCTGGTGGTCCTGCAGAATCCTTTTTCTCCTTTAAGTCTGTTGACTTGGCAGTTGCGAGGACATACCCTACATTCTCTAAGAAGCTCCAGAAGTCTATCCTTAGTCTTTTCTAAAGAAGAACCCGATATATTAAGATAAGAAGGGCTAAACTTAAGCATTTTTATAACTCCAAGTGCTTTAAATTCTACCATAACTAAAATTACTACTCAACTTGGAAGATTGATGGGGGATGTATCAACCCCAAGCCCAAAAAAAATATTCTATATAACCTTTCTAAATGTAACAAATTTTATTGCTATAGCAATAAAAAATGTTATATTTAGAGATTTATTTTCTTTTTAATTATAGGTTTTTATAAAAAGTAGTTTTTTTTGGATAATTTGCTTTAAAGTTCTTTAGCTTCATTATAGAATTTAGTTCAAAGATTTTATTTGAAAAAAAGGCAAAATACCCCATAATAATAATAGGTAATATGAAGATTTACAAAGGCTTAATTTTAGATAAGTTTCAAGAAGAGGCTACCAAAGCTATAGAGGAAGGAAAGTCAGTAATAGTTTCTGCTCCTACTGGAGCAGGCAAGACCCTTATTGCTGAATACGCTATAGAAAGAGCCTTAGAGAAGAATAAAGAGATAATATATACAGCCCCGATTAAAGCCTTAAGTAATCAGAAGTATAGAGATTTCCGAAACCTCTATGGAGAAAAAGTAGGAATCCTAACCGGAGATGTGAGTATAAATCCAGGGGCTAAGGTTCTAATAATGACTACTGAGATTTTTAGAAATGTAATCTTGACTGAACCTCAAAGGCTTAAAGAGAAAGAATGGGTAATTTTTGATGAGATACACTATTTAGATGACCCTGAGAGAGGTACAGTTTGGGAAGAAGCTATAATGCTTATGCCTAGACACTTAAAGATTTTAGCCCTCTCTGCAACTGTGCCTAATATAGAAGAGATTGCTTCTTGGGTGAATAAAATCCATCACATTCCTATAGAGATAATAAAAGAAAGTAGGAGACCCGTACCTTTAAGATTTTATTTTCAATGTAATGATAGGATATTTCCCAGTTTTAAAGAATTAAGAGGAAGCTCTTATCTCCTGGAGGATATGCGAGGAGTAAAAAGAGCTGTTTTAAAAAGCCGGCTCCATTTACGGAGTAATAGAATAACAACGCTCTTTAAATATTTAAAAGCAAATGGGCTTCTTCCTTGCATATATTTTAGTTTCTCTCGCCTAAGGTCTGAACTTTTTGCCCAAGAGGTGGCTGTCTTTGATTTTCTTAATTCTGGAGAAAAGAACAAGATAATTTCTCTTTATGCCCATCTACTTAAGACTTTTGGTTTAGAGAGAGAGCCCACTTCTTTATATCTTTATGACTTAATCAAAAAAGGGGTGGCTTTTCATCATGCTGGGCTTCTTCCTACTCTTAAAGAGGTAATAGAAAGACTTTTTACTTCAAGGCTTCTAAAGGTTATATTTACTACCGAGACCTTTGCCTTAGGGATAAATATGCCAGCAAGGACTGTAATCTTTGATGATTTAAGAAAATTTTATGGCAGATTTCATAGAAACATAAAAACTCGGGATTTTTATCAGATGGCTGGACGGGCGGGCAGAAGAGGGATTGATAAAGAAGGGAGAGTCTTTATAAGAGTAAACCCCTTAACGATAGATTTGAAAGAATTAGAAAGAATAATATATGGTAGACCAGAAGAGATAAAGAGCCAGTTAAGAAGCAATTATGCTACTCTTCTTAATCTTTATAAAGATATGGGAGATAAAATATATGAAGTTTATCCTTTATCTTTCCATTTTTTTCAATCAGAGCCTAAAGAGAAAAAAGAAGCCCTTAATCTGATTAAGAGAAAAATAGAGCTTCTTAAAGAGCTAAAGTATATAACTCAGGACAAAATCCTTAGTTGGAAAGGAGAATTGGCTTCTCGGCTTTACAGTTATGAGCTACCGATAGGCCAGCTTTATGAGGAAGGTTTTTTAGAGGAGGCTGATGAAAAAACTCTCTTAATTACTATTTCTTCCTTAGTATATGAGCCTCGGCGGGGCGAAAGAAAGCCTCCTCTTACTAAGAATTTAAGGAGGCTCCAAGATTTTCTGGATTCCAAAGTCCGGCGGATTCATAAAAAAGAGAGGACTTATAAGATATTTCCTTTATCTAAACGCTTTTTTTATCATTTGGCTGGAGTAAGTGCTCTTTGGTTTGAGGGAATAAGATTCTCAAAACTCTCTAAATTTACCAGTATCGATGAGGGAGAATTGGTAAGGTATTTTCGAATGGATATTCAAATTCTAAGAGAACTCCTTTCTTTTGAAGGATTTAAAGAAGATTTTAAAAAGAAGGTAAAGAATATATTAAAAAGAATAAATAGAGATGTTGTAGATGCCGAAAAACAACTTAGACAGGAAATATGATTCTCTTAATAATATGGAATTTTTAAATTCTTAAAAAGTTTTCTTTAGAGAACAAAAGTTTGTAAACTTGTAAAAATATGATATAATTTAGCTTATGCTTGAGGAAAGAATTTATAAAGATTATATCCAGGCTTTAAAATCTAAAGAGAAAGAAAAGTTTGAGTTTTTAGGTTTCTTAAGAGCAGAGCTTAAAAATAAAGCTATTTCTCTAAGGAAGGAAAAGTTAGAGGATAAAGAAGTAATAGAGATTTTAAGAAAGCAGAAGAAGAAACTTTTAGAATTTAGAGATTCGGTAGAAAAATCTTCTCGTCAAGATATTTTAGCCAAATTAGATAATGAGATTTCTATTATAGAGGAATATTTACCTACTTCTTTATCTAAAGAGGAAATCTCTAAAATTGTAGAAGAGCTTATTAAAGAAGTTGGAGCCTCTTCCTTAAAGGATATGGGAAAGGTAATGAAAGTTGCTTTAGAAAGAGTTTCTCAAAGAGCCGAAGCAAAAGACATAGCCCAGATTGTTAAAGAAAAATTATCCAGCCTTTCTTGAGAATCTTACTAATTCAACCTCCTATAGAAGACTTTTATTATACTCCTTTTAGAAGCCAACCCCTAGGGCTTCTTTATTTGGCCGGTGTTCTTCTTAAAGAAGGTTTTTTTGTTAAAATACTCGATTCTCTTAGCCCGGATGAGAGGGGAAGGGTTAGGAAGAAAGTTATAGAATTTCCTTCTGATTTTTCCTACTTAAAGAAATATTATCGAGCTAATAAAAGTCCCTTTTCTTTATTTAGTAATTTTTATCATTTTGGCTTAGATTGGGAAGAAATTTATCAGGAAGTTAGAAAATTTAAGCCTGCTCTTGTGGGGGTCTCTTCTCAATTTAGTGCTTACTTTGAGGAAGTCAAAAAAGTGTGTGCTTTAGTAAAGAAAGCAGACAAAAATATAGTTGTGGTGGTAGGGGGACACCATCCTACAGCTATGCCTTTTTTAGTGTTAAAAGATAAAAATATAGATTTTATAATTAGAGGAGAAGCTGAATTTTCTTTTCTTAAGCTCTGCAAAAGTATCCAAAAAGCTAACTTCAGAAGGCTCAGAATTATTGAAGGTATAGGTTATAGAAAAAATAGAGGATTTTTTTTATCTCCTACTTTGGCTAAGGTTGAGAATTTAAATCTTCTGCCTTCTCCCCCGCGAGAGCTTCTTAACCTCAGGAATTATCTTTTTAAAAATAAGGTTTATACTTGCCTGGTTAGTTCTAGAGGTTGCTTATTTAGGTGTAGTTTTTGCGAGTATTCTAAACAGAGAGCTGGCTTTAGATATCGAGAGCCAATTTCAATAATAAAAGAGATGAAGTATTGTTATAATTTAGGGGTAAGGCATTTTGATTTTGAGGATGATAATATAAACCTTAATCCTGAGTTTGAGGAACTTCTTAGGTTGATTATAAAAAAATTTTCAGGCAAAGTCTCCTTATCCTTTATGAATGGGATTTCTACTTGGGGATTATCTAAGAGGATAATCAGACTTATGAGAGAGGCCGGCTTAAGCCACATAGATTTATCTTTAGTTAGCAGGTCTTCCCAATTAAGAAGGAGTCTTCAGAGGAAGGAAGATTTGAGGAAGTTTTCTATGATTCTCAATTTTTTTAAAGAGATAGGTATATCTTGCTGTACTCATTTCATTTTAGGCCTACCTTCTCAGGATAAGAGAGAGGTTTTTTCTACTTTAAAATTCTTAGCTTCTAAACCCTCCTTTGTAGGAGCTAGCGTATTCTATCCAGTATATAATAGCAAAATATTCTCTAAGATATCTCTTAAATATCAGAGGAAGGGGAAGTTTAAGTTTTACAGAAGTTCTTCTTTTTTTTATGATAAAGAACTTAGCCGTGATGAGTTAGCCAGTTTTCTTTATTTTTCTCGGATAATTAATTTCATAAAGTCTCTTTGCATGAGGTATAATATAAAATATCAAAATTTCCGGGATTTCTTAGATGAGGTGAAATATATCTTTAGAATTAGACCTCCTCAGATAAAATTAAATCTCCTAATTGTAGATTCTTCTTTAGAGAAAGACTTAATAGGAGCAATTATTCTTTGCAAGATTTTTGAGTATAAAAAAATTTATTGGGTAGAGAAGCTGAAGAAGGAAAACTCCGTATATTATAAATTTAACGAAGATTTTCCTTCTCCAAGTTTAACTTCTGAGTTTATCCGAACCATAGATAATTTAAATATAGAGGCACCTTCTTTTTAGATGATTAAAAAATTAGAAGACTTAAGAAGACAGATAGACAAATCCTTAAGCCTTTTTCGATTTAGAGAAGCTCAGAGGTTAGCTCAGAAAGGTTTAAATATTGCCAAGAAAGAAAAACTACCTTTTTTTGAATATTACTTTAAAGCTCAAGTTTTAATAATTGAACAAGACTATAAAAAAGCAATATTTTACCTTAATTTGGCTTTGAAAGAGAGGCCTCAGGATAGTTTCTCTTTAAATGATAAAGGTATCTGTCTTGCTGAGTCAGGTAAACTAAGAGAGGCCCTCACTTATTTTGATAAAGCTATAAAAAGTTTTCCAGGGTATGGGGGATTTTATCAAAATAAAGGATGGGCTTTAACTCTTAAGAAAGACTATAAGAAAGCCTTAGGATATTTTTATAAAGCTTTAGAATTTGAACCTGAGGCTTGTGAAAGTCTTTTTAGTATAGGGTTCTGTTTTGAGAATCTCTCTGAGCCTAAAAAAGCAAAAATTTATTATCTGAGAGCTTTAAAATCAGTGAAAGGAAGAAGCAGGCTAGCTCAAATTAAGATAACTCAAGCTCTTAAGAGACTATGAGGTACTTTATTCTTTTTTTGTTATTTCTTCTATCAACTGAGTTAGAGGCCCAAGATTTAAGAGAGAGACTTGCCTCTTTATACAATCAGGGAAAATATGAAGAAGCTGTTATTTTGTGTGAGAAAGAAATAGAAGTCTCGCCAAATAAATTTTATTATCTTAACCTAGCTTTAATAAATGAGGAGCTGGGAGATATTTCTTCTTCTCTTTCTGTGCTTGAGGAGGCTTTTTCTCAATATAAAAGAGATAAAGATGTTATTTTTCACTTGGGAAGAGTTTATCTTATTTCTTCCTCTTATAGAGAATCTATATCTCTTTTTAAGAGATACCTTAAATTTGAACCTCAGGATAGGCGGGCTTATTTTTATTTAGGCTTAAGTTATGAATATCTGGGAGAAGTTAAACAGGCAGAGAGATATTATAAAAAATCTTTAAAGATTGACCCCTATTTTGTCTTACCCTTACTTAGAATTTCAGATTTGTATCTTACTCAGGGGAAATATAAAGAAGCTGAAGTGGTTTTAAAAAAGATAAAAGAGATAGAGCCAAGCATTAACTCAGTATATAAGAAGTTAGCTCTTTTGTATTTTAGGCAAGGCAGGTTCCTTCTAAGTTTTAAAGAGGCATCTAAATTCTTGGAGATGAAACCTTCGGATAAAGAAGCTCAGTCGGTTCTTAAGCTTTCTAAAAAGAAGTTGGGAGAGGAATTTTTTAGGAAAGAAGCCCAAAAATTAGCTTTGGCAAGGAAAAAGAAAAAAGCTAAAGTAACCTCTTTTGTTAGAGGAAAGATTCCTCAGGTTAGAGTATGTATAGCTAAAAATATCTCTAAATTTGAGTTTAAAGTAACTGAAGAAGCTCTTTTATATAGCAAGGGCTTAGCTGTATTTAAGTTAGATAAAAATACCCTTTATAAGATAAGTCTAACTTCTCAAGGTTTAGTAAGACTTCTAGATGATAAAGGAAGGCTTATTTCAGGTAGGTTAAGAGTTCCTCTAACTATTAAAGGAGCCAGTCCTACTTTTCTCATAGGAGTATTTGGTCTTAGATACGCTCATGGGAGATATTGGGCTAAAAGCTTAGATAGTTTTTTTAGAGGTTCTCTAACTATAAATATTAAAGGTAAGAGTCTCTACTTAGTTAATTTTCTTAACTTAGAAGAGTATCTCTATGGGGTCTTACCTTCTGAGGTTTCTTCTAACTGGCCGAAAGAGGCTTTATGTGCCCAGGCTATAGTAGCCCGGACAAAAGCCTTAAGAGTAGTATTAAGGAGAGGAGAAAGGGAGTATGATTTTTCTAATACTTATTCTTTCCAGGTTTATTTGGGAGCCAGTAAAGAGACTAAAGCTACAAATGAAGCTGTAGATAGAACTCGGGGTCTTATTTTGGTAGATGAGAAAGACTCCCCCCTCCAGGTTTATTATAGTAGTAATTGTGGAGGGCATACTCAAGGAATTGGGAAATCCCACGGAGTTTTAGATGCTAACAGAAGCATTAAAAAATTTCCCCTTACACCTCTTGAACTTTATGAGTGGGTAACTGGGGAGCCTCCGGTTTTCTGTAAAGTAGAGGGGGCTTTGAAAAGTAGGTTTCGTTGGCAGAGGTTTTATTCGAAGCAGGAGTTTTTTAAAATGTTAGAAAAAGCTTCTGGTTTAAGAGAAGTTGATAAATTTGAGATTTTAGAGAGAAGCTTCTCTTCTCATGTTTCCAAGATAAAGATAATAGGAAAGAATACTGAAAGAGTGGTTAGCTCTGAACTTAGAGTAAGAAGAGCTCTTGATGATTTAAGAAGTGGTCTTTTTTGGAAGGAGTTCATATATTCTGAAAAAGGGCCCTCCTACCTTATTATTTGGGGAGGTGGGTTTGGGCACGGAAGGGGGCTTTGTCAGTTTGGGGCTAAAGGAATGGCTCAGGAAGGGTATTCTTACGAAGATATCCTCAAACATTATTTTCCCTCTGCTTACCTGAAAAAACTTTACTAATAATTGGGGAATCTAATTTGGAATTTAAGGGCAGCAGACTTAAGGACGAATTATGAAGTGAGTTTTCATTCTCTTAGCTTTGAAGAATTTTTTAGTAAATTCTTTAGCTTTTTTGTGGTCATAGGCCTTACAAGAGAATATGTTGATATAGGCGCTCTTTTTGTATTCGGAGAAATGTGCGGTAATTGAGCTTGTTTCAATAAGCTGGACTAAGGAGTAGCCTTTAGTGTGAGGTTTCTTATGTCCAAAATAAGGAATCCAGGCTTTCCCATATTTTTCCATTTTTATTAACTTACAGAGCTTATCTACATACTCTTGAATTTTCTTTTTAGATGAGATTATAGCAGATTCACACTCATAGAGATTAAGGATGAGCTCCCAGCCGTAAGTTATTTCTTTTTTCTTTTTCTTCATATCTTTAAAGTTTTTTTGATATATTCAGGCAAAAGAAAACAGCTGATATGGATATCAGGATTATAGTATTTAGTTTTAAGATTTAAATTTTTAATTTTCCTTTTTAGGAAATTCTTATTTATCTTAACAGGATTGATGGTAGAGGAAGAATAGAGCAAACTGAAGAAGCCCCCAATGTAAGAAGGTATAGCTATAAGGTATAAAAAAGTATATTTGAAAATTTCTTTAGAGATCTTAAAGTTTTCTGCCATTTCATCCTCTTGATAAAAAGTTGAACCGGTCTGTCTTGTCATCATTCCTTTCTTGCTAAGAATTTTTCTTATGTCTTGGTAAAATTTCTTTTTAAAGAGAATTTTAGCTGGACCGATAGGGTCAGAGGAGTCAATAATTACTACATCAAATTTTTCTTTTGTGTTCTGCACAAACTTAGCCCCATCCTCTATTATTAACTCTAATTTTTTACTCTCAAAACTTCTTTGGCATATGTTTCTTAGGTACTTCTTAGAAGTTTCTATGACTTTTCTATCTATCTCTACCATAGTTACTTTTTCTACAGGATATTTTAAAACTTCTCTTAAGACTCCGCCGTCTCCCCCTCCTATTATTAAAACTTTTTTAGGGTTGGGATGGCTCATAAGAGGAATGTGGGTAAGCATCTCATGGTAGATGAACTCATCTTTTTCTGTAGTCTGGACTATCCCATCTAAAGCTAAGACTCTTCCCATCAAAGGATTCTTAAAAATCTCTATTTTCTGAAAAGAACTCCTTCTTCTATAAAATTCTTTTTCTATTTTATAGCTTATCTTTAGGCTAGGATAGAGGTCTTCAAAAAACCACTTTTTACTCATTCTAAAAGATCCCTCTTTTTACTTCCACCACTTGGAGTTTTTTAGGCCTAAATCCTTTTTTAATTATATCTATAGCCTTATAAGGATTAATGGTTCCGCAGACAAATATATCTAAAGCTGCATAGTCATATTCTGGCCAGGTATGAATACTTATATGAGATTCTTTAATAATGGCTATTCCTGAAATTCCTCCGTTGGGAGAGAATTTATGGAGGTCTATTTTAAGAAGGGTTGCTTGGCAGGCTTTTACAGCCTCAGTTAATATCTTTTTTATTTTAGAGAGAGAATTTAAATTGCAGGCTCCCCATATTTCTATTATGAGATGGATGCCTGCATACTTTATGTTTTCCAATTTTCCACAAAACTCTTTTTTCTCCATCCCCCCCAATTTTTTCTTCTCCGCTTAAGCGGATTTTCACCAATCTCATAAAATTTATACCTCTTCTATTTTTATAAACAATTTTTAAGAATTTTGCAAGAAAAATTTTAATTTTTTTTTGGGAGTGGTATAATTAACTAAAAAAGGTTAAAGAGCAAAATAAGCTTTCATTCCTTCTCGGATGTTTTTAAAATAATTTTTTATGAAAAAACTAAAAGGTATAAATCTAGGTGGCTGGCTTTTAATGGAGGGATACATTTTAGGAGGAAGGAATATCCCTGAACATTTTTTTAAGAAAAGTTTCCAAGATATCTATAGTAGGAAGGAGCTTAAGAATTTCGAGAGAAGTTTCAGGAGGGTATTTATTACTGAAGAAGATATAAAAAGAATTTCTTCTTGGGGAGCAAATTGTTTGAGGGTTCCTTTTAATTTTAGACTTCTGGAAGAGAAGCCTTACCAGTATAGTAGAGAAGGGCTGATGGTACTTAAAAAGCTAATAAAATGGGCTAAAGAAGCAAGGATTTGTGTTATTTTAGACTTACACGCTAGCCCTGGTGCTCAGAATAAAGATTGGCATTCTGATAGCCGAGGGAATGCTCTTCTTTGGAGAGATAAGGGTTATCGGCAGAGGACTATTTGTCTGTGGCAGTATTTAGCTGAAATTTTTAAGAAGGAGGAGGCTATCGTTGGTTTTGACCTTCTTAATGAGCCGGTAATAGAGAGGAGTAGATTGAATCTACTTAAAGGATTTTATAAGAGGCTTATAAGAAAGATAAGAGAGATTGACAAAAATCATTTTCTCTTCTTAGAAGGAAATGTCTGGGCTCAAGAGATTGATTTTTTGGAAGATTTGTTAGAGGAGAGAGTCTATCCCAGTATCCACTTTTATCATCCCTTAGACTTTACTTTTAATTTTAGACCTCGTTACTTCTATCCAGGATATGTAGGTAGAGAGTTTTGGGATAAGAGTACTTTAAGGAAGATGTTGGAGAAATACCATCGTTTTGCAATTAGAAATAAGACGAAGGTGTTTGTAGGTGAGTTTGGGATAAACTTTCGGGGAGGTTATTTTGGAGAACTAAATTGGCTTAAAGATTGTTTAGAGATTTTTGAGGAGTACGATTTTTCTTGGACCTATTGGACTTATAAAGCCGTAGCTTCCTCTGTATTTCCTGATGGGTTAATTCAGTGTATAGAGAATTATTCTTGGATTAAGAGAGAAGGCCCTATTTTTGGTTGGGAAAATTTCTACAGTTTATGGAGAAGAGAAAAAAGAAAAATTTTAGCCTCTTTAAAATCAAAAAACTTTATAGAAAATAAGGCTATTATTGAGATTCTTAAGAGATATTTCTTAAAAAAATGAAAATAGTTCCAGCAATTTTAACTTCTAATATTTCAGAATTCTTAGAGATGCTTAGGAAAGCTGAGGAGTTCTCTCCTTATAACCAAATAGATATTATGGATGGAAGATTTGTTCCTTCGGTAAGTATAACTATTTCTCAACTGGAGACTTTAAATTATAAAGTGAAGAGCTTTATTGAAGCCCATCTTATGGTGGAAGAGCCTCTAAATTGGCTTAGGCCATTTTATGAATTTGGTGCAAAGAGAATTATTTTTCACTTTGAAATCAGGAGAGATAAGGAAGAAGTTATAAGAGAAATTAGAAAGGTTGGTCTAAGCGTAGGCTTAGCAGTAAACCCTTCTACTGAGGTTGGGGATTTTTCTTATTTGGTGGATAAGGTAGATTTGGTTCTTTTTATGTCAGTAACTCCTGGTTTTTATGGGTCGAAATTTATCCCTTTTACTTTAGATAAGATAAGAGAGTTTAAGAGATTCTGGCCTGATAAACCTATCGGGATAGACGGAGGGATAAATTTCTCTACTATAAAAGAAGTTTTCCCCTTAAAAATTGATTCTATCTGTGTAGGGAGCGCTATCTTTAAGAGTAAAAGTCCTAAGGAATCTTATGAGAGGCTCTCTTCTTTTCTTAAATAGTAATGAGTAAAGTCTTGCTTCATATCTGTTGTGGAGCATGCTCTTCAGTATGTATTGAGAGGCTACTTACAGAGGGTTTTTTAGTAACTGGCTTTTTCTACAATCCTAATATCCAGCCTTATTTAGAATATCAAAGACGCAAGCAAGATTTGAAGATAATAGCCCAGAAATTTTCTTTAGAGATATTATATGAAGAATATGAGCTTAAGGAATGGTTTAGCTTTATAAAAGGCTATGAGAATGAAAAAGAAGGGGGCAGGCGGTGTAGTTTATGTTTTGAGTTTAGATTGAAGAAGACTTACGAGAGAATGTTAAAAGATAATTTTGATTTTTTTACTACCACTTTAACTGTTAGTCCTCATAAAAATAGTAAACTTATAAAAGAGATAGGCGAAAAAATTGGTCTGGATAAGTTTTTATTTAGAGACTTTAAAAAAAATGAGGGTTATAAAAGGTCAGTAAAATTATCTAAAGAATGGGGTTTATATAGACAGGACTATTGTGGATGCATTTTTTCTTTAAGGGAGAGGAGAAAAAGAGCAGAAGTTAAATAAATTTATCTTCTTCAAAAAAGGAGTATTTTGAGGTTATATTATTCCTTCAATCAGTTTTTGAGAGAAAAATTTGGTTGTAAAGTCTGGAAGTTAAGTCTAAATGCGGAGTTTTCTTGCCCTAATAGAGACGGGACTTTAAGTAGAGAGGGTTGCGTATTTTGTAATAATAAAGCTTTCAGTTATTTTGTTAAAGAACCAGCTCCTTTGAAAAAACAGATACTTCATTCAATGGAGTATGCTCGGAGGAGATTCAAAGCTAAAAAATTTATTGCCTATTTCCAGAGTTTTACTAATACTTATGGAGAGATAGAGGAACTTAAGAAGAGGTATGAGGTAATAAGAGAGTTTCCGGAAATAGTAGGTCTTTCTATATCTACTCGGCCTGACTGCGTAGATAAAGAGAAGCTAAAGCTGATTCAAAGCTATACCAAGAATTACATGGTTTGGATAGAGTACGGTTTAGGAAGCATTCATAACAAGAGTCTTGCGCTTCTTAATCGAAATCATACTTTTGAAGATTTCTTAAAAGCAGTAGAGTTGACAAAAAACAGAGATATATTTATTGGAGTTCATATTATTTTAGGTATACCAACAGAAACTAGAAAAGATATCTTAAATACAGCTAAGGTGTTATCAAGATTGCCTCTTTGGGGAGTAAAATTTCACTGCCTTCATGTAGTAAAAGATACTAAGTTGGAGAAGTTATATAATCAGGCTCAGGTAGGGGTTCTTTCTTGGCGGGAGTATGTTGGATTGCTTTGTGATTTTTTAGAACTTATACCTTCGGAGTGGGTAATCCTTCGTTTAGTCTCAGAAGCTTGCCCAGATTATCTGGTTGCTCCCCAATGGCTTAATCAGAAACAATTTATTCTGAGAGAGATTGAGAAGGAACTGATTAGAAGAAATTCCTGGCAAGGCAAAAGATTAGTTTTAGAAAAAAATGAAGGTTCTTATTCAAAGGGTAGAAGAAGCTCGTCTCTTCCTTAAGGAGGAAGAATTAAAATTTATAGGTAAGATTGATAGAGGAGTCTTAGTATTTGTGGGAATAGAGGCTCTAGATACTATTCAAAATCTTTATTCTTTAGCTGACAAAATTATTGAATTGAGAATCTTTGAAGATAGCCGAGGCAGGCTTAATTATTCGTTGAAAGATGAGAATCTGGAAATTATGCTTCTTCCTAATTTTACTTTATGTGCTTCGGTTGATAAGGGCCGAAGGCCTTCTTTTGAGAAAGCTGCATCTTTCGAGAGGGCTAAGGAATATTTTTCTCTCTTAGTAAAGATATTTAAGGATAAAGGAATAAGATGTGTGGAAGGAGTTTTTGGTGCTCATATGATAGTTGAGGCTAAAAATTACGGACCTCTCAATATTATAATCTCTGATTGAATACTAGTTTTGCATTATAAGTAAGACTTTCCATCTAAGGATATAATCTAATTCATAAACGGCAAATTCTGAAGGCAGAGTAGTCTAAGGTGGAGATTCCTATCAGATTTGTAAAGGGTATAGGCCCTAAAAGAGAAAGGCTTCTTAAAAAACTAGGTATTTTCTCTCTCCAGGACCTTCTTTATTATTTTCCTTCAAAATATCAAGATAGAAGAAAAGTTTCTCTCATCTCCGAACTGAAAGAGGGGAGCCCCTTTTTAATTCAGGCAGAGGTAATAACTCTCCATGTAAGAAGAACCTTCCCCAAGAGAAAGTTTTTGGTTGAGGCGCTTTTGAAAGATTCTTCCGGTTATATCCAGAGTATCTGGTTTAATCAGCCCTATTTAGAAAAGTACCTTAAGAAGGCCCATACTTATTATTTTTACGGCCGAGTCCAAAGGTATAAAAATACTCTTTATCTTGTATCTCCAGAGTTTGAGGATCTCTCTTCTGAGGGTAGCCTTGGAATTTCAGGGATATTATCCTTTTATCGGCTTAGCCAACAACTTAGCCAGAAGACTTTGAGGAATATAATTTACAATTCCCTTAATAGGTACGGAGCCTCTTTGGTTGAACCTTTACCCTTTGAAGTTCGTAGAGAGTTTAGTTTTCCTAATATTCGTAAGGCTTTGAATAGCATTCACTTTCCTTCTTCTTTTGAGGAGCTAAAAGAAGCAAGAAGAAGGTTTATTTTTGAGGAGTTCTTCTTTTTGCAAATTCTTATTTATCGGAGAAAGGCAGAAATAAGAATCAGAAAGAGGTCTCCTTTAATTATAAAGGGAGAGTGGATAGAAAAAGTAAAGAAAAAGCTTCCCTTTACTTTGACTTCTGAGCAGGAGAAGGCTTTGTCTGAAATCATCTCAGACATTACTTCTCCTTACAGAAATGCTCGACTTCTTCAAGGAGATGTGGGAAGTGGAAAGACCGTTGTTGTGGCAATTGTTTCTTTTCTTGTAGCTATGGCTGGTTTTCAGACTGCCTTTATGGTTCCTACAGAAGTCTTAGCTTTTCAGCATAAGGATACGCTTAGGAAGTTATCACGAGGCCTTAATATAAAGATTGAGTCCCTTAGTGGGGGGGTTTCTTCTAAGAAGAGGAAGAAAATTTTTAAGGAGATATCCCAAGGAAAAATTGATATTATTGTGGGCACCCATGCTCTTCTGAATGAAGAACTTAAATTTGAAAAATTAAGATTTATCGTGATTGATGAACAGCATAGATTTGGGGTTAGCCAAAGAGCCCTCCTTTCTAGTAAAGGCGAAGCAGCTGATGTGGTAGTGATGTCAGCTACTCCTATACCTCGAAGCTTAGCACTCACCCTTTATGGAGATTTGGAAGTCTCTTTAATTAGGGGTTATCCTCAGGGAAGAAAGTTTCCTTTAGTCAGAATAGTAAAGGAAGAGGATAGACAAAAGATATATGAATTTATAAAGGAAAAAGTAAGGGAAAATCAGCAAGCTTATATCGTGTATGCTTTAGTGGAAGAGGAAGACGCTGATTTATATTCAGCAGTAAGGATGTATGAGAAGCTTACTAGAGAGTTTAGACCTTTTAAGGTAGGATTACTTCATGGAAGGATGAGTTCTTCTGAGAAAGAAAAAGTCTTAAGAGACTTTAAAAAAAGCAAAATTCATATTTTAGTATCTACCTCAGTAGTGGAAGTAGGAGTGGATGTTCCCCAAGCCACAGTTATGGTGATAGAGAACCCTGAGAGGTTTGGGTTAGCTCAGCTTCATCAGTTGAGAGGCAGGATTATGCGTTCAGTCTATCAGCCCTATTTTTTTATGATAGTTAAGGAAAATATAAGTCCTTCTTCTCAAAGAAGACTTACAGTAATACTTAAGAGTTGCGATGGTTTTAGGATAGCTGAGGAAGATTTAAAACTACGAGGGCCTGGAGACCTTTTAGGGACAATTCAGGCAGGCTATCTTCCTAAGAGTATTCTTCAGGCTCAAGAGGATATAGAACTTCTTAAGAAGGCTAGATTCTGGGCTTTTAAAATAATTAAGAAAGACCCTTATCTTCAGTTAAGAGAACATCAGAATATTAGAAAAATTCTTAAAGAGAGAGAGAATTTATGTATATTGTGGCCGGCAGGTTAAAAGGAAGAAGATTTTCTTCTTTTAAGAGTTTAAAAGTAGTAGAAGCTCGAATAAAAAAAGTGCTTTATAACCTTATTAGAGATGAGATAAACCAAGCTAAGGTTTTAGACCTTTTTGCTGGTTCAGGTTCTTTGGGGATTGAAGCTCTTTCTTGGGGAGCTAAAGAAGTAGTTTTTGTAGATATTAATAAAAGAAATATAGATTTAGTTAGAAAGAATTTAGCTTCTTTGGGTCTATTAGGTGCATCTCAGTTCTATTGTAAGGATGCTATTTTGGCTTGTAAGAAGTTTTGGGAGAGGAAGGAAAAATTCGACTTTATTTTCTTAGACCCTCCTTACGGAAGGGGTCTCCTTACAAAATCCTTGAAAACAATAAGAGTCTATGATATAGTAGCTCCTTCTGGTTTTATAGTTTCTTTAGGTTGGCATAAGGAAGAGCCAGCGACAGATTTTTCCTGTATTTTTAATAGGCGCTATGGAGATAGACTAATAAGATTCTATCAGAAGCAATGAAAGCTCTATACCCTGGAACATTTGACCCCATTACTTTTGGGCACATTGACCTTATAGAGAGAGCTAATAAGATATTTAGCCAGGTATATGTGGGGGTAGTTAAGGAGCCTTCTAAGCCCACTCTTTTTGATTTCCAAGAGCGGTTCTATTTAGTAAAAGCTTCTCTTAGGAGATTTAAAAATGTTAAAGTTGAGGGTTTTGAAGGTTTAGTGGTAGAGTACGCTCAAACTAGAAGAATAAAAGTTCTAATTAGGGGTTTGAGAATGATTTCTGATTTTGAATATGAGTTTCAGATGGCTCTTACTAATCGTAAGCTTTCTCCTCAGATAGAGACTATTTTTTTTATGCCCCATCCTGATTACTCTTATATTTCTTCTCGCCTTATAAAGGAAGCTTTTTTCTTGGGAGCAGATGTTTCTTGTTTTGTTCCTCCTTTAGTAGTTAAAGCTCTTAAGGCAAAGTTGAAGACCTGACCTTATTTATTAAATTGGGGATGAAAGTAGAAGTTTCAGAGATTAAAGAAGAACCTAAGATAGTAAAGGAAGAATTGGAGGCTTCTTTATGGGAGTTAGAAAGTTACGATATAAAGTTTGTAGGGGTAGTAACTCTTTACTGTGAGTTTCAAAGGATTAAAAATGAGATTATAGCGAAAGTTTTGTTTTCTGGCCATCAGGAGATTCAATGTAGTCGTTGTCTTGAAATTTTTGAGAGGGACTTTAAAAAGGAGTTTTATCTGACCTATTCTATTAAGAGTTTAGGGAGGTTTCTTGAGATAGATAATGATATAAGGGAGGAGGTTTTTCTTTCTTGGCCGATGAAATGTTTATGTAAAGAAGATTGTAAAGGGATATGTCCAGGTTGTGGAAGGAATCTAAATAAAGAAGATTGCATCTGTAATAAAAAGTAAGAAAGGAGAGATAATGGCTCATCCTAAAAGGAAACATTCCAAAGCTCGCAGTAGGAAGAAGAGAACCCATAAAAAGCTTAAGTCTCCTAATTTGGTTGTTTGCCCTCAGTGTAAGAATTTAAAAATTCCTTTTAAAGTTTGTCCTTTTTGTGGATACTATAAAGGAAGAGGGGTCATCTCTATCAAAGAGAAAACTAAGAAAAAGAAATGAAGGTAGCCTTAGATGTAATGGGAGGAGACTATGCTCCTGGGGAGGTAATAAGAGGTGCTTATTTAGCTTCTCAGGAATTCAAAGATTTGGAATTACTCTTAGTAGGAAAGGCTTCCCTGATAGAAGATTGCTTAAGAAGCCAGAAGATTAATTTTAAATTTTCTATAGTGGATGCGCCTCAGAAGATAGAGATGGGAGATTCTCCTGCTCTATCGGTAAGAAGAAAAAAAGATTCTTCCATAGTTAAAGGAATTGAGCTCCTGAAGAATAAGGAAGCAGATGCTTTTGTAAGTTGTGGAAATACTGGAGCCATAGTTTGTGCCTCTACCCTTTACTTAGGGCTTATTGAGGGGATAGAAAGACCAGGTATAGCTTTAGTTTTTCCTACCTTAAGGGGGCTTTCTCTCATAATAGATGTAGGAGCTAATATTGACCCAAAACCTCTACATTTATTTCAGTATGCTTTAATGGCTGAGATTTACTTTAAACGGGTCTTAAATAAAGAAGCCCCTTCTTTAGGTCTTCTTAATATTGGAGAGGAGGAAAGCAAAGGTCCTGAGTTTTTAAGAGAGACTTCCTCTCTTCTTAAAGAAAATTTTTCTAACTTTATAGGTAATATTGAACCTAAGGATATATTTATGGGAAGCTGTGATTGTATAATCTGTGATGGGTTAGCAGGAAATATCGCCCTTAAGGTTTCTGAAGGTTTTGCTGAGGCAGTAGATTATTTTTTAATTTCTGAAGTGAAGAAGGATTTCTTAGGAATTCTGGCTTTGGGTGTTTTAAGAAAAAGTTTCAAACGCTTCAGAAAGATGATAGACTATGCTGAATATGGAGGTGCTCCCTTGCTGGGAGTAGATGGGGTAATAATAATTGGTCATGGCCGGTCTAACGCTAAGGCTGTTAAAAATGCTATAAGGGCCTCTCTTCGAGAATTTGAGACAAATATAAATGAAGAAATTAGGGAAAAAGTTAAAAATTAGGCCCGGCGGTTCTATAAAAATTGTAGGATTAGGTAAGTATTTACCTCAAAAGGTGCTTACTAACTTTGACTTAGAAAAGATGGTGGATACTTCTGATGAATGGATTACTACCCGCACAGGGATTAAAGAGAGAAGACTTGTAGAGGGAGAGAGTGCTTCAGATTTAGGAACAAAGGCTTCTTTAAGGGCCTTAAAGAGAGCTGGGCTGAGACCCAGAGATATAGAATTGATAATTGTAGGAACTATTACCCCTGATTATCAGTTTCCTTCTACCGCTTGTTGTATCCAAAAAAATTTGGGAGCAAAGAAAGCTGTGGTGTTAGATATAAGTGCAGCCTGTGCAGGCTATGTTTATGCATTAGGGATAGCTTGGGCTTTAGTAGGGGGAGGTTTTTATAAGAATGCTTTGGTTATAGGGAGCGAAGTCCTAACTAGTATAACTGATTGGAAGGACCGTTCCACTTGTATCTTGTTTGGAGATGGAGCAGGTGCTTGTATAGTTGTACCTACTAAATCTAAGTCGGGATTATTAAGTATATATTTAGGAGGGGATGGTAGTTTTGGGGATTTATTGATTTTGCCCGCAGGGGGTTCTCGTACTCCAGCAAGTGAAGAGACTGTCAAGAGAGGCCTTCATTATATAAAGATGCAGGGAAATGAGCTATTTAAGATTGCGGTGAGAGTTATGGTTGAGTGTGCCCAGAAGGCTTTAAAGAAATGTGGTCTTACATCTCGAGATATAGATTTATTAGTACCTCATCAGGCTAATTTGAGGATTATTAACGCAGTAGCTAAAAGATTAAATCTTCCTCCAGAGAAAGTGTTTGTGAATATCCATAGATATGGGAATATGTCTTCAGCTTCTACTGCTGTAGGGTTGTGTGAAGCATATGAGGAGGGAAGAATTAAAAAAGGAGATATTGTAGTTTTGGACGCTTTTGGTGGAGGATTGGTTTGGGGCTCTTGCGTTATTAAGTGGATATAATAAAAAATTTAAAAATCTCAAAATTAATAAATAATTTCTATTTTTTTAATTTCTTATGAAGAAGGCAGTGATATTTCCTGGACAAGGTGCTCAATTTGTAGGAATGGGTAAGGATTTATATAATAATTTTGATGAGGCTAAAATGTTATTTGAAGAAGCAGACTCTTATTTGGGTGAGAAGATTTCTGAGATTTGTTTTTCTGGGCCCCCAGAGAAACTAAAAGATACCTTCTATCAGCAGGTAGCAATTTTTTTGGTCTCTGCTTGTGCTTGGGATATTTTAAAAAGCAGAATTAAGGTTCAGCCCTCTTTTTTTGCAGGATTGAGCTTAGGAGAATACAGTTGTTTATATGCTGGGGGGGTTTTAGATTTTAAAGATACTCTTTTTCTTGTAAAGAGAAGGGCTGAGCTTATGGCTTTTGCTTCTTCAAAAAACCCTTCTTGTATGTTAGCAGTTTTAGGAATAAATAAAGAGGATTTGGAAGAGCTTAACGGTAAACTTTTTTATATTGCCAATTTAAACTGTCCTGGACAGGTAGTTGTTTCTTTATCTAAGGAGAAAAAAGAAGAAGTAAAGGAGTTTTTAGAGAAGAAAAAGGTAAAGAAAATTCTAGAGTTGGAAGTAAGTGGAGGTTTTCATTCTCCTTTTATGGAGCCTGCTCAGGAGCCTCTTAAGGAGGTAATAGATTCTTTAGAATTTATGCCCCCTAGAGTTCCTATAGTGAGCAATGTAGATGCCCAAGCCCATACTAATGTAGAGAAAATAAAGGCTAATTTGATAGCCCAGCTTACTTCTCCAGTTGTATGGCAGGCTTGTATCGAATTTATGACTAATCAAGATGTGAGTTTATTTTACGAGGTGGGTCCTTCCAAAGTATTGAGGGGGCTTTTAAGGAGAATAAATCCTAATTTAGAAGTTTTAAATTTTGGTTGTTTAGAAGATTTTTGTAATGGAAGAGAATGAAGGAGGAGGCAATGGATTTAAATTTTAAAGAAAGAGTAGTAGTAGTTACTGGAGGAGCTCAAGGCATAGGAAGACAAATCGTCTCTGATTTTTTGGAAAGAGCTAGTTTTGTCTCTATCTTAGATGTTAAAGAAGAAGAGCTCCTTAAAGCTAAAGAGACTTTTAGAGAGAATGTGGATACATACCTTTGCGATGTCTCAAATTATGTTCAGGTAGAGGAGGTTTTTAATAAAATTATTGACAAGAGAGGCAAGATTGATATATTAGTAAACAACGCAGGAATTACTAAAGATGGTCTTCTCCTAAGACTTAAAGAAGAGGATTGGGATAAAGTAATTTCTGTAAATTTAAAGAGTGTTTATAATTGCTCAAAGGCTGTTTTGAAATATATGCTTAGAGAAAGAAGAGGCAGAATAATAAATATTTCTTCAATAATCGGGATATCAGGAAATGCAGGTCAAGTTAATTATTCAGCTTCTAAAGCAGGGGTTATAGGGTTTACTAAGTCTTTAGCTAAAGAAGTGGGAACAAGAGGCGTAACTGTAAATGCAGTAGCTCCTGGCTACATAAAAACTGCTATGACTGAAGCTCTTCCTCAGGAAGTAAAAGATAGGATGCTTTCTCAAATTAGTTTAAGAAGATTTGGTCAGACTTCTGATGTTTCAGGAGCTGTTTTATTTTTAGCCTCAGACTTAGCCGATTATATTACTGGCCAAGTAATTATAGTGGATGGGGGGCTTTTATAGATTTTAGGGAGAACTTTCTAAGGATTTAAAGCAAAAGGAGGTAGGAATGTCAGTAGAGGAGAAGGTAAAGTCGATCATCGCTGAACAGTTAGGGGTAAAGGCAGAAGAAGTTAAACCTGAAAGTTCCTTTGTAGATGATTTAGGAGCTGATTCCTTAGATACAGTAGAATTAGTGATGGCTTTAGAGGAAGAGTTTGATATTGAAATTCCTGATGAGGATGCTGAAAAGATGGCTACAGTAGGAGATGCCATAAAATACATTGAG
>CAZSAI010000005.1:0-24309 GCA_964604895.1 uncultured Planctomycetia bacterium
CAAAGTCATCGTAAAAACAAAACCTTGCCCATTCCTTTAAATCTTCTAATTTAGAAATTCTTTCCTTAAATAAATTGACTACTTTTTTCAAATAACTTCTCTGAACCTCCTCTGATAAAAAACCTTCTTCTCTTAAATACTCTTCCACCAAAGAAACTAAGTCCTCCTCTGGTTTTTTCTTTATATATTGAGAATTCATCCAGTCAAGTTTATCCAGAGAAAAAACTGCAGAGGTTTTCCCTACATCTTTAATATCAAAAATTTCTTTCGCCTCATTTAAAGAGATAAGTTCCCGATTATCTTTGGGAGACCAGCCTAAAAGAAGAAGATAATTAACCAGCGCTTCTGAGAGATAGCCCTTCTTTCTATATTCTCTTATGGAAGTTGCTCCAAATCTTTTGGAAAGTCTTCCTCCCTGGGGAGAAAGTATCAAAGGAAGGTGGGCAAACTCAGGAATTTTAAAACCCAAGGCTTTATAGATTAAAATTTGCTTAGGAGTATTGGAGATGTGGTCCTCTCCTCTTATCACATGGGTTATCCCCATTAAAGCATCGTCTATTACACAGGAAAAATTATAAGTGGGACTTTTATCGGATTTTATTATCACTTCCTCACTCTTAGGAAGCTGGGTAAACTCAATCTTTCCTCTAATTAAGTCATTTATCTCTATTCTCTCAAACTCATATTTAAAAAATATGGCTCCTTCCCTCTGATAAGCTTTGCCTTCTCTAACTAATCTCTCTGCATACTCCAAATACAAGTTAAATCTCTGAGATTGGTAATAAAGCTCATCCCAATTAAGGCCCAGCCAACTTAAACTTTCTAAAATCTCATCCAAGTATTCTCTTTTGGAACGCTCCTTATCTGTATCTTCTATACGCAATACAAAGCTTCCTTTATTCCTCCGGGAATAAAGCCAAGAAAAAAGAGCAGTCCTTGCTCCACCTATATGTAGAAAACCTGTAGGTGAAGGAGCAAATCTACTTTTTACCATGATAATTAAATCCTACTTTTAAGGCTTGAAGGTTAAATTTTAAAAGTTGGGGCTTATTATCAAAAATTTCTCTTAAAACTGCTTCTACAGAGCTTAATTTTACAACTGGCTCCTCTCTTAAAAAAGCTCCTATCCCTATGATATTTGCTACTTTTAAAGAACCTACTCTTAAGGCTAAATCACTTAAAGGCACCCTCTTTATTCTTATCCCTAAAGATGAGGAATCTTTTTTTATTAAAGAACTATTAAGAAGCGCAAACCCCCTCTTCTCTATCCTATTTTTAAATTTCTCCCAAGAAAGCCTATTCATAATAATTGCTAAAGTGGCTTTCTCAAAAACAGGAGAACCTATCTGGCTCCTACCAATTCTTACCATACAATTGGCTGTTCCTCCCCGCATTTCTGCTCCATAAGAACGGATATAGGTAAGATTTTTCTTTTCCAAAATTGCTGACTGAGCTAGAACCCTTCCTAAAAACATAATCCCTTGGCCTCCAAAACCAGCAATCAAAATTTTTTCTTCTCTGTCTTTGCTTTTCATTTTATCCTTCCCAAAGGAAACTCCTTAGTCATTACTTCTCTTATCCAAGCAACGCTTTCTTGAGGGCTCATTCGCCAGATAGTAGGGCATTGAGAGAGAACTTCCACAATAGAAAATCCCTTATTTTCTATTTGATTTATAAAAGCCTGTTTTATAGCTCTTTTTGTTTTTATCACCTCTTGAGGACTGCTTAGGGCTGTTCTTTCTGCATAAACAACTCCTTTAAGTTGGGCTAAAATTTCGATAATTTTTAAAGGGTAACCTTCCCCTCTCTGAGAATCTCTTCCCCAGGGAGTAGTGGCTGTTCTTTGACCAATTAAGGTGGTGGGAGCCATCTGTCCACCAGTCATCCCGTAGCAAGCATTATTTATAAATATACAAGTAATGTTTTCTCCTCTGTTTGCGCAATGCAGAGTTTCAGCTATCCCGATAGAGGCTAAATCACCATCTCCTTGGTAAGTAAAAACCACTAAATCCGGCCGACATCTCTTCATCCCTGTAGCTACTGCGAGAGCTCTGCCATGAGCAGCTTCTGAACAGTCAAAGTTCCAATAATTATAAGCAACCACTGCGCATCCTACCGGAGCAATCCCTATCACTTTTTCCCGGATATTTAACTCATCCACTACTTCGGCCACAATCCTATGGACTATCCCATGCCCACAACCTGGGCAGTAATGAGTAGGAACATTCCTTAAACTCCGGGGCCTTTTGAACCTTCTACTCATTATTTATTACGCCTTAGCTTATCTTTAACAAAACTAATGAGTTCTTCTTCGGTAAATATCTCTCCCCCAGCTCTTCCATAAAAATAAACAGGGGCTTTCCCAATCAAAGCTAGTTTTACATCTTCTAACATCTGGCCGTAAGAGAGCTCGAAAACAAAAACCGCTTTTTTATCTTCAGCAACCTTTCTTAAAGCCTGATAAGGATAAGGCCAAAGAGTAATTGGTCTAAATAGGCCAATTTTTAATCCTACTGACTTAAGAAGCCTTGCACTCTCTTCAGCCACCCTAAAGGAAATCCCATAGGCAACGAATAAAACTTCAGCCCCCTCTATATCTAGAATTTCGTATCTTTTTTCTCTTTTCTGAATCTGGTTATATTTTTTCTGAAGCCGGAGATTATGCTTTTCTAAAACTCCTTCTTTTAGAAAAAGGGATCTTATTATATTAGGTTTTCTCTTCTTTGCTCCAGTTAAAGCCCAATTTTTTTTGATATTCTGAGTTAAGCCCTTAAGAGTAAACCTAATAGGCTCAGCCATCTGGGCTAAAAAAGCATCTAATAAAACCATAACTGGATTTCTGTATCTATCAGCTAAATCAAAGGCTAAAAACATAAAGTCAAAACATTCCTGGACTGAAGAAGGAGCCAAAACTATTGATCTATAATCACCGTGGCCTCCGCCTTTAGTAGCTTGGAAATAATCTGACTGGGCAGGCCCAATATTACCCAAGCCCGGGCCTCCTCTCTGAACATTAACTACAACTGCTGGGAGTTCACAGCCTGCTAAGTAGGAAAGGCCCTCCTGCTTTAAAGAAATACCTGGCGAAGAAGAAGAAGTCATCGCTCGGAAACCTACAGCTGAGGCTCCAAAGACCATATTAATAGCTGCTAATTCTGATTCAGCCTGAATAAAGACTCTCTCCTCCTCAACCATTCTTTTAGCCATATAAGCAGTAAGTTCATTTTGAGGAGTGATAGGATAACCTGCATAAAATCTACAACCCGCCTGAATTGCTCCCTCCCCTATTGCCTCATTTCCCGAAATTAGAATCTTTCTTGCTCTTTTAGCCATCGCCTCCTAAGATTTTTAAGTTTAATTTAAGGTTCAGAAATTTCTATACAGACTTCGGGACAAATCAAAAAACAGAACCCACAACCCCTGCATTCTTCTATATCTTTAATTTTTGCGTATCTTATTCCTTGAACATTAAGTTGAGAGGAAAATTCTAAGTTATTATAAGGGCAGGCCTCGATACACAACCCACAACCCTTACATCTATCCTTATCCAACTTGAACTTTACTAGAGGTCTTTTCTTCCTCATAAACTCTAATAATCCTTTGAAAAATACCTTCGGGGTCTAAATGATAGAGTCTAAGGAGCTCCTCTCGCTTGCCAAAAGTAATAAATTCTGAGGGAAGATTTATCCTTTCTACTCTTACATTCTTTAAAATATTCTTTTGGCGATAAAATTCTAAAATTGCCTCTCCAAATCCTCCTGGGGAAGCTCCTTCTTCTAATACGAAGATTAACCAGCACCTCTTAGCTATCTTAATAAGGGTCTCTTCATCTAAAGGTTTTACAAAACGAGGGTTAATAATAAAAGGCTGAATCTTTACTTCTTTAAACCTATCTCTAAGGGCTAAGAGGGGCTTAAGCATTGAGCCTAGAGCTAAAATAGCTAAATCTTCACCCTCTTCTAAAATTTCGAATCTTCCTAAAGAAAAATCCTGCCTCTTCTCAATATCTAAAACCTCCTCTTTAGGGTATCTTATAGCTACCGGGCTATTAAGCCTTAAACTAAATCTTAAAGCCTCCTCCAAATCTTTCTTATAAGAAGGGGCAATTATCACCAACTCCGGCACAGTTCTTAAGTAAGCTATATCGAATAACCCATGATGGGTAGGACCATCCTCGCCCACTAAGCCTGCCCTATCTATAGCTAAGATGACCCCTACGCCCTGAAGGGCTATATCTTCAATTATTTGATCATAGGCTCTCTGTAAAAAAGTGGAATAAATTGCTACTACCGGCTTAAGACCTCTTTTAGCCAGACCTGCGGAAAAACTTAAAAGATGCTGCTCAGCAATCCCCACATCAAAAAATCTGTCAGGAAAGAACTCTTTAAATTTATAAAGACCGGTTCCTTTCTCCATTGCTGCAGTTAGAGCTACTATCCTCCTATCTTTCTTAGCCATCTTTACTAAGCTACTACTAAGCACCTCAGTATAAGTAAGGCTGGCTCCTTTATCTTTAAACTCCCCCCTCTCTTTTATAAAAGGCTTTGCGCTATGGAAATCTTCAGGATTTTCTTCTGCAGGAAGATAACCTTTGCCTTTTTTGGTTACTATATGGAGTATTTTAGGTCCAGGTAAATTCAAAATATTTCTTAAGGTTGAAATTAGAATCTGTAAGTTATGGCCATCTAAAGGTCCAAAGTATCTAAAACCTAACTCTTCGAAGAATATCCCTGGGATGATTAAGCCCTTCATTATCTCCTCTATTTTTTTAATCCGAGGAAGTATCCTCTTTCCTAGGTGAGGTACCTTCTTTAAAATTAAAGTTATCCCTTCTTTAACTCTATTATATATAGGTAAGGAAATTAACTTGTTCAGATAAGAACTTATTGCTCCCACTGAGGCTGAGATAGACATCTCATTGTGGTTAAATATCACTAGTATATCCTCTTTCAGGTGGCCAGCGTTATTTAGGGCTTCAAAACATTCTCCTCCCGAAAGACTCCCATCTCCAATAACTGCCACTACTTTAAATTCTTCCCTCTTTAATCTTTTAGCTGAGGCCAAGCCCAAAGCCAAAGAAACAGCGTTAGAGGAATGGCCTACAGAGAAAACATCGTACTCAGACTCTTTATGGGAAGGAAAACCAGAAATCCCCCCTAAGGTCCTCAGGTTCTTAAAATCTTTAAGCCTGCCAGTGACTATCTTATGGGCGTAGCTTTGATGACCTACATCAAAGACTATCTTATCCTTAGGAGCCTCTAACACATAATGAAGGGCTAAGCACAACTCTACTGCTCCTAAGGAAGAGGCAAGATGACCTCCCTTTTGAGAGACTACCTCAATTATCTCTCTCCTTATTTGGGAAGCCAACTCTTTAAGCTCATCTATCTTAAGCTTCCTAATCTCTTGAGGGGTTATGTTCTTCATAGAGAATTAGACTTTCTTTAAAAACTCCTCTACCAATTTAGATAAAAATTCTTTATCCTCAGCTGGGATTTGAGTAAACTCTACCCCGGTATCAAAAAGATTAGCCTCCTCTGCACCAGGAGATTTGATATCTAAGACCCAAGCTATCCTGCCCTCAGCTTTTATATTTTTCTTACCTATCATCAACTCTATCTCCACTGGACTATTTACTGCTAATTTTTTCTGCAAAATAACTCGTAAGCCTCCCCCACTTATATTTTCAGTATGCACAACATAACCCTCTCTATCCTCAGCAGAGCTAAATTTCAACTTACAAGGATACTTTAGACGGGGAAATTTTCTTCTCTCCTCCATCTCTAACCCCCTTTTTAGTCTATTCTTCCTTCTTATACTCTACTCTCTTTATAGAGAGGCACCTACCAGTTTCCTCCTCTATCTCTAAAACCACTCCTTGAAGCCTTATATCTTTATCGGCCAGATAAAAACGGCTAGGCACATTAGTCAAAAATCTTTGGATTATGTCCTCCTTTCTTCTTCCTAAGATTGAATCAAAAGGCCCAGTCATTCCTATATCAGTAATATAGCCAGTAAAATCCTCAATGATTCTTTCATCAGCAGTAGGGATATGGGTATGAGTGCCAACAACCGCTGAGACTTTCTGAGCCAGAAAATAACCCATAGCTAATTTCTCAGAAGTTGCCTCAGCGTGGATATCCACAATCACTACCTTAGTCTCTTTCAAAACTTCCTCTAAAATCTTAGAAACTGCTTTAAAAGGGCAATCCACTGGTTGCATAAATACTCTACCTAAGAGATTTATTACTGCAATTTTTTTTGAACCTTTCTCTTTTATAATAAAGCCTCTTCCTTTTGCTAAATCTCCGTAATTTAAAGGTCTTAATATATCCATATTCTCTAAGATACTTAGCACCTCTTTCTTTTTAAAGATGTGGTCTCCGCTGCTAAGAATATCTATGCCTGAGGAGAAAAGTTCCTTGGCCACCTTCTCAGTCAGGCCTGAGCCTCCAGCAGCGTTTTCCCCATTAGCTATAACCCAGTCAAATTTTTCCTTCTCTATTAAAGAAGGGAGTATCTGATTAAGATAGCTCCGGGCAGGCTTCCCTACAATATCTCCTATAAATAATACTTTCATAATAAAGCGGCTCTCAAGAGGCTAAGGTAGCAGTTATATTTCTATTGACATCTTAGCCTTACTTAGCATATTCTATCACTCTTGTCTCTCTTATTATAGTAATTTTTATCTGACCGGGGTACTCCATCTCTTCTTCAATCTTCTTTTTCAAATTCCGGGCCAAGATAACTGCTTCCTCATCACTAATATCTGAAGGCTTTACTATAACCCTAATCTCTCTTCCTGCCTGAATAGCAAAACTCTTCTCCACCCCTTTAAAAGAGTCAGCTATATTCTCCAGAGTAGATAACCTCTTAAGATAAGTCTCTAAAGTCTCTCTCCTTGCTCCTGGCCGAGAAGCTGATACTGCATCAGCTACCAAAGCTAGAAGAGAGTAGATTGATTTAAATTCTACCTCCTCATGGTGAGAGGCAGCTGCGTTTACCACTAATTCATTTTCTCCATACTTTCTAAGAAGCTGGGCTCCCAGTTGGGCGTGGGTACCTTCTACCTGTTGATCTATACCTTTGCCTATATCATGAAGAAGCCCTATCCTCTTAGCTAAGTGCCCATCTAGACCTAACTCTGAAGCTAAAATACTCATAATAATGGCTACTTCCTTTGAATGCTGAAGAGCATTCTGGCCAAAACTTGTTCTATATTTCAACTTCCCTAAGAGCTTTATTATCTCTGGATGAAGATTATGAATCCCTAACTCGAAGGCTACGTTTTTTCCTTCCTCTACTAACTCTTTCTCAAACTCTTTCTTTACCTTCTCCAAAGTTTCCTCAATCCGAGCAGGATGTATCCTTCCATCAGCAAGGAGCTTCTCTAAGGTTCTTTTGGCTATCTCTCTTCTTATAGGATCAAATCCAGAAAGAGTAACTGCCTCAGGGGTATCATCAATAATCACATCAACTCCTGTAAGCATCTCAAAGGTTCGGATGTTTCTGCCTTCTCTCCCAATTATCCTTCCTTTCATATCCTCATTAGGAAGGTTAACCACACTCACTGTAGTCTCTTGGGCATGGTCTACCGCACAACGCTGAATGGCTAAAGAAAGGATTTCTCTTGCTTTTTTCTCCTCCTCTTCTCTTAACTCTTCCTCAAACTTTCTTAAACGCTCGGCTTTTTCTTTGACTAAATCCTCCTCTAGGCGCTTTAGAAGAAGTTCTCGAGCTTCCTCCAGACTCAAAGAAGAAATCTTCTGAAGCTTCTGCTTCTCTTCAGCTAAAACAGAATTAAGCTCCTGACTCTTTTTCTCTAAATTTTGGGAAAGAACCTCTATTTCCTTAGCTCGCTGACTAAGCTCCTGCTCTCTCTTCTGAAGAAGCTCAACTCTTTTCTCTAAATTCTCTTCTCGATGAATAACTCTTTTCTCTAAATCCTCTAATTCTCTCTTCCGAGCCTTTGTCTGATTTTCAAAATTTACTCTTAATTTGTAAAGAAGTTCTTTACTGTCTAACTCTGCCTTCTTCTTAATATTCTGAGCTTCTCTTTTGGCTTCCTCTAATATCTTCCGAGCCTCCTCTTTCTTCTTAGCAAGCTGGCTCTTTCCTAAAAATTCTGTTAATAGATACCCTAAAAATAAACCTAAGCCTGCTCCTAAAAGAATCCCCACTAACATGATTCCTCCTTAGGTTGATTTAAATTAGAGAATTTAAATTATGCCCAAACCACTAAATCCACCTTTTCATCCTGGAGAGAAAAAGGAAGGCTCCTCAACACCTGGCAGTCAAAACCTATACCTATCTTTAAGGTTTTGGAAGGTAATCTTTTTAAAAGGCGGTCGTAGTAACCCTTACCTCTTCCTAATCGCCTATTTTTCTTATCAAAGGCTAACCCCGGAACAAACACTAAATCTAGCTCTCTCAAAGAAAGCCTAAGAGATTTTTTCTCTTTAGGCTGAAGAATCTCCCAAGGTCCTTTTACCAAATCCCTAAAAGAAGTAAATTTGTAAGGTCTAATATCTTTTCCTTTAACTAAAGGTAGGGCTACTACTTTGCCTTCTCTTTTCGCCTTCCTTATTAAATTTTTAATATCCGGCTCTCCAGGCAAAGGCCAATAAAATAAAATTTTCTCAGCCTTCCTGAAAGGCTCTAAAGCTTCCAATCTTTTCTCAATAAGCAAACTTTTTCTCTTTCTCTCATCTTGAGATAACCTTTTAATAAGTGTTTTTACTTTCTCTCTTATGAGTGCTTTTCTCTGTTTTAAAGAAAGTCTTTTTTTCTTAGAAATCTCTTTGGAGAAAGAGTATTTTAGCATAATCCTAAAATTTTTCAACACCCCCTCTTTTTAAATTCTTGCCAGACTTTAAAAATTTGACTTTCTTTACCTATATTTTTAGGAAAATAGTATTTTTTATCCTTTTCTCGATAACTTTGGTGTATGTAGCCTCCAAAATCGTGAGGATATTTGTAATCCTTGCCTCTATTAGTCTTCTTGGCTGAGGAATAATGATCGTCTTTTAAATGTAAAGGCACCTCCTCCAAAGAAACCTTCTCTATATCCTGATAAGCCTTCTCTATTGCCTGGTAAGAGGAATTGGATTTGGGTGCACAGGAAAGGTAAATAGTAGTCTCGGAAAGAATAATCTTTGCCTCCGGCATCCCTACAAATTCAACAGCCTTAAAACAAGAAGTAGCCAAAACTAAGGCAAAGGGATCAGCCAACCCTATATCTTCAGAAGCCAAGATTATTAGCCTCCGAGCAATAAACCGGGGGTCTTCTCCCGAATAAAGCATCCTAGCCAGCCAATACAAAGCCGAATCAACATCACTGCCTCTTACTGATTTAATAAAGGCGGAGACCACATCATAGTGATAATCTTGCTTCTTATCATAAAAAGCTGGTTTAAACTGGATACTTTCCTTAGCTACCTCCAAAGAAAAATGAATTATCCCTCTCTCATCCTTAGGGGTAGTTAAGGCTCCCAATTCTAAAGCAGTAAGAGCTCTTCGAGCATCGCCTGAGGAGTTCTCAGCAATAAACTTTAAAGCTTGGGGTGTGATTTCTATCTTAAGAGCGCCCAGGCCTTTTTCTTCATCCTTAAGAGCTCTTTCCAAAATCAAAACAATATCCTCCTCCTTTAAGGGCTTAAACTCGCAAATTAAAGAACGGGAGACCAAAGCTGGGTTTATGTAAAAAAAAGGATTGTAGGTAGTAGCTCCAATTAATATGACTGAGGAGGTCTCAGTATCAGCGACTAAGCTGTCCTGCTGAAGTCGGTTTAAGCGGTGAATTTCATCTATAAATAACACTGTCCTAACCTTGCTCTTGGCTCGAAGGCGGGCTTGAAGTAACTCCTTCTTTATCTCAGAGGTTCCACAAAAACTCCCATTAAGATAAATAAACTTGGCCTTTGTTTTTTGAGAGATAATCTCAGCTAAGGTAGTCTTCCCGCAACCTGGAGGTCCCCAGAATATCAAAGAAGTAAGTCTATCGGCCTCTATACTTCTCCTTAAAAGCCTTCCTTCCCCTAAGAGATGGGCCTGGCCTACAAACTCCTCTAACCTAGAAGGCCTCATCCTTACAGCTAAAGGAAGGTTTTTCTTCTCTCTTCTATCTTCTTGAAAAAATAAATCAGCCACTATTTTAAACTATCTAAACTTTGATTAATGTTTCTAAACCCCGGGCTTAAAAAATAAAAAATCCCCGCCCTTGCCCGAGGCAGAAGCTCTTGCCTTTAAGTCCAGTCCTCATACAAGTGGGCGCCTCCTCTTTAAGCCTCAGCTTAAAGAGAGTTGGGCTCCCTTAAAAAAGGTGTTGGCTCAAGGCTCTTAGCTCTACCTCGTAGCAGGCAGGGATTTCTTTTTTTATAAAATATACCTGAGATTTTCTTCTTTTTCAAGGTTAATCTTCCTCCTTCTCTATTATCCGAGCGGCGGAAGAGACGGTATCTTTATTATCTAATCTTATAATCCTTACCCCTTGAGTTGCTCTCCCTGAACTTCTTATATTAGCTACTCGTGTTCTTATTAGAATACCTCTTTGAGAAATAACCATTACCTCATCCTCTTGAGCTACTAAGATTACTGAGACTACCTTCCCTGTCTTTGAAGAAAGTTTACATCCAATTATACCCTTGCCAGCTCGGGATTGCAAGCGATACTCCCAAAGAGGGGTTCTCTTAGCAAACCCTTTCTCTGTAACTGTAAATAAGAAAAATTTACCCTTCTTCATAAAAGAATCCACCAAGACCATCCCTAAAACCTCATCATCCCTCCCAAGCCTTATTGCCTTTATCCCTTTGGAGGTCCTTCCGGTAGGTCTTACCTGAGAAACTGGGAATCTTATAGCTTTACCTTTAGAAGTACTTAAGATAAGTTCTTCTCCCCTGCCTCCAGCTAAACAAGCTCCGATTAAAGCATCATCTTTATCTAAACTTATAGCGATTATCCCGCTCTTCCTTAGATTAGAGAAGAGCTCTAAAGAACACCTTTTAACTAATCCCTTCTTAGTAGTCATGATTAAGAAACTATCCTCCTTAAACTCTTTAATAGAAAGAACCGAGGTTACTTTTTCTTGAGAAGAGAGGTTAAGAATATTTACAATAGCTCTTCCTTTAGAAGCCCGGGAACCCTGAGGAACCTCATAAGTTTTAAGTCCATAGACTTTGCCAGTGCTGGAGAAAATAAGAAGGGTATCTTTACTGGAAGAGACAAAAAGATGTTCCACAAAATCCTCCTCTTTAGTAGCCATAGCAGTAATACCCCTTCCTCCCCTTGCTTGCCGACGATAAGTAGTTAGGGGCTGCCTTTTAATATAGCCGGAGTGGGTTATGGTAATTACTACATCTTCCTCTACAATCAAATCTTCTATCTGAATCTCCTCTTTTTCCGCTACAACATCGGTTCTGCGAGGGTCCGAAAATTTCTCTTTCAGGTCTTTCAACTCTTCTTTTATAAGAATCTCTTGCTTCTTCTCTGAAGAAAGAATCCCCTCTAATTCTTCAATCTTTTTAATTAACTCTAAATACTCTCTGTTTAGTTTGTCTCTCTCTAAGGCAGTGAGTCTTTGAAGTTGCATCTCTAAAATACTTTGTGCCTGAATCTCTGTAAGCTTAAATTTCTTAACTAAGGCTTCTTTAGCCTGCTGAGGTGATTTTGACTTTTTGATTGTCTCTACTACCTTATCTAAAAACTTTAAAGCTATCTTTAGGCCCTCTAAGATATGGGCTCTTCTTTTAGCTTTTTCTAATTCATGCTGAGACCTTCTTACTATAACTTCTTTACGATGCTGAATATGATACTGAAGAATCTGCTTTAAGTTTAAAATCTGAGGACGGTTATTTATCAAAGCCAAAAATATAGCCCCAAAGGTTGTCTCTAACGAAGTATGCTTGTAAAGTTGATTTAAAATTACCCTAGGCTCGGTGTCTCTCTTTAGTTCTAAAACTATTCTTAGGCCTTCTTTATCTGATTCATCTCTTAAATCGGTTATCCCTTCTATCTTCTTAGAATTTATAAGACTAGCAATTGACTCTAAGAGATTAGTTTTGTTAACCTGATAAGGTAATTCTGTTATTATTATGGAATACCTTGATTTTGTCTCCTCAATAGTAGCTTTGGCTCTCAGAGTAAGTTTTCCTTTACCCTCTTGGTAAGCTTTTAAAATTTCTCTCTTACCACAGATTATCCCTCCGGTAGGAAAATCCGGTCCTTTCACAATTCGGTGCAACTCTTTTATAGAACAATCAGGGTGTTCTAAGAGATAGATTAGGGCTTGAGTGATCTCTCCCAAATTATGAGGGGGGATATTGGTAGCCATCCCTACAGCTATGCCTGAGGAACCATTCAAAATAAGATTGGGCAGAACCGTAGGTAAAACCTGGGGCTCTCTTAGAGAATTATCAAAATTAGGCATAAAATCAACTGTATTCTTATCTATATCTTGAAGAAGATAATCCGAAATTCTAGAGAGTCTGGCTTCGGTATATCTCATTGCTGCTGGAGGGTCTCCATCCTGAGAACCAAAATTACCCTGTCCATCTATCAAGGGATATCTTAAAGAAAAATCTTGAGCCATTCTTACTAAAGCTTCATACACTGCAACATCCCCATGGGGATGGTATTTACCTAAAGTCTCCCCTACAATCCTTGCACTCTTTTTATGAGGTTGATTGTGCCGGAGGTTAAGTTCGTGCATTGTAAAAAGAATTCTTCTTTGGACTGGTTTTAGCCCATCTCTTATATCAGGAAGCGCCCTCCCCACAATCACACTCATTGCGTAGGAGAGGTAAGAATCCTTCATCTCCTCTTCCAAATACCTCTCCTCTATTCTTCCTGCGTTCTCCAATTCCTTCATTCTCGACCCTTCTTCTTGGTAAGCTCCTTAAAGCCTGTATTAAAATTTACCTAAATATCCAGATTCTTAACCATATGGGCATTCTCTTCAATAAAGGCTCTCCGGGGCTGAGCCTGGTCTCCCATAAGAACAGTAAAGATTCTATCAGCTTCTACCGCGTCTTCCAAGGTAACCTTAAGAAGAGTACGACTATCCGGAGACATTGTACTTTCCCACAATTGCTGAGGATTCATCTCTCCTAAGCCTTTATACCTTTGAACTGTGGTATTCTGAAGAGCTATATCTTTTGCTAGAAATAATACCTCTCTTAAAGAAGCTGCTTTCTTATGAGTGGCTTTTTCTACATTATAAATTGTAAATTTAGGAGGCTCTCTCTCCAAACAATTTTTTAAAGAAAGCCCCAATTTTCTTAATTCTCTATCTAAGACTTTTATTTCGTAAGATTCGTAAATTTCTATTAAGTCGGCTTCCTCAATATCCTCATACTTTTCTAGTTCTTCTTCGGAAAACAAAAATTTTCTTTCTCTATCCATCCTTAAAAAGTAAAAAGGGTATCTCTTAGCCTGAGAATCTGAAGCCTGGATATAATCCTCGGGCTTAATCCCCCGGCGCTCTAAAGAATGGAGGAGCTTCTCTATCTCCATAAGGATACCCAAAAGAGCTTTTACTTCTTGTTTAGAAAGAATCTTATTTTTTTTATCCTTTATCTCTATCTTTAAAGACTCTCCAGCCAAATTTAGAATAAGCCTATTCATCTCCTCGTCACTATGGATGTACTCCTCTATATTCTTTCTCTTTATTCGGTAAAGAGGAGGCTGGGCAATATAAATATGACCCTGCTCTATCAGAAGGGGGAGTTGTCGATAAAAGAAGGTTAAAAGTAAAGTCCTTATATGGGAACCGTCCACATCAGCATCAGCCATGATAATTATTCGATGGTACCTAAGTTTAGTTATATCAAATTCCTCTCCTATTCCTGTGCCTAAACTGGTAATTATTGTCTTTATCTCTTCATTGCTTAAGACTTTATCGAGTCTAGCTTTCTCTACATTAAGAATTTTCCCTTTTATGGGAAGAATTGCTTGAAAGGTTCTATCTCGGGCTTGCTTAGCACTTCCTCCTGCTGAGTCTCCTTCTACAATAAAAAGTTCGCAGTAACGAGGGTCCTTCTCCGAACAATCTGCAAGCTTTCCCGGTAGATTCCAAACCTCCAAAGCTCCTTTTCTCCGAGTAAGGTCTCTGGCTTTTCTGGCTGCTTCCCGGGCCCGACAAGCTAAGACTG
The DNA here is from genome assembly GCA_964604895.1 of uncultured Planctomycetia bacterium. Classification (GTDB taxonomy): domain Bacteria; phylum Omnitrophota; class Gorgyraeia; order Duberdicusellales; family Duberdicusellaceae; genus Duberdicusella. Next base: position 14,148 of record CAZSAI010000005.1, read on the forward strand.
CTTTCTCTACAATCTTATTAGCAATAGAGGGGTTCTCTTCAAAAAAAGAGCTTAAAGCCTCAAAAGTTACTGAGGAGACTAAACCTTCTACCTCAGAGTTGCCTAACTTGGTCTTGGTCTGACCTTCGAATTGGGGCTGAGGAAGTCTTACACTGATAACCCCTGATAAGCCCTCGCGAACATCTTCTCCAGAAAGAGAAATCTCTTCCTTAAGAAGCTTCTTATTTTTTATATATTGGTTTATTGCTCTGGTCAGGGCTGATTTAAATCCAGAAAGATGGGTTCCTCCCTCAATAGTATTAATGTTGTTAGCAAAAGAAAAGATGCTCTCTTTATAAGAATCATTGTATTGAAGAGCTCCTTCTATGAATACCCCTTCTTTCTCTTTAGAAAAATATATAATCTTTCTATGAAGAGGGGTCTTATTCTGATTTAAATGCTCTATGAAAGAAACTATCCCCCCTTTGAATTTAAAAATCGCCTGCTTATCTTTCCTCTCATCAAGAAGTTGAATTTCTAAGCCTTTATTTAAAAAGGCAAGTTCTCTTAAACGGGAAGCCAAAACATCATAAGAAAACTCTATAGATTTAAAAATACTCCGGTCAGGTTTAAAAGTGACTTTGGTACCCGTGGTCTTTGCTTTACCTATAACCTTTAAAGAAGCCAAGGGCTTTCCTCGCTGATAGCGTTGGTAGTAGATTTTACCCCCTCTTTTTACTTCTGCCTCTAACCACTCAGAGAGTGCATTAACCACACTTACCCCTACTCCGTGTAAGCCTCCAGCTACTTTATAGACTCGGTGGTCAAACTTTCCTCCTGCATGGAGGGTAGTCAAAACTACCTCTAAAGCCGGCTTCTTCTCTGTTTTGTGGATATCTACAGGGATGCCTCGGCCATTATCCTCTACAGTTACACTATTATCAGGATGAACTACCACCTTAATCTTATCGCAGAAACCAGCCATACTTTCATCAATAGAGTTATCTACTACTTCGTAGACTAAATGGTGTAGGCCTCGAGTAGAGGTATCTCCAATATACATAGCTGGCCTTCTGCGAACCGCCTCTATTCCTTCTAAAACCTGAATAGTGGTAGCATCGTATTTGGAATTTCCTTGAGTAGCCATCTTAAACCTTAAAAATTATTCCTGAAAAATTAAAACCTTCTTTTCTCATCTCCCTTAAAATTTCTCCTCTTTTAAGATTTAACTTATATCGAAGTAGAGGTGAATCAAGATAAAATACCACTCTATCTTTATAGATTCTTACTCTATCGATATGCTTGCGCTCTTGGGGTGAAAAGAAACTTTTAAATTTTTCCAAAAAATCGCTCTTCTTTTTTGTCTGGACTAAAATATTTTTGAGAGAGTCTCTAATATCTTCCATCAACTTAAGCGCATAGGTAAGGCCAGATATATAAACCCATTACTTCTTAAAACTAAAGGTTTTTCAGGGCTATATACATCAAAAATAACTTCCTCTTCTTCTATAACCTTTAAAACATCTATTAAATACTGGGGGTTAAAACCTAAAGCTAACTCTTTTCCTTTAAATTCTGCCTCTATCTCTTCTTTATATTCTCCTAATTGAGGGGTGTGTTTGGAAATCACTAATTTATCCTTCTTAATTTCTAATTTTACTCCTTGATATTCGGGAGCACTTAAAATAGAAGCTCTCTTTAAGGAAGAGGAAAGTCTTTGTCGATTCACCTTTAATTTATATTCTGAGTCTTGGGGAATATATTTTTGATAGTCGGGAAAGTCTCCTTGGATTAATTGACTAATAATTTGAGTATTATCTAAATCAAAACAAATTTGATTTTCTCCTATTATTAACTTTACTTCCTCCTCTTCTTTTAAAAGTCTGTTTAATTCTATAATAGTTCTATGGGGGATAATAAAAGACTTCTTTGTTTGAATTAGAGGTTGAGTGGGAGCCAGCTCTCTCTCTATAGTAGATAAACGTTTGGTATCGGAGGTAGTAAATTTGATTTTCCTACCTTCTATTTCACAGAAGAAACCCGTTAATACATAATTAGCCTCTCCTATAAATACCGAAAAATTGGTAAAATTTATCATCTCTCTTAAAATAGGGGAATTTATTTTAATTACCTGCTTATCTTTTAAAACAGGGATTTTAGGAAATTCGGCTGCTTCTATAATGTTCAATTTAAATTCACAATTTTCACAAGTTATCCACAAAAAATTCTTCTGAAGACTAAGGCTAACTCTCTCTTCAGAAAATTCTTTTAGTATAGAAAGGAATTTTACTAAAGAGACACAGAAACTCTGCCTGATTCTACTTAAGACTTTTATTTGAGAGATTACCGTCAATTCTAAATTTGTAGTAGTAAATTTTATCTTTTCTTCCTCAATTTCAATTAACACCGTAGAAAGGATAGGAAAACTGCTTTTTAAAGTAGGAATGTTTAATTTTTGGAGGGTATTAAGTAGTTTACTTCTCTCTATTACTATCATTATATACCTCCTTAATAGAAGAAGTAATAAGTAGGTAAATTTTGTGAATCCTTTTAATTTTTATAATAAATTTCAAAATTTAATTCAATTTTTTAAAATAGATAAGTTGTGATTAACCGTAAATTTTTTGTCTAATACCTTCCAAAATTTCTTTTATCTTTTCATCTTTTTTTATCCTATCTTCTATTTTTCTATAAGCATAAAGAATAGTAGTATGATGTTTTGCTCCTAAAAAACTTCCTATTTCTGGTAAAGAAAGCTCGGTCAATTCTCGAAGGAGATACATACTGATCTGTTTAGGTAAAACAATATTTTTTGTTCTCTTTTTACTTTTTAAATCTAACTTAGAGATATTAAAATATTCTGCTACCTTCTCTAAGATAAAATCTACATCTATTCTTCTTTTTTTGTCTTTTGTTACTTCTCCTAAAACTTTTTTAGCTAACTCTAAACTAATAGGTTGATTTTCTATTAAAGAGTAAGCCATAATTCTTACCAAGGCACCTTCTAATTCTCTTATATTGGTAGTAATATTCTCAGCGATAAATCTTAAAACAGGCTCCTCTATTCTTACTGGTTCTTTTTCTATCTTTTTCTTTAAAATAGCAATCCTGGTTTCTAAGTCAGGAGGTTGAATATCTACAATTAAACCCCAGCAGAATCGAGAGACTAACCTCTCCTCCAAGTTAGAAATCTCTTTAGGGGGTCTATCCGAAGACATTACAATTTGCTTATGACTATCATAAAGAACATTAAAGGTATGGAAAAATTCTTCTTGGGTAGATTCTTTTCCAGCTATAAAATGTACATCATCAATAAGTAAAACATCAATGTTTCTGTATTTTTGTCTAAACCTTTCGGTAGAACGATTTTGAATCGCACTTATCAGCTCATTAGTAAAGCGTTCCGAAGATATATACTTTACTTTTAAATTATTTTTCTTCAAAATATGATGAGCGATAGCCTGCATAAGATGGGTCTTTCCTAAACCCACTTTCCCATATATAAAGAAGGGATTATATACTCTACCGGGAGCCTCGGCTACAGCCTGAGAAGCTGCAAAAGCTAAGTGATTAGAAGCTCCCACTACAAAGTTTTCAAAATTAAAACGGGGATTTAATTTTAAAGAATCCGAGGGCTCCTCTTTAAACTTGGCATGGATTTTTCTAAAAGCGGTTTTTGTCTTTTTTTCCAAAAGATTAGGGTTTACTTCTAAATTGAGATGGTTCCCCAGTCCCAACTCTTTAAATATAGAAGAAAGAACATCGAAATGATGGGTCTGAATCCACTCTTTAAAAAATTCATCAGGTACCTCTAAAACTACTCTTTCCTTCTCTAAAACCTTTGGGCGGATAGAAGCAAACCAGACCTCAAAAGCAGTTTTGCCAACTTTCTCTTTTATTCTTTCTTGAATTTTTTCCCACATCTTTTTTAGAGAAAAGGTAGAATTATTATACTTGGAGAGAAGAGCTTTTCAAGAGAATTCTCAAAAAACCTTGACACCCCCAAAGAGTATGTTAGAATTTTGTCTATGAAAAAGAGACTGACTACCCCTTCTATCTTAAAAGGCAAGAGAAAGCACGGGTTTAGAAAAAGAATGCGTACTAAATCAGGAAGACGCCTGCTTTCTCGAAGAAGAAGGAAAGGGAGAAAGAGGCTAACGATTTAATGTTTTTTAAAAAAATTCTTATTTTTCTAATAGAGTGCTATCAGAAGAGTTTAAGCCAGGCCTTTCTTCCCAGTTGTAGATATTATCCTTCATGTGCAGAGTATGCTAAGAAAGCTTTATATAAGTATAGCCTGGGGAAAGCCTTAATGAAAATTTTTTTAAGAATCTTGCGGTGTAATCCTCTCTTTCCTGGGGGCTACGACCCCTTAAACTAATCAATAATGGAAACTGAGAAGAGACTCCTCTGGTTTTTAATACTTGCTTTAGGGATCCTTCTATTTTTTAATCATTTTTTTAAACCTACTACTTCAGCTCCCTCTCTTCAAAAGGTAGAGAAGCCAACTCTTTCTCTGAGAGCCCCTAAACCTGAGGAATGCCAACCTCAATCCTGGGAAAATAAGTATTGGTCTATAACTCTTTGTTTATCAAGAGGTTATATTTCTAATGTCCAAATTAGGCGTTTTGAAGAAAGCCTTCTCTACCAAAATATTCTTTTTCTTGAATCTACTCAGAAGCCTCGGATAGAGACTACTTCTCAAAGTATTACTTTTTCTTCGAGCTCTTTTATTAAAAAAATTAAGTTTCTTAAGCCTTATCTCTGGGAAACCTATGTGAAGAGACTTTCTCTTTCCGAGAAATCTTTTTTAGAAATTTGCACTTTTAAGGAAGATAAGAGTTTCTATCGGAGATATCAAGAGGTGTTCTATAAAAAAGAGAAAGAAGAACCTATTTTGCGTCTTCCTTACAGCAAGATAAAAAATCCCCAGGTTATTACTAACCCTCAACTTCTCGGTTTAAGAGATAGATACTATGCTTTAGTTATCTTAGAACCGCCTCCTGGAGAATATATTTTAGAAAAAAGAAGTCAAGGAGTAGTTTTGAGCTGGAAGCCTCCTCAAGATAAGCCTTTTAAAGCTAAAATTTTTATCGGACCTCAAGAGATGAAAATTTTAAAACTTTATGATTTACAAGATGTTATAAATTTTGGATTCTTTCATGGAATCGGAATCTTGATTTTAAAAATTCTTTATTTTGGCTTTAGGATTTTTAAAAACTGGGGGATAGCTATTATATTTTTGAGTACATTAATATATATAATTCTTTTTCCTTTAACTGTAAAAAGCACTAAATCTATGAGAAAGATGCAGGAGCTTCAGCCTGAAATTGAAGAATTGCGGAGGAAATTTAAAGACAACCCTCAGAAGTTGAATAAGGAAATTTTAGAGTTATATAGGAAATATAAGATAAATCCTCTGGGAGGATGCCTTCCTCTCTTCTTACAAATTCCTATATTTTTTGCTCTTTATCAAGTTTTGATTCGGGCGGTAGAAATAAAAGGAGCAAAATTTCTTTGGATAAAAGACCTTTCTCTTCCTGACTACTTAATAAAGTTTCCTTTTTCTCTGCCTATTTTGGGAGATGGGCTTCACCTTTTACCTTTAATAATGATGGGTTTAATGTTTTTACAACAGAAACTTACTACTCCTAAAACCCAAGCTTCTGAACAACAAAAGTTGATGAGTGTTGTTTTTCCTTTATTATTCGGGATTATTTTTTATCGTTTTCCTTCAGGCCTAGTTCTTTACTGGGTATGTAATTCTCTTTTTACTTTCATCTACCAATTGCGCTTAACTAAGATAAGTCCCTCTTGAAAGAAAGGGTTTTATAGAAATGTTCCACGTGAAACACTCTAAAAGGTGAGTTTTTTAGAGAGATAATTTTTATTGACAAATAGATAAAAGAGTCATAAAATTAAATCAAATCTGTTTCACGTGAAACAAAAACTAGAGGAGAGGTAAATTCTGAATAACTTGTGGATATGTCAAAAATAATAGGTTTTTGCAATCAAAAAGGAGGTACAGGAAAAACTACCACAATAGTTAACTTAGCTACCTTTTTTGCTTTAGCTGGAAAAAAAACTCTTTTAATTGATTTAGATCCTCAAGCTAATGCTACCAGCGGCTTGGGGATAAATCCAGAAAAAATAGAGTTTTCTGCTTACCAGGTTCTTATTCAAAAAGTCTTTCCAGAGAGAGCCACACTTCTTACTAATATTCGTTATTTATATATTATTCCTGCAGATTCTTCTTTAGCTGGAGCCGAGATAGAATTAGCCCAATTAGAAGAGAGAGAATTTTATCTGAAGAAAGTAATAGAAAGAATTAGGGAAAATTTTGAGTATGTTTTAATAGATGCTCCTCCTTCCTTGGGGATTTTAACTGTTAATATTTTGGTAGGAAGCAGAAGCATAATTATCCCCATTCAATGTGAATACTATGCTTTAGAAGGTTTATCTCGTCTTATCCAAACAATTGAATTGGTAAGAGAGAGGTTGAACCCCGACTTAGAAATAGAAGGAGTCCTTCTTACTATGGCTGATTTCCGTACTCGTTTAACTTTTCAAGTAATAGAAGAGGTTAAAAATTTCTTTAAAGATAAAGTTTACAAAACGATTATCCCCAGAAACGTTCGACTTTCTGAAGCTCCAAGTTTTGGGAAACCTATATATTTTTATGATCCCTTTTCTACTGGAGCAAAAGCTTATTTTAATTTAGCTTGCGAGGTTCTTAAGGAAGAAATAAAAGGAGTGTATGATGGAGAAGAGAGTATTAGGCAAGGGTCTGGAAGCTCTGATTCCCAAGAAAGAGATAGTTCCTCCCAAAGAATATACCTATATTGAGATTGAAAAGCTCAAGGTAAGCAATTACCAATCTCGCCAAGATGTAAGAGAGGAGGAGTTAAAAGAATTGGCTGATTCTATTAAAAGCCAGGGAGTAATCCAGCCTTTAATAGCCAGAAAGAGAGGCCAAGAATACGAAATTATCGCTGGAAGTAGGAGGTATTATGCTTGTAAGTCTTTGGGAATCAAGAAGTTACCAGTAATTATTAAAGAACTTACTGACCAAGAAGCTCTTCTTTTTTCGGTAGTGGAGAATCTCCAGCGCCAAGACCTTAATCCTATGGAAGAAGCAGAAAGTTTTAAGAGGTTGATAGAAGAATTTGAGCTTTCTCCTCAAGAGTTGAGTCAGCTTTTAGGCCGGGATAGAAGTACCATAGCCAATACCTTACGCTTGCTTAATCTTCCTGAGGTAATTCAATCTGCTTTAAGAGAGAGAAAAATCTCTTTTTCTCAAGCCCGGACCATTCTAAGTTTAGAAAGCCAAGATGAACAGTTAGAGGTCTTTAAAGAGTTAATGAAGAATAAAATTTCAGTAAGACAGTTAGAAGAGGTAGTAAGGAGAAAAAAGAGTAAGAAGAAAGATAAAGACCCTTATTTGAAAGAGGCGGAGGAGAATTTACAGAAGATCTTAGGAAGAAGAGTAAAGATAGTCTCTTTAGGGAAAAGGGGAAGAGTGGTGATAGAGTACTATTCTCAAGAAGACTTAGAGAGCCTTCTTAATTTTTTATCTTCTAAGTAAGATGAAAGAGGAGGCCACTTTAGTTATTATCAAACCCGATGGGCTTAAGAAGTCTTTAACAGGAGATGTACTTTCTCGTCTTTCTAAGACCGGCCTGAGAATAATTGGAGCTAAAGTAGTAAAGGTCTCTTCAGAATTAGCGGAGAGACACTACTCTCATCTAAAAAATCAGCCTTTTTATAAAGAACTTATAAAGTATATTACTGGCCAGCTCCACGGAGAAAACAGAATCTTGGCTATGGTTTATTACGGAGAAGGGGCTATAAGAAAAGTAAGAGAGATAGCCGGAGCTACTAATCCTGAAGAGGCAGAACCTACTTCTATAAGAGGAGCATATGGCCGGATTCTAACTTCGGGGCTCTATGAGAATGTAATCCATGCTTCTTCAAATTCTGAAGAGGCTGAAAGAGAGATAAAACTTTGGTTTCAGCCGGAAGAGATAGTTTATGAGTTATACCCCACTAGAGTTGTAGATACTTCTGGGAAGAGAAAGGTTTGGCGATGATAAGAGGAATGACCGCTTTTGTTATTAAGAGGAAACTCTTTTCTTGGGGCGAAATAGGGATAAATATCCGGTCTACAAATTATAAATACTTGGATATATATATTTCCAGAATACCTTTAGGAGCAGAGGCATTAGAAAGAGAGATTTTTCAAGAAGTAGCTGAGAAGATAAGGAGAGGTAAGATTGAGATAGCTCTTACAGCTAATCTCTTAGGTTCTCAGGAACTATCAGAGAAGGAGCTTTTTCAAATAAAAAGAAGTTTTCTCTTAGCTCTTAAAGAACTTATAGAGTTTAAGAAGGCCCAAGGCAAAAAGATAGAGGAGGAAATTAAACTTCTGGGAGCTTCCTTAAGAAGGAGAACCAAGGCTTTTAAAGGATATTTAAAGAGAAAGAAAAAGACCAACCACCTTCAAGAAGATATTTTGGAAGAAGTCTCTTTAATTTCTTTTTATCTTTCTCATTTAGATAAAATATTAGCTAAAAAGAGAGAAAGAGCTGGGAAGATTTTAGATTTTCTATCTCAGGAGTTATTAAGAGAGATAAACACTATTTTAGCAAAACTTAAAGATAGGAGACTTTCTCTGGAAGCAGTTTATTTTAAAGAAGAAGTGGACAGAATCAGAGAATTGGCTCAAAATATAGAATAAATGTTTTACATCTGGAGATAACTTGAGAAAGATATTTAAAGACCAAAATAAACTTTAATTATGGAACTCATAAACTTAGGGTATAACAATGTGGTTTTGAAAAATAGAGTGGTGGCTATCCTGGGCCTTAATTCCAACCCTTTAAAAAGATTAGTAGAGGTGGCTAAAAAGGAAAACAAGGTAATAGATGCTACCTCAGGCAGAAAAACCAGAAGCATAGTTCTAACCGACGCCGGTTTTATAATCCTTTCTTCCCTTCAGCCTCAAAGGTTAGCTCAGAGGATAAGGAAGAGATAGTTTTAGATGGGCAAGAAAATTTTTATTATCTCCGGACCTTCTGGCTCAGGTAAGACTGCTTTGCTCAGAAGATTATTTAGGCTTACGTCAGTAAAGAGGAAATTTTTAAGGATACCTACCTTCACTACCCGAGCTCCTCGGCGGGGAGAAAAGAATTTTTTAGATTACCGTTTCTTAACCAAGGAAGAATTTTTGCGACTAAAAAGAAAGGATTTTTTTCTGGAAACCAAGAAGTATTTAGAAGACTTTTACGGGACACCTAAGAGTTTTCTTAGAGAGGCTAAAAGAAAGTTTCCTATTCTCTGTATAGACGTAGAAGGGGCTTTAAAAATAAGAAGAAAATTCAGAGAGAAAGTTGTGCTTATTTTTCTTCATCCACCTTCTTCGAAGGTCTTAAAGACCCGACTTAGAAAAAGAAAGACTGAGCCTGAAGAAATTTTAAAAAAAAGATTGCGTATTGCGGAAAAGGAAGTAAAATATGCTAAAAAATATAAGTATCAGTTAGTGAATAAGAACTTGGGGAAGACAGTTGAGAGATTAAAGGAGATACTTTTTAAAGAGATAAAAGAGAGATGAGTTATGTACCTTTAGAGGATTGTTTAGATAAAGCTAAAGGCTCAGTTTATAAATTAACTTTAATGGTAGCTAAGAGAGCCCAAGAGTTAGCTGAGGGTGCAAAGCCTTTAGTGGATACCCCAGAAGATAAACCTATAAAGACAGCCTTAAGAGAGGTAAGAGAAGGTTATTTAAAAGCCAAGTAGATAGATATTGTTTTGCTTCTATATTTTTTAATCGGCGTGGTGGCCGAGAGGCGAGGCAACGGTCTGCAAAACCGTTTTACGCCGGTTCAAGTCCGGCCCACGCCTCTTTATAAAAGAGTTGATAGAGGTCGTTAAAGTTTGTAAAGATTTCTTAGAAGAAATGCCGGAGTGTTGGAATTGGCAGACAAAACGGACTTAAAATCCGTTGTCCCTCAAGGGACGTGAGGGTTCGAGTCCCTCCTCCGGCAGAGAAAAGAGCTTAAGAGCGTAAGTGATAAGTACAAAGATTATTGCTGGGCAGAGGATATGTTTGGGCGGTTAGCTCAGTTGGCTAGAGCGTCACGTTGACATCGTGGAGGTCACAGGTTCAAGTCCTGTACCGCCCATT
>CAZSAI010000006.1:0-11292 GCA_964604895.1 uncultured Planctomycetia bacterium
TTCCTTATCCTTTAGACTCTTTAGATTTATCTCTACATTTAAAACTGCAGAATTAAAACCTGCCTCTAAAAATAAAACTCCTCCTCCTACATCGGTTATCAAATTAGGGTTTGCTTTATCCACAATAATTTTAGATAATCTAATAGCCTCTAAAGAAAATTCACAGATTTTAAAAGGGACTTCCAAGGCTTTTCTTAAGGCAGACTGGATTTTCTCCTCTCTTTTCTTCTTCCCAACATTATCTTTAGGAAGTTTATAAGCTAAGAGTAATTCTTTATAAGAATAAATATCCTCATCCACTAACTCTTCTAATCTCTCTCTTAGACTATCTAGACTCTTCAAAATCCGGCGCATCTCTTCTTCTCTGTCCTTATACTTCTCTCCCAAAGTAAAATTACAAGCCATACTTAATAAAGCAGTCCCTAAACAAGAAACTAAACTTGAGGCACTTCCTCCCCCAGGTGTAGAGTTCTTAGAAGCCAAATTCTCTATATATCTTCTGAAACTCTCTTTATACATTAGAATCTTTAAACCTTCTCTCCTTAAACTAAAAAAGACCTCTAATTTTTCCTTTAAAATCAATATCAACCCTCTCGCCTGCAGGATGGGTAGGAAGCCCGGGCATAGTGCGAATCTTCCCGCATAAAGGATACAAAAAGCCTGCACCAGTGGAAGCCCTTATATCTACTACTGGTAAAGTAAACTCTCTAGGTCTTCCTTTAAGTTTAGGATCATGAGATAAGGAAAGATGAGTCTTAGCCATACAAATTGGAAGCCTGCCTAAACCCCATTCCTCATAGAGCCTAATCTTTTTCTCTGCTTCTAGGGAATAAACCACATTCTTTGCTCCGTAAATCTTAGTAGCAATTGTCTCTATCTTCTTCTTAATCGACCACTCCAAAGGATAGAGAAACTTAAAATTTACCTTCTTTTTGGAAGCCTTAACTACTGCCTTAGCTAACTCTAGACCTCCTCTTGAACCTTTAGCCCAAAGCTGACTTACCACTGCCTCCTCTGCCCCAAACTCCTTAGCTTTTCTCTGAATAAAAGAAAGCTCCTTAAGAGTATCGGTACTGAATCTATTTATAGCTACAACAACAGGAACCCCAAATAACTTGATATTCTCAATCTGCTTCTCAAGATTAGGCAAACCCTCCTCTATTGCTTTTAAATCTTCCTTCAACAAAGATGAATCTAAGGGCCTTCCTGGGATTACCTTAAACCTTCCTGAATGCATCTTTAAAGCCCGGACCGAGCAGACCAAAACCACACAGTTAGGCCTAAGCCCACTTACTCTGCATTTTATATTAAAAAATTTCTCTGCTCCACAGTCAGCACCAAAACCAGCTTCAGTCACTACAAAGTCTGAAAGCTTTATAGCAATTAAATCAGCTAATATCGAACTGTTGCCATGAGCAATATTAGCAAAAGGTCCTGTATGGACAAAACACGGAGTATGCTCTATTGTCTGAAGAAGATTAGGTTTTATAGCATCTTTAAGTAAAACAGTTATTGCCCCAGCTACCTTTATATCTTCACAAGTTATGGGCTTAGCCTCCTTATTCATAGCCAAAATTATCCGGCCAATTCTTTCTCTTAAATCTTTAAGGCTTTTTGTTAAAGCCAGAATAGCCATAAGCTCAGAAGCCACCGCAATATCAAAACCAGTATCTCTTTCAAAGCCATCTTCTTTTGAGCCTAAACCAATCTTTATGTTCCTTAAGAACCTGTCGGAGACATCCACTACTCTTCTCCAGAGTACTTTAGAAGGCTCAATATTTAGAGGGTTTCCCTTAAACATAGAATTATCTAAAAAGGCAGCACAGAGATTATGGGCAATACTTACTGCATGAACATCTCCAGTTAAATGAAGATTAAAGTCCTCCATAGGAAGAACCTGAGAATATCCCCCCCCAGCTGCTCCTCCTTTTATCCCAAATACCGGCCCTAAAGAGGGTTGCCTAATACATACGGTAGTTTTCTTACTTACTCTATTTAGAGCCATAGCTAAGCCAATAGTAGTAACAGTTTTTCCTTCTCCCAACGGAGTAGGGGTAATAGCACTTACTAATACATACTTACCACTTTTTCTTTTTCTCAATCTTTTAAGAACTTCTAATTTAACCTTTGCTTTAAAATCTCCGTAAAGCTCTATCTCCCTCTTTCTAAGCCCAAGGTTTCTGGCTATTTCTTCTATAGGTCTTAGTTTTGCCCTCTGGGCTATCTCTAAATCAGTGGGCATTTTCTTCATAGGCTAATCTCTCTGGCTATTTCTCTCAATTTTTCTAAATACTTGGGGCAATCTTGAGGTTTATAAAAAGAAGTCCCCATTCCGCAGGGAAGGGTTATTAGATCTCCAAGCTTAAAATCTTTAATATCTTCCTTCTTTTCTATTCCCCAAGCAATTCTTTTACCACTCCTATATTTAGAGTATTTGGTAATATCGTACTTAGAAGCATCAAAACTTATAATCTCTACACAGGAAGTAAAGACCTCATCCCAATCCATATTTCCACAGATATGAACCCCCGGAATAACTCTAAAATTAGAAAAAATAACTTCCCAAAGCTCTTTAAAGTTTACTCCGGAATAACCTAAAGCTGGTTCATCCAAAAAAAGGATAGCCTCTTGAAAAGATAAACCATCTAAGATAGCTGAGATATGCTCATAGATTCTAGAGATAGCTTCGTCTTTAGAATAGCCTGCCTGAACTAAAGTAGCTGGGCCTATACACTGCACTTTGACTGTTTGAAATTTATGTTTTTTAAATTCTTCTAAACAACTAAGCCTTCCTGGATGTTTTATATACTCTAACATTGCATCTCCCCTTCTGGGGAGTTCAGGTAAAAAAGGGATATCATGCCTTAGACTATACTCCACAGCCTCCTTAACATCTTCATACGGCAAAGACCCAATCTGGGTAATTATCCTTCTAGGTCCCATCAATCAGTGCCTAAAATGTCTTATCCCCGTAAAAACCATACTAATCCCATAACCATTACAAGCTCGAATTACTTCCTCATCGCGAATAGAACCTCCAGGTTGAATTATGCAACTAACTCCTGCCTTATAAGCCTGTTCTATCGCATCAGCCTTAGGAAAAAAAGCATCGCTAGCCAAAGCCGCACCTTTTGCCTTTTCTTGAGCTTTCCTGCAGGCAATTATTACTGAATCTACTCTGCTCATCTGCCCTGCACCAATCCCCACAGTCTTTGTACCTCTAGATAATACTATAGCATTACTCTTTACGTGCTTAACTACCCTGTATCCAAACAAAAGAGAATCCAGCTCTTCCTTAGTAGGTCTCTTTTGGGTGACTACTTTTAAATCAGCCTCTCCTACTTTCTTTAAATCCTTATCCTGAACCAAAAGCCCTCCCCAGACTTTTCTAAAATCTTTATCTTTATCTAAATCTTCAAAATTGACTTCTACTACTCTTAAATTTTTCTTCTTAGAAAAAACTTCCAAAGCCTCTCTCTGATAAGAAGGAGCAATTATACATTCTACAAAGTCAGCTTCTTTTAATATTATCTCTGCAGTTTTCCTATCCACTGCTCTATTAAATCCAACGATACTCCCAAAAGCACTGAGTCGATCAGAATCCAAAGCATCTATGTAGGCTTTAGCTATATCTTCAGCTACAGCTACCCCACAAGGATTAGTATGCTTGATAATACTACAAGCAGGCTCCTCAAAATCTCTAACTATCTCTAAGGCTGAATTTAAGTCCAAAATATTGTTGAAGGAAAGCTCTTTGCCTTGGAATTGCTTAAAAGAAGAAAAACCTATTTCTGAAGAAATCTCTTTGTAGAAACTTGCTTTCTGGTGAGGATTTTCTCCATATCTTAACTCCTGAACTTTCTCAAAATTTAAATTCAATCTTGAAGGGAATCCCCAAGCTTTGCCTTTAAATCTAGAATTTAAGTAATTAAATATAGCAGTATCGTAAGAGGAAGTCCGTCTAAATACCTCCACTGCCAAATCCTCAAGAGTTTGCTCAGAAAGACAGCCTTGACTCTGCTTTAATTCCTTTATTATTAAAGAATACTGGGAAGGCTCAACCACAACAGCTACAGATTTATAATTTTTAGCAGCGCTTCTTAACATAGTAGGTCCGCCTATGTCAATATTTTCTATAGCCTCCTCTAATTCTATATTCTCTTTAGATATTACTTTCTCAAAAGGATATAAGTTAACTACTACCATATCAATTAAATCTATATTGTGTCTTTTAAGTTCTTCTAAATGATGAGGCTTATCCCTTAAGGCTAAGAGAGCTGCATGAATCTTAGGATGAAGAGTCTTTAGCCGTCCTTCCAACATTTCCGGAAACCCCGTATAGTCGGAGACATCCCTAACCTTGATTCCTAATTCTCTTATCTTCTTGGCTGTTCCTCCAGTAGAGAGAATCTCTACTCCCATCTCATCAAGAACCTCCACCAACTCCTCCAAGCCTTGTTTATCAGAAACACTAATTAAAGCCCTCCTAATTTTAAGCATAAGACTCCTTTCTTTTAATAAAATGAGTATTAAAATTCCAATATACTCTCTATTGGGTCTTGTTCAGAGTTAGGAAATATAAATTTATCTTTTAGTTCTAAAATATTGTTAGCTACTATACGGGCTTCTTCTTCAGCTAGGCTCTTATTATCTTTAAAAAGTTGGCTTAGGAGTTTAGGATTCACTATATCTCCACAGGCAAGACAATCTGGAAAACCAGCTCTTAAATATTCATCTACTCTTAAAACGCTCTCTTCTACCATAGTAGGATAATCTTTTAGCAAAGAGAGGTTAGGAAGATAACCTGAATCCATTATTAGAATATCACAAGCTAAAAACTTACCTATCGAGAGTTTAATAGCTCTGACTCTTCCTTCTCCTAAAGCCTCCTCTATTTGAGAATTAAGATACAAAGGGATTTTCTCTCCCAAGAAAATCTGTATTTTTCTAATAAATTCTTGAGAAAAAAGAGGAGAGTCTCCAATTACAATCTTTATATCCTTTCCTAAAGAAGAAAGACTCTTAGCTAACTTAATCCCTAAAGAAGTCTGAGAATAGATGATAATATGCTCATAAATAATTAAGTCCTGCTTAAGTTTAGAAGGTTCCTCTCCCAAATAGTAAACTCCTTCCTTATATACCCCCGGAAAAAGCATTCTTTTAGCTCTTACTCCACAACAAAGAATAATCTTATCAAAATCTAAAGATTCAGACTCTTTTAAAAATATTTTTTTCTTTTCAAAATTCACTTTTAAAGCTCTATCTTTCACCACCTCTAAAGAAGGGGTTTTATCTTTCAGACTCTCTAAAGGGAAGAAAAAATCCGAATCAGACACTTTACCTATCAGCCAGTCAATAAGAAGATGCTTTCTAAAAGGGGACTCTTGCTTCTCTATCAGAAAAATCCTAAAGTCTTTTGAATCCTGCAGGTTCTTTAAAATAGAGAAGCCAGAAACTCCTGCTCCAATCAATACTACTTTCATCCTTCTAAATTAAAAGCTCCTTTTAGTAAATAGAACTCCCATGCCTCTTTAAATCTTGTTATTGAAAGAACATCGAATCTTACCCTTTGAGAAAACAGTCGCTTTGATTTAAGATAATAAAGGCTAGTTTTTATTATTTTACTTCTTTTATTTCTATCCACCGCCTCAAAAGGCTCATACTTATAAGGAAATGTTCTTACTTTTACTTCTATAAAACAGAGAGCTTGGTTATCTTTAGCTATTATATCTATCTCTCCAAAAGAAGTCCGAAAATTCCTTTCTAATATCTTATAACCTTTACCCTTGAGATATTCGGCTGCCTCTTTTTCTAAATATTTATCATCCTCTCTCACAGAAATAGATTAAATAGCTTCAAGAATAAATCTTAATAGTTGTGGTTAAGTCTTAGACGGTGGTAGCTTTTTTACCTACCCTTCCTCTTAGATAATACAACCTTGCTCTTCTTGGCCTTCTCTTGGCTGGCTGAGTTATTTCAATCTTCTCTATAAGAGGAGAATAGAGAGGGAACGTCATCTCTAATCCCTCTCCATAAGATATTCTTCTAATAGTAAAGGCCTTCCGATGAAGAGAACCTTGAATTTTCATTACAATCCCTTCTACCGAGTGAAGCCTACTCTTATCTTTCTCTTGAATCTTGTAAGTAACTCTTACTGTATCTCCTACTTTAAATACAGGAAAATCTTTTCTTAAGGAAGCTTCTAATTCTTTCTCTACCTCAAATAACTTATTAGCCATCTTCCACCTCCTCCTTAACTCAGTCCAAGATGAAAATCTCAAAATGCAAAATTAATTTTGGATTTAACTATCATTAAACTTTGCCCTTTAGTTTTTTAAGAAGATCGGGCCTTTTCCCTTTAGTTTTTCTCAAAGCTTGTTTTTTTCTCCAGATCTCAATCTTCTTGTGGTCTCCGGATAATAAAACCGGAGGTACTCTTAAGCCTCGAAAGACCCTCGGCCTAGTATAATGAGGCCAATCTAACAGCCCCTCTTCAAAACTTTCTTTTTTAATTGAGTCTTTATCTCCCACAACCTGAGGTATAAGTCGGGCTAAGACATCTACCAAGACCATAGCTGGTATCTCTCCTCCTGAAAGAATATAATCTCCGATTGAGATTTCCTCATCTATCAAATACCTCACTACTCTTTCATCCACCCCCTCATATCGTCCACAGATAAGAATTAACTGTTGGTATTTTGCCAGCTTGCTTGCAAATTTCTGAGTAAGAAGTCTTCCCTGAGGACTAAGTAAAATAGTCTTGGAGCTCTCTCCTAGAGACGAATTCGCGGTAGATGAAGAGGTCTGGGAACACCTCTTTATTGTCTCTACTGCGTTAAATATTGGCTCACATCTTAAAACCATACCTGGACCTCCTCCGTAAGGAGGAGCATCTACTTTTTTATGTCTATCCTGAGTAAAATCTCGTAAGTTATGAAGATGAATCTGAAGAAGCCTCTTTTCTTGAGCAATCCTTATTATCCCTGAAGAAAAAACCCCGGAAAACATCTCCGGAAATATAGTAATTATATCTATTCTCATCTCCTAGAGTATTAATTCAGTTAGGATCCGGAGAAACTATGAATTAATTATTTTTACTTTCCTAAACTTCTACGTATCTTCTTAAAAACTCCTTCTTAAATTCTAAAAATCTATCTTCCTTAATAGCTTTCCTAATCCGGTCTAGGAACTTAGCAAACCACCAAATATTATGATAAGAGATGGCTCTTACTCCCAAAATCTCTTTAGCGTTGATTAAGTGTCTTAGGTAAGCACGGCTAAAACTTCTGCATACAAAGCACCTACATTCTTCATCTAAAGGGGACTCATCTTTAGAAAACTTTGCATTTCTTATTACTAACTTTCCTCTATCAGTAAAAGCTGTACCTGTCCTTCCTAATCTGGTAGGAATTACACAATCAAAAAGGTCAATGCCTCTCTCTATAGCTTCTAAAATATCTTGAGGTGTACCTACTCCCATTAGATATCTCAAAGAAGAAGTTGGTAAGTTACCTATTACTAAATGGACTATATTATATCTTAAATCCGGAGGTTCGCCAACACTTAATCCTCCCAAGGCGAAGTCTTTAAAACCTAACTTAATAAGTGCCTCTATCGCTCTTTTTCTCAGCTCAGGATAAACAGAGCCCTGGATGATTCCTAAAAAGAGAGGTTTTATTTTCACCTTTTCTTGACAATTCAAAAATGTCTGTTTAGACTTCTCTGCCCAGAGAGTAGTAAGTCTCAAAGAATCCTCAGCCTGAGAAAAACTTACAGGAAATTTCAAACACTCATCTAAAGGAAGAAGCACATCTGAGGAAACTTTAAACTGCATCTCTATTATCTGAGAAGGCGTTAAAAAATGTCTTGAACCATCTATATGGGAAGAAAATTCCACCCCTTCTTTTTTCACTCTCTTTAAGGAAGAAAGGCTAAATATTTGATAACCTCCGCTATCAGTAATTATTGGTCGGAAATAACCCATAAATCTATGAAGGCTTCCAAGTTTTTCTATCGTATCTATTCCTGGCCTAAGATACAAATGATAGATATTACAAAGAATCCCCTGAATTCGGCATTCTTCTAAATCTTGAGGAGAAAGAGCCTTTACTGTGGCTTGAGTAGCTACCGGAAAAAAGGCAGGCGTAAGAACCTCCCCCGATGAAGTAGTAAGCTTACCTAACCGAGCCAAGCAACTCCTACTCTGATAAATTACTTCAAATTTATTCATAAACTTAATCTTAAAGCCTTATCCTCCAGAATCTCTACTTAAAAAAGAAACTTTCTCTGACTAAAACTATTTATAAAAGGTATTATATTTTATTTCCTGAAAAACAGCAAGAGGATTAAAGAAAGAATCAGACTAATTAAAAGACAGGTAGTAAGAGGAAAATAAAAAGTAAAATTCCTCCTCTGGATAAGGATATCTCCAGGCAGTTTACCTAAAAAGGGAAGATTAAATTTAGAAAAAGTCAAAAAGATAAAGCCCAGGATAATAAATATTACTCCTATAAATAAAAATATTTTTCCTATATGAGCCATTTTCTAAAACAATCTTTCTTGGATCTCTTTATTGTATGGAATCCCTAAGTGTTTATAGGCAAACTCGGTAGCTATTCTTCCTCGGGCAGACCTCCTAATGAAACCGATCTTTAAAAGATAAGGTTCAATTATATCAATCAAGGTATCCTGTTCTTCACCTAAAGTAGCTGAAAGAGCCTCTATGCCTGCGGGACCCCCTTTATAGATCTCAATTAAAACTCTTAAGTATTTCCTATCTAACTCATCTAAACCTTTCTCATCAATTCTAAGAAAACTTAAAGCCTTCTCTACGATAGGTAGTTTAATGCTACCTCTTGCCTTCACCTGAGAATAGTCTCTTACTCTTCTTAGCAATCTATTAGCAAGCCTAGGTGTACCTCGAGCTCTCTTTGCTATCTCCAGACAAGATTCTTTATCAATCTCTACATCTAACATCTTTGCTGACCGACTAATAACAGAAGATAAATCCTCCTCACTATAGAAGTCAAAGTGAAAAAACAATCCGAATCTTCCTCGTAAAGGAGCACTCAAAAGACCCTCTCGAGTAGTAGCACCGATAAGAGTAAAAGGTTTAAGGTTAAACTTAATGCTCTTAGCGTAAGGACCTTTATCTATCACAAAATCTATTTGAAAATTCTCCATCGCTGGATATAAAAACTCCTCTACTACTTTAGAGAGCCTGTGTATCTCATCTATGAAGAGAATATCTCCTTTTTCTAAATTAGTAAGTATCCCTATTAAATCTCCAGCCCGCTCAATAGCTGGACCAGAAGTAGCCACTATCTTAGAAGAAAGCTCATTAGCTATACAGTAAGCTAAAGAAGTCTTTCCTAAACCAGGAGGACCTGAAAGCAGAATGTGCTCAAGAGGCTCGCCTCTCTTTATTGCTGCCTGAATTGCTATCTTTAAAGAAGAAATTGTGTCTCTCTGGCCTACAAATTCAGAAAGATTCTTGGGTCGCAGAGAGAGATTAAAAACAAACTCTTCATCTGTCTCTTCAGGAATCTTAAATTTCTTAAAATCTATTTCTTTCTCTCTAAATTTAAACATGAACTTGAGTACATCTTGTAATTATTATCCTTCCGAATAGGCCTTCTTGAAACACTCTTATCTCATTAAGCCTTATAAGTTCCAAGATTGCTAAAAAAGTAGCTACTATCTCAAGTTTATTCTTAGCTCTCTTAAAAAGACTCTCAAGCTCTACTTCTGGTTCTAGAAGAAGAAGGTGAAGAATATCGTGAATCTTCTCCTCAACAGTAAACTCATCTTTTATAACCTCCAAGAATACTTCTTTAGGGATATCTTTTAAAGCAGCCTTAAAAGCAGATATCAAATCAAAAATACTAGCTTCCAAATAAAGCTCTCCAGACTTATACTCTAAAAAACTCTCCGGCCTTCTCAAATACTTAAGCCTCTCTTTCTCTTTTTCTTTCAAGAAAGAGGCTGCCTGCTTATACTTCTGATATTCCAAAAGTTTTCTTACTAACTCCTCTCGAGGGTCTTCTTCTATTTCTTCTTCTTGGGGAGAAGGACGAGGAATAAGCATTCGAGACTTTATTTGAATTAAAGTAGCAGCCATAACTAAATATTCTGAGGCTATGTTTATATCTAAAAGCTTCATTAACTCTAAGTATTCCAGATATTGCTCTAAAACCAAGGCTATAGGGATATCTTTTATATCTATATGATTCCTTCTAATAAGATAAAGAAGCAAATCTAGGGGACCTTCAAATATCTCCAATCTTACCTTCATATCCCTATTATTTCCCTTACTTCCTGCCAGGTCTTGCTTGCCTCTTGAGAAGCCTTACTTTTACCCTCCTCCAAGATAGAAATAAGCACTCTCCTATCTCTCAGGAGTTCCTGTTTCTTCTTTCTTTTAGGTTGGATAAACTTACAAAGCCTCTCAGCTAAAATAGATTTACACTCAGTACAGCCTCTCTTAGCCTGGGTACACCAATTAAATACTTCCTCCTGAAATTCAGAAAAGAAAGCTTTATAATAAGAATATACATTGCAAACCTGCGGTCGTCCAGGGCTTTTAAGCTTTATCCTTTGAGGGTCAGTAAACATATCCATTACTTTCCTTTTTATCTGAGTATCTTCCTCAGCAAGATATATACAATTATTATAGCTCTTACTCATCTTCCTGCCATCTAAACCTAAGAGTCGGGGCACTTTAGTTAAAATCGGCTGAGGTTCAGGAAAAACTTCTTTTTTGTAAATAAAATGGAACCTGCGGATAATCTCCCGAGCTAATTCCAAATGAGGAATCTGATCTTCTCCTACTGGAACAAAATCAGCTTTATAAATTAGTATATCTGAGGCTTGAAGTACAGGGTAGCCTAAAAAGGCATGGGTATTTATCTCCTTAGACTTAAGTTGATTTATCTGTTCTTTAAAAGTGGGACATCTGTAAAGCCACCCTAAAGGAGTAAGAACAGAAAAAACCATAAATAAATCTAAGTGTTCTTTTATCTCTGACTGAATAAATATAATGGACTTAGAAGGAGATATCCCCCAGCTTAACCAATCAGCTACATTATCCAGGGCTATCTCTCTTAAAGAAGCGGAATTCTTATACTCACTCATTAAACCATGCCAATCAGCCACCATAAAAAAACATTCATATTCATCTTGAAGCTCTACCCATTTAGATAAAGCCCCCACCCAATGACCAAGATGAAGCCTGCCGGTTGGTCTCATCCCACTTAATACTCTCTTTCTCATATTATATTCACCCTTAAATAA
>CAZSAI010000006.1:11302-23601 GCA_964604895.1 uncultured Planctomycetia bacterium
AATAAATTTAAATTTTCAGTTAGAGTTGGATTCTTCTTGTCTTAACTTCTTCTTGAAAAACCTCAATTATATCCTCTTCTCTAACTTCATTGAAACCTACCCCTATTCCGCACTCAAAACCTTCCAGAACTTCTCTCACATCATCTTTAAATCTCTTAAGAGAAGAAACCTTGCCTTCAAAAATAACCTCTTGGGCCCTTAAGACTCTGCAGGGCAAATTCCTAACTATCTTTCCCTTTTCTACTATACAGCCAGCAATAACCCCTGCTTTAGAGAGTTTAAACACTTTTTTAACTCTTGCTCTTCCTACTAAGATTCTTTCGATTTTAGGCTCAAGCATACCCTCTAAAGCTGCTTTTATGTCTGAGATAAGCTCATAAATTATTTGATAAGTCTTAATCTGGACATTCTTCTCTTGAGCCTTCTTAAAGGCTTGGGGCTCTATCTCCACTTTAAAACCCAATACCAATGCATCAGAAGCATCAGCTAACACTACATCGGAAAGATTAATTATTCCTATGCTTTTATGAAGAATTTTAACTTCTAGAGAGGGAACCTCTATCTTTTTCAACATCTCCTCAATCGCCTCTAGAGTTCCGTAAGTATCAGCCTTTATAATTACTCTAAACTCTTTAAGTTCTTCCTTTTTAATCTTCTCATATATATTTTCCAAAGTCACATGCTGGGGAGTAGCTTTTATCTCTTCTTTTTGTTTTCTCCCCTCCACAATACTTAGGGCTTCTTTCTCTCCAGGGACAACTAAGAACTTCTCTCCTGCAGAAACCAGCCCTCCTAAACCCACTAATTCTACAGGAGAAGAAGGATAAGCCTCTTTTAAAGTCCTGGCTCTGTCGTCTCTCAATAATCTCACCTTTCCCCATTGAGTACCACAAACTACAATATCTCCAACTCTCAAAACACCCTGCTGAACTATAACTGAAGCTACAGAACCCAACCCTTTAGAAAGCTTTGCTTCTAAGACTACCCCTAAGGCAGGTCTTTCATAATCAGCCTTAAGTTCAAGAAGCTCAGCCTCTAGGAGAATCATCTCCAAAAGATCATCTATACCCTGACCAGTTTTGGCGGAAACCTCAACCATTATGGTTTGACCCCCCCAATCTTCAGGGATAAGTCCTAATTTTGAAAGCTGTTGTTTTACTATCTCAGGCTGAGCTTGAGGCTTATCTATCTTATTAATAGCTACCACTATAGGAACTGAAGCAGCTCTAGCATGACTTATTGCTTCTTCAGTCTGAGGTTTTACTCCTTCTGTAGCATCCACCACTAGAACTACAATATCTGTAAGATTTGCTCCTCTTGCCCGCATCGAAGTAAAAGTCTCATGACCAGGTGTATCTATAAAAGTAATCTTTCCTCTAGGAACTTCTACTTGATAAGCTCCTATATGTTGAGTAATCCCCCCCGCCTCTTTCTCAGTCAATTTAGACTTTCTGATAAAATCCAAGAGAGAAGTCTTACCATGGTCAATATGGCCCATCAGAGTAACTATAGGAGCCCGAGGCTTAACGCGGGACTCATCCAGAATCTCTTTCTCAAGAAGCTCCTCTTCTAAAGAAACTTTCTCCTTTAAAGTAAAACCTAACTCATAAGCCAAATTTATAGCTAAATCTCTATCTATAGTTTGATTTATATTAAAAAATTTGCCTCTCTTAAGAAAAAGCTGAATAATCTCTGAGGGCTTCTTACCAAGTTTTACTGCAAAGTCTTTAATAGTAAGAGGAAATTCCACCTCCACCACATTCTTGCTAATCTCTCTCTCTTTTAATTCTCTAAACTCATCCTTAATAATCTGGGCAGTCTCTTCATCTATTATAGAGAGATGACTCTTAAGGGGAAAATTCATCTCTTTAAGCTTCTTTAAGAATTCTTTTGAATCTAAACCTAGCTCTTTTGCTAGCTCATAAACTCTCATTTCTCTAATAACTTTTTAGCTTGTGCGATAATATTTGAAGCTTTCTTCTTGCCTATGCCTTTTATCCCAGCTAAATCTTCAGGTTTAGCTTTAGAAAGAGAATCTAAACTCTGAAAGCCTGACTTTATTAAACTGTCTATAATATGAGCTCCCACGCCTTTCAGTTTATTAAGATTCTGCATTTCTTTCTTTAATTCCTCTTTAGACCTTATATCTAACTCCCACCCAGTAAGCCTGGAAGCTAACCTTACATTTTGACCCCCCTTCCCAATAGCTAGAGAAAGTTGTTCCTTCTCAACCACCACTAATGCTCGCTTAGCCTCTTTATTTAAAACTATCTTACTAAGTTGGGCAGGAGATAAACTTGCCTTTATAAACTCCTGAGGGTCTTCAGAGTATCTTACTATATCAATTTTTTCTCCTCTCAATTCTTGAACAATATTTTTTACTCGGGAGCCTCTCATACCTACACAGGCTCCTACACAATCTACCTTATCATCTTTAGAGTAAACTGCAATCTTAGTTCTATCTCCTGGGTCTCTGGCTATAGACTTTATCTCTACAATACCTTCATATATCTCAGGAACCTCTAACTCAAATAGTTTCTTGACAAAATTAGTTATTCTCCTTGAAGCAATAACTTGAGGACCCTTTTCCTTTTTAACCTCCAAACAGTACGCCTTAACCCTTTCTCCTAACTTAAAGCTATCTAAAGGTGAAAGCTCCTTTTTAGGAATGATTGCTTCAGTTTTTCCTAATAAATCCAAAATTACCCCATTCTTTTCGAATCTATATACCGAGCCCGAAATAAGGCTTCCTACCTTATCTTTAAACTCATTAAAGATAACCTCTTTCTCAGCTTCTCGAATCTTCTGAATTATAACTTGCCTGGCTGTTTGAGCAGCAATCCGAGCTAAACTCTCAGAAAGAATCTCCTCTTCTCCTACAAAAGCTCTGATCTTTCCGCTGGAGGGGTCTATCTTTACTGAAATTTCGGCATCAGGATTGGTTATCTTAGCAATCTTCTTAGCAGCTATTACTAAAGCTTGCTCTATAGCGGAAATAAGCTTTTCTTTCTCTATGCCTTTTTCTCTCTCTATCTGCTCAAGAATTGCTAGTAACTCACCGTTCATATTTCTCCCCCTAAAGCTTTAATTTATTTTTTGAATTGCTTTCCTAATTTTCTCTAAAGGAATAGAGAAAATCTTACCTTTATCTTCTAAAATCACTTCTATTTTCTCCTCATTCACCCCAGCTATTTTTGCTTCTAAAAACTCCCTTTGGGTATGCTCCTCTCTAAGCCAAATTCTTACTTTTCTTCCTTTAACTCTTAGGAAATCTTTAAGATTTACCAACTCTTTCCTAACTCCTGGAGAGGACACCTCTAGGATAAATGAAGTATCCAAGATATTATTCTCATCAAGATAATTAGAAACTTTCCTATTTATATAAGCACAATCTTCTAAATTTATCCCTCCCTCTTTAAAATCTATCAATATCCTTAAAAATAATTTACCCTGAGCATAAAAAACCCTCAATTCAAAAACCCTAAACCCTTCCTTTTCAATGAGAGGAATAAGCTTTTCTCTAAGAATGTTCTCTTTCTCCTCTGTCCACTTCATTTAAAAAAATCTTGGCCTGTTCTTACTTCTAGTTTCTCTCTAAAAGAAGGAATATACCCTGTAAATTGTTCCTCTAGCACTTCTTTATTCTCTTCAAACTTTTCTCTCAATAGAACTATGTCTTTTATCTTATAGTTTTGGTCTTCATATACAACTTCAGAGACCTGAGAGACCACTCTCCTACCTCGAGAGGTTCTCTTAAGATGAACTATTAAATCTATCCCCATACTTAAAAGCCTCTTAATCACCTCAGCCTGAATATTGGGCTTAGCCATTAATCCTAAAGTCTCAAGTCTAGCTAAAGCATCGTAAGCATCATTAGCATGAAGAGTACACATAGAGCCTTCATGACCTGTATTTATGGCCTGTAAAAAATAAAAACTCTCCTCACCTCTTACCTCTCCAATTATTATCCTATCTGGTCTTAAGTGTAAGGAAAGTTTTACCAAATCATAAAGGGTAATCTCACCTTTTCCTTCTATATTAGGAGGCCGAGTAAGGAGTTTTAGAAAATGATAATTCTCAGGAATAGAAAGTTCCTCAGTATCTTCTATTACTATCATTCTCTGATTATTAGGAACAAATCTTATCAGAGTATTAAGAAGAGTGGTTTTGCCTGCTCCAGTGGAACCCGTGATTAAAATATTTAGCCGGGCTTTAACAGCCAGCTCTAAAAAACTTAGGGATTTCTGGGTTAAAGTACCTAAATTTATTAAATCCTGAGGGTAGAAAACTTCTCCCGTAAATTTTCTTATACATAAAGAGGGAGAAGAAGAAACAGGTGGAATTATTGCAGTGACTCTTGAACCATCCTCTAGTTTAAAATCCACAAAAGGAGAAAATTGGTCTATCCTCTTAGAAGTACTCAACATCATTCTCTCAATTATAGCCCTTATCTGCTCGGGCCCGTCAAAACTTATCCCTACCCTCTCAAGCTCTCCTTTCTTTTCAATAAATACTTGAAAAGGACTATTTACCAAAATATCAGTAACAGTAGGGTCTCTAAGTAAATCTTCTAGGCCCCCATATCCAACTACCTCACAAATAACCTCAGAGATAAGAACTTCCTGCTCCTTCTTAGACAACTCTAGCCTGAATCTCTTTAACAACCTCCCTAAAATCTCATCTAAGAATTGAGAAATGAGTTCCTTTCTCTTCGAGGTCTCCAAAGAAAGAATATTTCTTTTTTCAGGGTCAAATATCTTTTTCCTCAGTTCCTTTTTGACCTCCTCTTTAATTAGCCTTAAATCTTTCACTCTATCTCTCCCTTCTTTATAAAATCTTCTATAGAATCTAGAAGATATTCTTTCTTTATCTTAATAGCCTTCTTATCCCTTCTTCTAATACATTCGACTCTGCCCTGTGAGAAACTTTTCTTGCCTACTACTATCAAATAAGGTATACCAATCAAATAAGCATCCTTAAACTTTATTCCTGAATATTGAGACCTCTCATCTAAAAGTACTTGAAAACCTCTCTTTTTGAGAAATTCATAAACCTGAAAACAAAAAGAAAGTATCTCCTCTTCCTCAGGATTAAGACAGATAACTTCTATATCAAAAGGAGCTACTTTTTCTGGCCAAATTATTCCTTCAGAATCGTAATTCTGTTCTATTATCCCTGGAAGAAGTCTACTTACTCCTATCCCATAACAACCCATAACTATAGGGGCTCTTTCGCCTTTCTTATCTAAAAAATAAGCCCCTAACTTCTCAGAATAAATCCTACCTAACTTAAAAATATGGCCTAACTCTAACCCTCTCTTTTCTAAAACCTTTTTACTTTTACATTGAGGACATAATTCTTTATCCCTAAAGTAAAAACCGCATTCTTGACAATAAAAGAAACTATCTTCGCCTGAGGAACTCTCAACTAAAAACTCACAGGATGCGCTTCCTCCAATAAAGCCCACATCAGCTGAAAAAGCTAAAGGCTTAAGTCCACACTCTCTAAATATCTTATCATAAGCTAAGTACATACTTTGATAGTTTCTCTCTAAACCCTCTTCATCTCTGTCAAAGCTATAAGCATCCTTCATTATAAATTCACAGCTCCTAATAAGGCCTCCCTTGGGCCTTAATTCATCTCGAAACTTAGTCTGGATTTGATAAAGAATAAGAGGAAGTTCCTTATAAGAAGAAACAAATCTGCTCACTAAATCTGTAATTACCTCCTCATGGGTGGGGCCTAAACACAGTTTTCTTCCTCTCCTATCCTCAAATCTAATCATAACCTCTCCTAAGAGCTTATCTCTTTTAGACTTCTGCCACAACTCTAAGGGTTGAAGCACCGGCAGTAAAACCTCATATGCACCCAAGTCGTTCATATTCTTTCTTACTATAGCCTCTATATTTCTTAATACTCTTAAGCCTAAGGGAAGATAAGAGTATATCCCCGAAGCTAAAGGAAATATAAGCCCTGCCTTTAGAGAAAGTCTAAAGGAGAGACTTTCCTCATTTACTTCTCTTAGAGTAGGGATAAAATATTTAGAAAAAAGCATCTCTTAAGCCTTTCTAAACCAATCTTGGGATACTCCAACCCCCATTTTATCAAACTTAGGCAAAAAAGTTGGCAAAACCCCTGTAGGAGAAAAAAAACCTTTTACCTTACCTTCAGAAGTTATCTCTTTATGAGTAAAGGAGAATAAATCTTTGATAATTATATTGTTCTCCTTATCTAAGCCAACCACTTCACTTATCCGAGTAATTTTCCTTGAGCCATCCACTAACTGCTCTTGCTGAATTACTACCTCCAAACCTTGAGCAATCTGCTTTCTTATCGCCCAAACTGGCAAATTAACTCCGGAGTAAAAAACCATAGTCTCAAGCCTATTTACTACATCTTCGGGAGAAGAAGCATGGATTACTGCTAAAATCCCTCTATGCCCACTATTTAAAGCCTGAAGGTAATCTAAGGCTTCTTGACCTCTTATCTCTCCTAAAATAATTCTTGAGGGCCTCATCCTTAAAGTATTTATAAATAAGTCTCTTATACTCACCTCTCCTTTACCTTCCACATTAGGGGAACGGGTTAATAATCTCACTACATGCTCTTGCCTTAGGTGAAGCTCTAAAGCATCCTCAATAGTGATAATTCTCTCGGTAGGCTCAATGTAAGAAGATAAAACCTCTAAAGTAGTAGTCTTACCTACACCTGTAGCTCCAGAAAAAATTATATTTATTTTAGCTCTTACGCAGGCTTTAAGAAACTCTGCCATCTTCTCATCTAAGGTAGCTAAATTAACCAAATCCTCCAACCTCTCTATTCTTTTTAGAAATTTTCTTATAGTTAAAGTAGGACCTTCCGCCGATAAAGGGGGCAGAATCACATTTACTCTTGAACCATCCTCTAAGGAAAAATCTACATAAGGAAAAGACTCATCCACTCTTCTTCCCGTAGGTCTTATCATCTTCTCAATAATATAACGTAAATGCTGAGCATCATCAAATTTTACTTGAGTTAAAATCTTTTTCCCCGACTTCTCTATGTAAATTTTCTCTGGACCATTTACCATAATCTCAGTAATCTCCTCATCTTCCATAAGAGGCTGAAGAGGTCCCCAACCCAATAAATCATTAATTATTTCTAAAGTAAGAATGTTCTTCTCTTCCTCGGAAATAAAGATATTTCTCTCCTTCTCTAACTCTCTAAAAATATTCTCCATTCTAGAAATTATCTCCTCTCTTCTTAAAGATACCTCAGGAATCCTAGAACTTAGAAACAGTCTTTCTCTAAGAATTTTTTTAAGTTTACTTCTCTCCATCAGTCTCTTGCCTCCTTTTTTAAAAAATATAGAAGGCTACTAAGAGAGTCTTCCTCCCCTATTGTTCTAATTATTTTTCCTCCCTTAAAAAGAATGGCTTTCTTCTTACCAAAAGCTAGACCCACATCTGAAGAAGAAGCCTCTCCTGGACCATTTACCATACAACCCATAAGAGCTACTTTTATGTTTTTATTATACAGCTTATCTTTATTTTTATAAATATTTTCTTTAAATTCCTCAACTTTCTCTCTTAAATTTACTTTACATCTTGAACAAGTAGGACAAGAAACTATTTGAGGATAAAAATATCCCCTCCCCAAAGACTGGAGTATCCAGTAAGCAACCCTTACTTCCTCCCAAGAATCAGTATTTAAGGATACCCTTATAGCTTGACCTATACCTTGATATATAAGAATCCCCAAACTAAGAGAAGTCTTAATTAAACCTTCGTAGAGAGGGCCGGTTGCAGTTAAACCTAAGTTAATAGGGTAAGGAAGCTTTTTATAGAGAATCTGATTAGCCAAAATTGTACTCAGGCAAGAATCAGCTTTGGCTGAGACTAATATATTCTTAAAATCCTCTTCTTCTAGAAGACTTATATAAGAAAAAACCCTCCTTACCATAGCTGAAGCTAACTCATCCTTACTCATCCTTTTTCTAAATCCTCCGGAATTAACCCCTACCCTTATAGGAATTGAGTTTTCTTTTGCTTTTTTTGCTATCTTTCTTACCTGAGGTCTCTTATAAATATTTGAAGGATTAAGTCTTAGACAATCTATATTTTTCTCTAAGGCTAGGAGTGCTAAATTATAATTAAAATGGATATCTGCTTCTAAAGGGAGCTCTGTAGACTTCTTAAGAACTTCAATCAATTTTAGGTCGCTTTCTTTCTCTATAGCTATTCTTAAAATTTGAGCCCCTTCTTCTTTAAGTTTCTGAGCTTCTCTTAAAACTTTCCTTTCCTCCTCTAACGGAGATTTAATCATTCCTTTTACTACTATAGGAAAATTTCCTCCTAATTTTATATTGCCTATCTTAACTATTCTCCTTTTCATTATCTCTCAAATATTCTAGAACCAAACCTTATAATATCATTGTAAAGCACAAGAAATATTAAGATAAAAATAAAAGATAGTCCTATCCGATTGATTATCTCTTCTGTTTTAGGAGAAAGGGCTTTCCCTCTTATCTTCTCTATCACTAAAAAGAAAAGATGACCTCCATCTAATACAGGCAGAGGTAAAATATTAAAAATTGTAAGACTCATACTTAACACAGCCATAAGATGAAGGATTGCTGAGAGACCTATCTGTGAGGCTTGTTTAGTAATATAGTATATCCCTAGAGGACCGGTGAGAGACTCTTTAAAAGGCAAAGCTCCTATTATTATATAAAATAAAGCTTTAAAGGTAAGGAAGCTCAATCTTAATAACCTTAAGCTCGCCTCCTTAATTGCTTCTAAAAAAGAATATTTTAATTTAACTTTCTCTGAAGAAGGATAGACTCCAATAAAAGAGAAAACTCTCCTCTTACCAAATATATCTTTAATCTCCTCCTGTTTAGGATGGAGATTGAATCTGATTTTTTTTCCTTCTCTTAAGACTACTATCTCTATATTTTCTTTCTTTGTATTATGAATAATCTCAGTAATATCCTGCCAGGTTTTAGTAGGCTTTCCTTCTACCTCCAGAATAATATCTCCTTCCTTTATCCCTGCTCTCTGGGCAGGCCAGCCTTCTTTTAACTCTCCTACTCGATTAGAAAAAACCTCTATGCCTATTAAAAACATTAAACAAAATAGAATCCAAGAGAAAAGATAGTTGAAGAAAGGTCCTGCTAATACTATTTTAGCTCTTATCCTTAAAGGCTTGGAGAGAAACTCCCAGGGTTTTCCTTTATACTCTCCCCTTTCAAACCCTGCCAGCCTTACATATCCTCCCCATAAGATAAGACAAATATAAAAGTCAAAACTCTTAAATTTAAATTTAAACAGAGGTGGACCAAACCCAATAGCAAAAACCTCTACTTTCACACCGCAGAGTCGGGCCAAAAGAAAATGACCAAACTCATGAACAAGAATCAAGACTCCCAAAATTAAAATAAATATTAAAAAGCTCATCTTTAAGTCCTAAAGTTTATACAAACGAAAACCTTAAACACCTTTTTTTACTCACCAATTCTCTCACTTTCTCCTTAGCCCAAGCTTGCCAATAGAAAATGTCTTTTAAGGAAGTAACTTCCTTAGGGGTATGAACCTCAATTACTTTCTCTATAATCTTAAAGATATCATAAAAATTAATCTGGTCTTTAAGATATAAATTTACCGCTTCCTCATCAGAGGCAACTAAGACGGTGGGATAGCTCTTTTCTCTTTCACCTACAAAGTAGGCTAGCTTTAAAGCCGGAAATCTTTGATAGTCGGGTTCGAAAAAATCTAAATTCATCATCTCTTTTAAAGATAAACTCTTATGCCTTAGAAAATTATTTGCTCCTAATCCGGAAGAAATAGGAATTCTCATATCTGGAGAAAACATAAAAGCAAGAGTAGTTCTATCTTTCCTTTCTAACAAAGCATGAACTACTGATTGAGGATGAATCAATACTTTTATCTTCTTCGTAGGAAAGTTAAATAATCTCTTTATCTCAATAACCTCAAAGCCCTTATTTATCAAAATAGCTGAATCCACTGAGATTTTCTTACCCATTTTCCATACTGGGTGCTTAAGCACATCTTTTAATGTTGCCTTTCTCATCTCTTTTTTAGGCTTATCCCAAAAGGGACCACCCGAGGCAGTAATATATATGCAAGAGATATTCTTTCTATTCTGAGTCCTAAGAAGATTCAACATTGCCCAAGCCTCACTATCTATAGGAAAAAACTCAGTGGAAGTTTTCTTTAGTTTCTGTTTAATCAGGTTGCCTGCTGAAATTATTGCCTCTTTATTAGCTAAAAGAACTCTCTTAGCCTTCCCTAAACAAAACCATAAAGGCCTAAGAGCAGAAAGTCCTGGTATTCCCAAAATCAGAAAATCACACTCTTTCTGAGAAAGCTCATAAAGACCTTCCTCGCCTTTCAAGAGTTTTATCCCTCTAAACTTAAAATCTCTAGCTCTCTCTTTATCTAAAATACTCACATAAGAAGGTCTAAACTCTTTTACCTGTCTTCTAAGTAATTTTATATTTTTAGCAGAGGAGAGCCCTACCACCTTAAATCTCTTAGGATTATTCCTTATAACTTCAAGAGTATTCCTTCCGATAGAGCCAGTAGAACCCAAGACAATCACTTTTTTCATTTTGCCAATCTCTTTAGATTTTTTCTCTTATAAATTAGAAGTTAATCAAATCTTAAATTTTTCGGTATATGCTATCTAAAAAGTAAGTGATAAAAAGATATGTCTTTAAGCATTGTAATGTAAAAATAAAATACCGGTGCTGTAAAAATTAAACTATCAATAACATCCAAAACTCCTCCCATCCCAGGAAAAATAACTCCTGAATCTTTCACCTGACAATCTCTCTTTAGAAGAGACTCAAACAAATCTCCCAATTGCCCAACTACTCCTAAAAGTAACCCTAACCCTACTGCTTGAGGGAGATTAAAATCATCAAGCCATCCTCGGAATAACAAAGCAGAAATTACACTCAAGCCTATCCCTCCCAAAGCCCCTTCTAAAGACTTATTAGGACTTACTCTCTTAAGCAAAGGTCTTCTCCCCCAAAAAGTTCCTACAATATAAGCTCCTAAATCCTGGGCTTTAACTACCAACACTAAGAACCCTGTCAGAAAAGCTCCTTCTTCTAAATTTCTGATTCTTAAGATGAAGCTAAAACACCAAGAAACATACAATACCCCAAACACTGTTCCAGAAATAGAAAGTATTGTTTCTTGCCTCTCCTTCCGAGTAAGCTCCAGCAAAAAAAGAATAAATAAGCCAACAACTATAAGAAATAACTGCCATTCTCTGGTTATAGGAAACTGGAAAAAAATAGATACAGGGATAAAAACTCCTAAGATTATTCCGAACAATTTAAATAGCCTGACCTTTTTCTTCTCTATCATTAAGAAAAACTCCCATAATCCTAAAAAGATGAAAGAAGTAACAGTTAAAAGACAAATTGGTCTAAAAATTATAGATAAAATAGTAACTACACCTAATACTACTCCAGTGATAACCCTTTTAAGAACCATTCCTTATTCCCCCAAAACGCCTCTTCCTTTGAGAAAAAGCCTCAAGAGCCCTATCTAACTCAATCTCACTAAAGTCTGGCCATAAGGTATCAGTAAAATAGAACTCAGTATAGGCCAGTCTCCAAAGAAGGAAATTACTAATTCTCATCTCTCCAGAAGTCCTAATCAACAAATCTACGTCAGGAATAAAAGGACTATAAAGGTATCTTCTAAAATCCTCCTCATCTAAAGGGGGACTAACTCTTTCCTCTTTATAATCGAAAATAATCTTATTCACTGCATCTACAATCTCAGCTCTTCCACCATAATTTAAAGCTATGTTCAAGATAAAATCCTTATTCTCTTTAGTAGCCTCTATAACTTCTTCTATCTGCACTACTAAATCTGGAGGAAGAGCTTCTCTTCTTCCTATCACATTCAAAAAAGTTCCTTCTTTTTTCAGTCTCTGTTTATTTTTTATTAAGTATTCTCTTAAATAGGAAAATAGAAAATCAATCTCTTCTTTAGGTCTTTTCCAGTTTTCAGTAGAGAAAGCAAATAAGCTCAGAATCTTTATCCCTTTTTTCTTAGCATAGTTAGAAATCTTCTCCACATTCTCTATTCCCCTCTTATGACCTAAATTCCTAGGAAGACCCCTTCTCTTTGCCCAACGACCATTCCCATCCATAATTATTCCTACATGATAAGGAAGATTCATCTCTGAAAACCTACCTCTTGTCAATAAAAAACTTTAATTCTGTTTCTCTATTTTTTATTCTGTTTTTATGGTATTTAAGCCATTCATCTCTTCAT
>CAZSAI010000007.1:0-23520 GCA_964604895.1 uncultured Planctomycetia bacterium
AATTGAAAATTCAATAAAAATTTAAAATTAGAAATTAAAAATTCTTAACTTAGGCACTTAGGCTCTTACGCTCTTAAGTTGGCGGCCTCAGTTATTACCAGCAATAAAAGCTACAATCCGGCTTAATCTTTGAACCAACTCTTTTCTACTCCTTATTACTTCTACATTTTTATTCTTATCTATCAAATAGGCCTTATAGCTTAACCCTCTCATATCTTCTAAATCGTTAGCCACAACTATATCTGATTTATTCTTAAGGAGACTATGGTAAGCTATCTCTATCAATTCTTCTCTGGGCTTTCCTACCTCTAATTTAAACTGAATAAGGTATATATCAGGTCTTAAGACTCTTATTTCTCTTATTATCTTAGGGGTGGGCTTTAGTCTTATCAGAAGCTCTCTTTTTAAGGAAGAAATCTTACTTCTATAAACTTTTAGGGGTCTATAATCAGAGACTGCTGCTGAATGGATAACTACTTTATAGGCTCTATCTTTCAACTCTTTCTTTACCAACTCTCTAAGTTCCTCAAAATACTTAAACCTTATAATCTTTAAATCTTTATCTTTAGGCTCAAATCTTCCTGGCCCTAAGAGTAAAGTTGTAGGAAAGCCTCTATCTTTTAAAGCCTTAGCAATTAAAAAACCGCTTCTTCCACTAAATATATTAGTAAGAACTCTTACCTTATCAATTCTTACCCAAGTGGGACCAGCGGTAACTAAAATCTTCACTTTCTTCTTATCCATCTCTCGATTATAAAAATTTTCCTCTCCTTCTTAAGAAGGCTTTCCTTAAACTCTAAAAGCCTCTCCTCTTTAACTATATAATCCCTATTAGTAAGAGGCCCTATCTGAAAACCATGTCTTAAAGCTAATCTGAAGATTTCCTCAGCTTTCTCTAAAGAGACATCTTTTCCTACCGAATAACTTTC
Source organism: uncultured Planctomycetia bacterium (assembly GCA_964604895.1). Classification (GTDB taxonomy): domain Bacteria; phylum Omnitrophota; class Gorgyraeia; order Duberdicusellales; family Duberdicusellaceae; genus Duberdicusella. The sequence continues at coordinate 930 of CAZSAI010000007.1, forward strand.
AAATCTATCTTCTAAGAATAAAGTTATAGGTTCTGCCATACAAGGAAAACATAAACCTTCCGGCAAGCCAAAGTTAAAATTAAAACGGGCCTCGCCAGGAGGCTTCATAGAGACCCCGTCTATTACTAATATATCCTTTCTAAGATTCTCTATCTTCCTGGGATAAGAGGCATCAAGCACAATAGTTCCTTTTCTTAAATACTCTATATTAAAATCAGAAGGAATCCTATTAGTACTTACCACTATAAAATTAACCCATTTAAGTATATATTTAAATCTTCCTCCAATAAGCTCTATTTTACTCCTAAGTCTGGAAGGAAAACTTTCTTCCAATTTCCTTAATTTCTCTTTTCTTAGAGAGTATATATAAATTTTTCTTACCGAATTTCCCAATTTTGAAATTACCGAGAAGGAAATAGGATTTAACCCAAAGATAAGAAAACCCATCTCTTCTAAATTATAGCCTACCTCCTTTAAAACTCTCAAAATAGCCTCAGGGATAGTAGCTATAGTTAAGTGAGCTCCTGTAGTTATCGGTATATTTAAATAATCTTTAAGCCTTAAGCCTTTTTCTCCTATCATTGCAGTATAAGCAGCCAAACCCAGCAAAGAAGAACCTCTACTCTCAGCAAACTTGGTAGCTTTTTTAACTTTAAAGAAGACCTTCTTGGGATTTAAGGAAGTCATCTGCTCCATCAGAAGAGGGCACATTATAAGTTCTCCTTTTGCTTGCTTACCATTATATTGAGATCTTATACCTTCTATATCTGAAGCCTTAAAAGGACTCATCCATTCTAAAACTTTCTTTACTATCCCTATAGATTTTCCTCTCATCCCTGGCTCATAAAGATAAAGAAGCTCTCTGTTTACAGGATGAATAAGGATGGAAAATTTCTTATCCATTTTCCTCTAAAGCTTTCTTTATAACCTGTAAAAAACTTCTCAGCATTATGCGAGTCTTTCTCTCTAAAACCTTCCTTACATAAGGCTCCAAGACAGGTATTCCCCAATCATAATTTGCTTTAAGCTCTAACTTTAGTTTTCCTCTCCGAGTAGGGGTTATCTTCCAGTAGCCAAAGTAATCTCCAAAATCTCCACTCTGCATCTTAAAATTTATAAGACCTTTTTCTCTGTCTAAGGTATCCTCTTCATACCAGGAAAGAGAGGCTCCCTCTATATCTACCTCCCACCGGGTGTAAAGTTTATTTTTTTCTCTCTTTAAAATCTTAACATTCTTAATTCTTTCTGCTTTCTTTAGGAGAGAAAAAGGGTCCTCCCAAATATAGAACAAATCTTCCCATTGGGGTTTAGTAATATAGACTTTAAGAGAAAGAGAATACATCTTTTTGTTTATTATATTATAAATAGTAGGGGCTGTCAAAAACCAAGATTTCTAAAGGCTTCCTCTAAGATATAAACTTCGGAAATTCTTAAAAATTTACCTTAAATTTAGGGGAGATAATCTCTCTTTATCTTCTCTCTTCTTAAGGCTCTAAAGATATTTACTTTTATCTGGGGAAACTCCTTCTTAAGGCAAGAGACTATATCCTTAATAAGGGCTCTTTTTGAATCTTGAGCATAAGGACAACTATGTTTTATTAAGGGAAAGTCAAATTGAGAATAGAATTTTTCAATTTCTTTCTTTTCTAGATAACAAAAGGGTCTTATGATAGAAATTTCTCCTCCAAAAAGCTCTATTCTTGGCTTCATAGAACTTATCTCTCCATGAAAAAAAAGATTCATCAAGATGGTCTCAACTATATCATCTAAATGATGGGCTAAGGCAACTTTTTTACAGTTTAGTTCTTTAGCGGTCTTAAAAAGTATTTTCCGCTTATTCCACGAACACCAGAAACACTTCTTCTTCCCAGGATTATCCATCTCTAACTTTTTAACCACATAAGCTATATCCTCACTCCTAAAATACTCCTCAAGAAGACTTTTATCTCCCTTTATGAAATTAGCTTCTATAAAACAAGCTATAAGCTCAAAATCAATGGGAATATGTCTCTTTCTCAAAAGCAAAACTTTAAGTAAAGAAAGGCTATCTCCTCCTCCAGAGACCCCTACTAATATCCTATCCCCCTCTTGAATCATCCTATAATCATTTATGGCTTTACCAGTCTTTTTATATACTTGTCTAACTATCCCCCTTAACTTTATCTTATTTTGTTTAACCTTAGCCATTCTTATTTTACAATATTGTTTGAAACATTATCATCAAATATTATTCTCTTATAAGCTCAAAGTTCTCTTTAAGAGTAGCTTCCAAGAAAGAAGAGGCGTTACTGTTCTTTAAGGAAATCTCCAAATATCCAAGACTTCCTGGACATAGAAAAAGTTCTTTATCATCTGCTTTCTGATAATAAGGATAAAACTTAGTTATAAATTTAGATTTTATCTTAAGCTTAAATCTTCTCCCTCTAGTAAATCTTTGAAAATCCCTCAAATTAAGATTAGTCACTAAATTGCCAAACCTATCAATATAAAGTATCTGCCCCACAAGTGTTGAACCTTTTATTTTAGGAGAAGGTAATTCTAGTTCCTCTATTCTTCTTAAAGAAGGACCTAAGTTATCTATCTTTACGCCTTTAGATAAGTAAGCTGAAACTGGTGAGAAAATATCCCGGCCATGAAAAGTAGAAAATACCTCTTTTAGAAAGTATCTTTTATTAGTTAAATTTATAATCTTTTCTCTCCCATCTTTCCGAGAAGCTAAGCTTAAGACTCCGTTATCTGGGCCTACAAAGTAATAATTCTTAGTCTTAATAGCCAAAGCCTTCCTCTTCGAACCCACCCCAGGGTCAACTACTACTAAAAAAATAGTATCCTTAGGAAAAAACCTAAAACTTTTATAGAGCAAGAATCCTGCTTCCCAGATATTTTGAGGAGAAATCATATGGGTTATATCTATGAGATTTACCTTAGGATTAATCTTTAAGATAACAGCTTTCATTACCCCTACAAAGTTATCCTTAACTCCAAAATCAGTCAATAGGGCTATAGTCCTCATAAGCTAAATATCAAAGTTTCTCAGCAAAACGGCTCCTCTGAGCCAGAAGAATCACATCCCTTAACTCTTCAATATTTCTAGCTGAAAGCCATCTCTTATCAAAGTCCTTACTCTGAACAATCTGAGCAATTGCAGCTAAGGCTCTGAGATGAAAATTCCGCTCACTTCTATCTCCAGCCAGAACAAAGACTATTTTTACAGGAGAAGCCTCTTTAGAAAAAACAATCCCCTCTCTTGCTCTAACTAGAATAATCCTAAATTTATTTTGACCCTCTACTACTATGTGAGGAATTGCCAAACCGGGCCTAAGGACAGTAGAAGAACTTTCTTCTCTCTCTACAAATAGATTATAGAGCCTCTCTTTCTCAATATTAAAATCTTTAGCTAAAATATCAGCCACATTTTCAAAAAGAGTCTCTTTAGAGATAACTTCTTTAAAATCTAAGATTGGACTCTCTTTTATAAGGGAATCGAACCTATCCTCGATTATCTGGTCTCTTTCTTTGATAATCTCTTTTAGCTCCTTAGAAAGCCTCCCTGAGGTAAGTTCCTTATTTAAAATACGTTCAATTACATGGATAAGGGCAAATTCCTTAATTTCTTTTACTCCTAAGTAAAGAAGAAGAGCAACTCCCACAAGAAAAAAAGTAACCATCAATAAGAATTTGCCCATTTCTGCTAGCAAAAAGAGACAACCCAAAATTCCTAAGACTTGTATCCCCGGATACAAGGGAGAATAAAATTTAGGCTGATAATTATGAAGCTTACTTTCTCTCATAATAATTACTGCGATATTTGTAAGAAGATAGAGTATTACTAAGAGTTCCGAAGCAATTTTTACCAGAATTTCTAACCTTAAAAAAATAGCTAAACTCATAAACACACCGGTAAGAAGTACCGAATAATAAGGAGTGCCTTGCTTTGGACTTATCTTGCCTAAAAACTTAGGAAGAAGCCCATCCTTACTCATAGCCAAAGGATAGCGAGAAGCTGACATAATCCCAGCATTAGCAGTGGAAACAAATGCCAAAATTGCTCCTACCCCCACAATCTTTGAGCCAATAAGCCCCCAAAATTTAGAGGCTCCTAAGGAAATAGGCGTAAGACTGCCAGAAAGTTCTGAGGAAGGTATAAGTCCAGTAGTAATAAAAACTACTAAAGCATAAAGAAGTCCTACAATAATTAAAGAAAGAAGCATCCCTAAGGGGATATTTCTGCCGGGATTTTCTACCTCTTCAGCTATGCTATTTATTTTGGTTAATCCTCCATAAGAGATAAAGACAAAACCTGCGGTAGTAAGTACAGGTAAAACTCCCAGAGGAAAAAAAGGAACATATCTTTTAATATTAATAGAACCAAAACCAAATACTACATAAAGAACCAAAATTATCAAAAGACCAAAGACTAAACTTCTTTGAGCTTTAGCTGCTTCTCTAACTCCTAAAATATTAAGAAAAGTAAAGATAATGCATAAACCCAAAGCTACTGTCTTTATCTCTAAGGAAAGAGGAAGGACTAACTCCAAATAAGCAGACATCCCAATAAGAGCAAAACTTGCTTTTAAGGCTAAAGAAAACCAACTACTTAATCCTCCAAAGAAAGCAACCAACCTTCCCATGCTTCTGCTAATATAGAAATAATCCCCTCCAGCCTTAGGCATAGCGGTTACTAACTCTGCTTGGGAAAAAACTGTAGGAAGAGCAATGAAAGAAGCTAACAAATAAGACAAAAATAAAGCTGGACCAACCTTAGGCTGAGCAAGAGCTGGAAGAACAAATAACCCTGAAGAAATCATTGCTCCCGAAGCAATACAAAATATATCCAGAAGTCCTAATCTCCGCCTTAGAATCTGTCTCATAACCCAATCTCCTCTATATGATAATTAAGTTCTCCTAAGCCGATTCTCTGGCCATACTCAAATTGAAAATTGTAATCTGCTTTCTTATCATGAATTTCTTTAAAAACATCTCTTTTTGCTTTCTGATTTAATAAATCTATAGTAGCTTTATCTAAAGAAAGAACATCTGAAGATGCTAAAATCCCCAAGTCCTCTATAAAGGGAGACTCTTCCTTAGACATACAATCACATTCCTTAGTTATAAACATAGAAAAGTTAAGAAAAAAATTCTTCTTAGAAATACTTAAAACTGCCTTAGCATATTCTACCATTCTTTCTTGAAGAAGCTTATAATTCTCTGACCAAACAATCTTTAAAGCTCCTTTAGGACATTCACTTATACATTGAGCACAACCTATACATTTATCCTGGTCTATAAAGATTCTATTCTCTTTAAGAGATATTGCTCCGTATAGACAAACCTTGATACATCTTTTACATAATATACATACCTTATGGTTAGGCTGGGGGGCTACTTCACAATGTTGAGCCATCTTTCCAGCTCGAGAAGCACAACCCATCCCTATATTCTTAATAGAAGCTCCAAAACCAGTTAAGATATGCCCAGTAAGATGAGAAAGTACCAGCATAAAATCTAAATCTTTTAATAAAGAGGTTATTTTTACTTTCTTGAAATGCTTACCATCTATTTCTACCTCAATATAATCTCTGCTCTTTAAACCATCAGCAATAATAACTGGCACATTCAAAATCTTAAAGTTATGCTCAAAAAAAGCTAAATTAAAGTGGTCAACCGCATTGGTTCTTTTGCCTCGGTAAAGAGTATTAGTATCAAATAAAAAAGGTTTTGCTCCTATTCTCTTTATCCTCTCAATAAGATTTTTTATATAGAAAGGTTTAAGGTAGCCTTTATTTTTATCCTCGCCAAAATGCATTTTTATTCCTACTAAATCTTTATTTTCTATCTGGGAAAAAAGAGGAGTTCTCTCTAAGAACTTAACCAATACCTTAGGATTGGTTTCAAAACTCTTTAAGTCTTTTTTTAAAAAGTAAACTTTACTCATAACCTTCTTACAATATTATCTTCCACTTCAAAAATCTTCTGATAAAGGTGGGTTTGCTGTTGAAAGAGGCCTAAAAATTTCTCCACCAGCCAAATATTAGTCAAAGTATGTTTGGTTATTAATGAAGTCTTAAAGGCTCCTCCTAAAAAAGCTAAATAAGGGATTAAGTTATCAGCCAGATGCCTATCTATGCAAGCTCCTGAAGTTTCTTCTTGAAGTAATTTTAAACTAGCTTCTCTTGCTACCTCTTCTGAACTCTTTCCTCTTTCTCCTAAAGCATCCGCCCAAAGTCTTGATTTCTGAAAATAGAAACAGATGTTTAATTCTGAACCAGAAGATAGAGTATCCGCATAGAAAGATTTCCAGCTAAAAGGCACATCTTTATACCTCTTTTTTAAAATATTAAGCGCTGAGTCAATCTGCCTTTCAGAAACCCTTTTTGCCTTTAAATCTTGGGAGGCTATACTTAAAATCTCAATCTTACAAGCACTACCCCTTTCTAGAAAATCTAAAGGTTTAAGCTCCTGAGATTTTAGACCTAATCTTACCAATCCTGCTCCCTTAGGATAATAGCCCCTTCTTAATATTTTGAATTCTGCTTCAATCCCCAAAAGAGGAAAAACCACATAAGGATAGTAATCACAAGGTATAGCCCACTTCCCAGCAGTACCTCCCTTAATCTCTAAAGAGACCTCTAAGTTTTGACTCAAAATTACTGATGGCAAGATTGCCTGAATCAGAAGTCCAATTGAACCAGCAGTCCCTATATCTATACTAAGAGTTACCTTGCCCTCCCTCCTCTGAGGAAAAAATCTAATCTCTTCTGAACCCAAGTAAGCTCCCTCTACCTGAGAAGAAAAAATCTGGGCCAAAGCCTTTAGGACCGCTAAATGTTGACTCCTAATACCAGGCTTGGGTCTATTCTTTCTAATATTAAATATTCTTACCGGCTCATTCGTAATTAAGGATAAACTTAAAGCTGTTCTTAAGATTTGGCCTCCCCCCTCTAAATAACTGCCGTCTAACTCTAACATCTTTAAAAGTTCTTTTGTTCGTTTATGCTACTATTCATTACTTTCTTCTTTAAACCTTCTATAATCTTGGAGAATCTTCCTATGGTCGAAAGCAATCTTTGAAGGTAAATCATCTAATTTAAAAACCTTCACATTTTTTGCATCCGAGGAAGCAGAAAGTTTCCCTTTCCCTTTTCCTATAAAAACTACAGAGGCAGTATGAAAGCGAGGGTCCCTATTAGGTTGAGAATAAACCTTAAATTGTCTAAAATCTACAAAATCTAAGTTTGTCTCCTCTTTAACTTCTCTTCTAACAGCCTCCTCCACAGATTCTCCTTTATCTACAAATCCTCCTGGGAGTGCCCAACCAAAAGGGGGATTCACTCTCTCCACTAAAACAATGCCTCCTTTATAATTTACTATCCCATCTACTGTAAGGAAAGGTCCTTCCTCTATCTTCTCAAAGAGATGTTTAAGATAGCCCCAAACATTTCTTCTAAAAGCACTATAGGCTCCTTTACTATGAAGAACAAAACGTATCCTTCTTAAAGTAGGAGTTTCTATTTCTCTTAAATACTTAAATATTTCTTGAGCAATAATTTTAGCTGAATCCTTATAAGAGAATTTTTCTTTACCACAACCCAAAGCAGGAAAAGAAATTGAAGTAAAATTTTTACTTTGGGAGAGACTCAAAATAGAAGAGACCGCCTTCCTCAAAGTCTTATCACTTATCTTAAGATTTTTCCCTACAACTACAGTATAGATTATGTACTTTGATTTCAAACCTCTTGCAGGAACTATAAAACAAGAACCCAGCCTCAGATTCTTCTTAAGAAAAACCTTTTTAATTAAAGAAGGTTTCTTTCTTTCAACAGCTAAAGCCACTCCTCCACAAATATTTAAAACACTACTAATAGGTACTACTATCGCCTGAGTATCCTGCTCTAAAATATCTGCTTTTATTATATCTATCTTGGTATTCTTTATCTTCATTGGAAAACTCTATTTAGAAAGATTCTTTCTCTTTCAATCTCTCCAGTCCAATAAAACATATAAAAAAACAAAGCCCTATAGAGAAAATAGTCCAAACACTTAAGCCTAAATATAAAAACACCTTTATATTTATGTTGAGCTTACCTATCAAGTTAAAATAGATTATACCAAAAAACCCTATTAAAGCTAACGCTAAATAACTTAAATTTACAACCAGGTTTAAAAATCCCCCCAAACTCTCTAAAGCTGCTAAGTAAGGCCTTCTAAAATCAGAAAAATAAGCCCCCAAAGCCAAGGAGATACACGAAAAAGTAAAGCTTCCTATAATAACCAAAACTAAACTAAGATAAAAAAGTTCTCCTTTTACCTCTAACATAATATTAGAAATTAATATTAAACCCAGAGCAAGCAAGACAAAAAAAGAGGAGAAAAATATCAATTTCGCTATGAATATTTTAGTTAAAGAGATAGGGCTTCTTTTAATGAGCCAAAAAAGTTTTATCTCTCTACTCCACTGAGGGAAAATAAATCTTACAGTTAAGGCCGAACTAATACAAAGAATACCAAAAGTGTTTAAAGTCAGAATTAGATATTTCCAAAGCGACCCTAAAAGATGATAAGAAAAATGTCTAAGGTTTAAAAAATAGAAAAACAAAATTCCAAAGAATACCAAGATTTGGAGATACTCTCGAGGTTCCCTTAAAAACGTCTTTATGTCTTTAAGAATAAAAAGCTTAAAATAAGAAGGTAGAGGTAATTTCTCAATCATAAAATCCAGAATATTTTTTGGAATTTCCTTTTTAGAGGGAGGTACCTGATGCTTGAAGTAAGCCTCCCTAAAAAACTTCCTTCCTAAAAAACCAAGGCTTCTTAGGAGTAAAAAAGAGAGACTCCAGAGATTCATTAAAAATATAAAGGAACTAAAGAATTGACTCTCTTCTAATTTTGTAAAACCTTCAGCTATCCAATAAAAAGGTAAAAACCATACTCTAGATAATTTAAAAAGGGCAAACTCCTGGCTAAGGAAATAGGAGGAAGCTTCAGGGGAAGTCGGTTTAAAAAAGAAAAAGAAGAAAAGAATGAAAAGAAAGAAAGAAAGAAAGAAAAGAAATATACTTTTTAGGCTTAAAAACCTTAAAAGAACCAAAGAAGAAATAACCCCTACCCAAATAGAGATAAAGAGAAAGGGCAAAAGATAAAAAATAAATAAAAAAGTATAAATTATGCTTAAATTATTTATCTTACAATAAATTAAGATAAATAAGCACAATACTAAAAAGGGGACCCAACTAGCAATGAAACTTGTTTGAATAAATTTCTTCTTAAATATCTCCTCAATTCTTAAAGGTAAACTTAAGAAAAATTCAGTTTCTCTGTTCTTAAAACTCAAAGCATAAAAAACAACAGAAGAACTCATCCCTAACATAAAAAAAAGAATAAAGAAAAGAATATAAAATATCCTTCTCAAAATCACTGTTCCTAAACCTCCTAAAGAATCAAGAAACAAAAAACCTTCTAAAATCAGAAAATATGTCCCTAAAATAGTTAAAATCAGACTTAAACTGATAGAGATAAACCTGTAAGGATGACTCTTAAAGTACCTTATCAGAATATTTCTCCAGGATAAAATATTAGGCCTGAGTATATTCATTTAAGTAGACGACTTAAGAGTTAATCTCAAGAATATATCTTCAAGCTTCTCTCCAGAAACTCTCTCTTTTAACTCTTTAAGAGTGCCTTCAGCAATTAAACTCCCCTCAGTAATAATCCCAATCCTATCCGCCAACTCCTCAGCAATCCCTAAGATATGAGTAGACATCAAGACCGTATTACCTCTATGGGTATGCTCTCGAAGAAGTTTTTTTACCAGAGAGATAGAGTAAGGATCTAGACCTACCAAAGGCTCATCTACCAACAAGAGCTTAGGCTCATGAAGTAAATTAGAAATATAAACCACCCTTTGTTTTATTCCGTGAGAACATTCTCTCAATAGAATCCTTCTAAGTTTAGTAAGACCAAAAATATCTAAATAGTAGTCCATCTTCTTAGTTAAATCACCTCTCTCTATCTGAAAAATAGAACCAACAAATTCCAGAAATTCCTGAATAGTCAGATTCTCATAGAGAAAAGGGGAATCCGGGATAAATCCCAAATATCTCTTAATCTCGACAAAAGAAGAAGCTATATCCTTCCCCAAAATATAGACTCTACCTTTAGAAGGCTTAAGTAAACCAGCAAGAATCTTTAGAGTAGTGGTTTTGCCTGCTCCATTTGGTCCTAAGAGACAATAGAAACAACCTCCTTTAACATCCAGATTAAGGTCTTTTATAGCCCAGATAGTATCAAATCTTTTATATAAAGAAAATGTTTTAATCATAGAAGGCTTTCAAAATTTCTATTTTAATATTTCCCAGAAAGTTTAGGAGCTTTGTTTGATTTTCTATCCCTCTAAATAACTTTATATGGGTAGCATCAGCTATAGTCTGGGACAAAGCTACATCTACATCAATCCATTCTCCGGCAAAGACTGAGACCCAAGCATGATAAAAAAATCTTCCATCCTGATAAACTAAGCCTATATTCACATAAGAGGGTATCCCTAAACTTCTCAAAAAACTTACCAAAAGAAGACTTAACTCAGTACAATCCCCCTGTTTAAGTTCCAAGACATCTTCACTATCAAACAAAGAAAAAGTAGGAATCTTTCTTATATTCCTATCTATCCAAGAAAAAAGCTTTTTTATTATCTTAAGTATATCTTTTTCTTCTCCTACAATAGATAAAGCCAATTTTTTAATTTTTAAAGAAGATTCTCTTAAATAATCCTCTTTTATCTTAGCCTTTTTTAAAACTTCTTCTTTGAGAGGAATTTTTAATATTTTCTTGGGCTTTGGCCTTCTTATCCTCAAAATAAGGTCTGAGCCTTCCTTATTGATAACTTGTTGGTTATAAAAATTAAGGCTTCTGGCCTCATAATCCCAGGGAAGACCCTTAATCTTTATCTCTAAAGAAGTTAATTTATCTTTATTAAGAATGCCTACAACCGGGATGCTGAAAGAAAGTATTAAGTCTGTTTGAGAGCTAAAACTAATTTTTCTAAATAAAGAAGAAGGCTTCTCTTTAAGAAATTCAAATCCTAAAAACTTAGCTTTAAGAAGCCTTCCTCTCTCATCAACAAAAACTTCAGCTTTAGAACCTTCTAATTCTAGAGCTAACCTATAAGCCTTAGTAGTTTTTCCCTCTACCTTTATAGTAGTCCTTCCTTTATTTTCTATTCTTAGAGAAAGGCTTTTTCCTAATAAAGGGTCAATAAAAGGGGTCTCTATCCTTTTTCTCAGAGGAAGGTAATTAAAGGAAAAAGGAGAGAGTAGTGAAGCAGGTATTTGTTTACCTAGAACTATTTCTCTCTTCTCTTTCCGTGCAGGACTCACCAAACGTAAAAGAAATTTATTAGAAGAAAGTCTCTCAAGTTCTTCTCTTAAAAAATATTTATTTGCTTTAAGATTTAGCTTGAAAATTCTGAGAGAGTAATCTTGAGAAAGCTGGGTTTGAGTAACTATGTCTATCTTCTGATAGGTAGATAAAAGAGGAAGAGTTAACTTAGTCTCATTCCTCATAAGATAGCCTTTGCCTTCCTTAATTTCTAAGACTCTGTTAAAAAAATGAGAATATCCTATAAGGCTACCTCTAAAGTATAGCCCATACCAACTATCTTCAATCAATAAATCCTTAGGAAGAAAAAAAGAAAAATCCTCCCTTGGGGGTGGTAAGATGCCAAAGGAACTTTCAGAATTAAAGAGAAAAAAGAAAGAAACCAAAAACCATCCTAATAAGGCAAAATCTACAACCCTTTTAGGTATTTTAAATTTAGTTTTTCCTTTTGACATATTTAGAAGCCCAACTTAAAGCTTCCTTTTTAGTCTTTATCTGCCCTAAGGCTTGCTTTTCTTCAATCTTCTTTAAAACCTCTCCCACTAAAGGAGAAGGGGAGATTTTCAATTTCTTCATTACATCGTAACCATTTACCAATCTTCTCAAAAGTTTGGTTTGAGTCCTTCTAAAATACTCCTCTATGAGAGAAAAAATAACTTTTTCATGAGCCCTCCTTTTTTGAGAAGAAGTTTTAGGTCCCCGAGTTGCTCGCCAGTCAGAAAGAGAAAGAATAAGCACAGCTATTGCTTCATCTTGGGTATCTCGAAAATAGCGATAAATTGCTCGAGAGGTTGGCTTTCTAACATCAGCTAAGTAACCTGGTCTTAAATGAAAATAGATTAATCTCTTAATAAACTCTTCTTCTCTTAAAGATAACCTCATTCTTCTACAAATACCTTCTATTAACTCTTGACCAATTTTCTCATGACCATAAAATAAAGTCTTTTTTTTCTTTCTTATCTTAGCAGGAGGCTTCCCTATATCATGAAATAAACAAGAAAATTTTATAAGCTGGAGTCTAGTTCTTTTTTGGGCAACCTCCTGGTTAAGATAGGAAAGGATATTCTCATCCTTCTTAAGCCTTCTCTCTATTAAGAACTCAAAACACCTTAAAGTCTCTAAGGAATGGCCCCAGACATCTAAATGATGATAAGGCCCTTGATGTAAGCCTTTCATTGGTTTTACCTCAGGGAAAATCTCCTCTAAAACTCCTAAAGTATCCATAGATTTTAAGACAGGCAAAGAGAAAGGAATAGATAAAATTTTAAAAAATTCCTCCGAAATTCTTTCGCCAGCTACAGTTCTTAAGAGTTTTTTATTCTCTTTTATTAATCTCTGAGTGTTCTTCTCTATTTTTAAACCATAAAGGCCAGAAATACTAAAAGCTCGCAAAATCCTTAAGGGATCATCTACGAAAGAAGCAGAAGAATTGCATCTTAGCAGCTTCTTTTTAAAATCTCTCTGGGCATTTAAATAATCAACTACTTCTATCTGGGGTAAAGTCTCTATTTTTAAAGCCAAACTATTAATGGTAAAATCTCTCCTCTCTAAGTCCTTAAGTACATCCTTCCCTCTAAATCTACTGAAGTCGTAATTTAAAATCCTATTACTCCTTCTTACTACTACCCGGATATTTCTTAAAATCTTATCTAAAATAACAACTCTTCCTTTTACCAGAGAAGAAAAAGCTTTAGCAAATCTAAGAGAATTTTTATTGAGTGCGAAATCAAAATCGGGTTTCCTGAATCCGCCAAGAAGGAAAATATCTCTTAAAACTCCCCCTACCAGATATATCTCTAAGTCTAAATCCTTAGCTAAATTCTTAAGGGTGGCTAAATAAGGAATTTTTTTTATTTCTTTTTTAATTAAAGGAAGGATTTTCTCCATTTTTCTAAGATTAATCTTCTGCTATTATAGTGGAATTAGCTGCTCCCATCAAGGATGTTTTATAGAGGTACTGTGAGCTTTAAACTATCTTGAGTTTACCCAGACTTCTATGCAGAGAAATAAACAGAGAAAAGCTATTGGCCTGAAAATGAAGAAAAAACAAAAAATTTGCTTAGAAAAATAAAGAAAATTATTAGAGAGGAAAAAATTCTACAGAAACTGTTCTGGTATCTAAAATCCCTACAGTAGCCTTTCCATATAACCAGCCTGAGGCCTCTCCAGGATTCACAATAAGGGTGCTATCTCTTTTTTCTACCTTAGAAATATGGGTATGACCAGAAACTATCACATCTGCTTCTAGGTCTATAAACTTGTGAGTCAGAGCTATCTTCTTAGAATCAAACTCTAAGAATAAAGGAGGCTCTACAATTCTTCCTTGGGAGATTTTAGAAAGACCTTCTCTTTCTCCATCATTATTACCAAAAACTCCCCTCCAGGGACAATTCAATTCTTCAAAAGGTCTTATAGAGAAGGGAGCTATGAAATCTCCAGCATGAAGAACTAACTCTATATTTTTACTATTAAAAAACTCAACTGCTTTTTTAATTAAAGGAAGGTTATCGTGGGTATCAGAAATTAGTCCAATCTTCATAAATAATTAAGGAGAAGAAAAAGAAGATTTATCTAGCACTTCCTCTTCAACAAAGATTGGCGCACCTACCCTTACAGCTAAAGCAATACTATCTGAAGGGCGGGCATCTACCCTTCTTGTTGTCCCCCTATCTGTCTTTAAGATAAGCTTAGCATGAAAAGTAGAATCTACTAACTTATCTATAACTACCTTATCCAGTTTTGCGTTTAAATTCTCAATAACAGATTTGAGTAAATCATGGGTAAGAGGCCGAGGGGGAGTAAACCCTCCAAACTTCATTCTTATGGCTGAAGCCTCATTTATCCCAATAACTATAGGAAGGAGCCGAGAACCTTCTTTCTCCTTTAAAACTATTACCTGCTCCTGAGATTTCTCATCAATTATTATTTTAGAAACCTCAACCTCAACCATTTTTTTCCAAAAATCTTTGAAAATTTAGTTTATCTTTAAACTCTTAAGTTTTAGGCTAAATTACTTCCTCTTACTCAATATCTCTCTTAGCTCCCTCATAAACTCATTCACATCTTTAAACTGTCTATAGACTGAGGCAAACCTCACATAAGCTACATCATCTAACTTAGAGAGTTTTTCTACAACCATCTCTCCAATCACTTTGGACTCTATCTCTCTATCATATTTCTTTTGTATTTCCTTCTCTACCTCATCTACTAAGCTTTCCAGCTGAACCATACTTACAGGCCTCTTTTGGCAAGCCTTTATCAGACCCTGGAGAATCTTATTTCTGTCAAAAGGCTCTCTCCGGGAATCCTTCTTTATAACCATCAGAGGAATCTTCTCTATATACTCATAAGTAGTAAATCTCTTCCCACACTGAAGGCATTCTCTTCTTCTTCTAATAGAAGAGTCATCCTGGGTTGAGCGAGAATCAATAACTTTATCTTCTTTATGACCACAAAAAGGACACTTCATAAGCAAGCTAAACTTATCCTATAACTATTTTGTTATCTGGCGAAGCCTTACTTCTGCTTCTCTTAAAAAATCCCTTGCCATCTTATCAGGGTAGTCACCTTCAAATACTATCTCAGCTATCCCAGCATTTATTAACATTTTAGCACAAATTAAGCAAGGTGTCACGGTAATATACAGAGAAGCTCCCTTGGTAGAGACCCCATGAAGAGCTGCTTGCAAAAGGACATTCTGTTCGGCATGAAGGCCCCGGCATAACTCATGCCTCTCTCCTGAAGGAACCCCGAGTTTTTCCCTTAAACAGCCAGAGACCTCACAATGGGTTATCCCTCGAGGTGCCCCATTATAGCCTGTAGCCAAAATCCTTTTATCTTTCACTAAAACAGCACCTACCTTTCTTCTTAAACAAGTAGAACGTTCGCTTACCAGGTGAGCTATCTTCATAAAGTACTCATCCCAATTAGGCCTCTTTGAACTTACTGTTTTCCTTTTTCTACTCATCTCTAAGATACTCTCCCTCAAGAAGGCTTTAGCAGTTAAATCTTTATCTGAGGATAGAGAGGAAACCTTCTAATAAGGGTCTCTACTTCTCTCTTTAAGTTCTCTCTAAGTTTCTTATCTTCCCAGTTAGTCAAGCACTTATAAATTATTTGGGAAATCTTCTTAACTTCTTCTTTCCCCATACCTCTACTAGTAATTACTGGAGTCCCTATCCTTATCCCACTACTTAAATTAGGGGGTTGAGGGTCATAAGGGATTAAATTCTTATTAACAGTAATATTAATCTCTTCCAAAACTAAAGAAGCCTTCTTGCCCGAGATTCCAATGTTCCTCAAATCTAAAAGGAGAAGGTGAGAATCTGTTCCTCCACTAACTACTCTTAAACCTAAATTTTTAAACTCTTCACAAAATACTTTAGCATTTTCTAAAACCTTCTTTTGATACTCCTGAAATTCTGAAGTTGCAGCCTCTTTAAAACACACAGCTTTGGCAGCTATTATATGCATAAGAGGCCCACCTTGAATTCCAGGAAATAGAGTAGTATCAATATTTTTAGCAAATTCTTTTCGAGTTAGAATAAACCCTCCTCGGGGTCCCCGTAAGGTCTTATGGGTAGTAGCAGTAACAAACTCAGCATAAGGAATAGGACTAGGAAAAACTCCTCCCGCTACCAGACCCGCAAAATGAGCCATATCTACCAAAAGATAAGCCCCCACCCTATCAGCAATTTTTCTAAATCTTCCAAAATCTATACTCCGGGGATAAGCCGAAGCTCCAGCTATGATAAGTTTGGGCTTATACTTTTTGGCAAGTTCTTCAATCTGAGCATAGTCAATCAACTCTGTTTCTTTATCTACCCCATAGGTAATTACTCTATAAAATTTACCTGAAAAATTTAAGGGGTGCCCATGGGAAAGATGTCCTCCACAAGCTAAATCCATAGCTAAGATAGTATCTCCCACCTCCAAAACTGCGAACATAACCGCCATATTAGCCTGAGTTCCAGAATGGGGTTGAACATTAGCATGCTCGGCTCCAAAAAGAATCTTTGCTCTTTCCCGAGCTAAGTCCTCAGCTTCATCTACAAATTGACAACCCCCATACCATCGAGCTTTAGGATAACCCTCAGCATACTTATTAGTTAAAGGAGAACTCTGGGCTTCCATTACTGCTAAAGAGGCAACATTTTCTGAGGCTATCAACTCTAAAGTATTTTTCTGTCTTAAAATCTCCTTCTTAATAGCCTCATATATCTGGGGGTCTTTATCTTTTAAATACCTAAACTCCATAACCTTCCTCAATCTTCCTTATTTGAGTAACTCTCTTCTCGTGCCTACCTCCTTCAAATTCCGTATTAAGCCAGACTCCAATTATTCTTTTAGCATAGTCAAACTTAACAAAGTCTGAACCCAAAACCAGAATATTTGAGTCATTATGCAAGCGAGAAAACCTTGCTCCTTTTATATTATAGACTAAAGCAGCTCTTATGCCCTTAACTTTATTTAAAGCAATGCAAGAACCAATACCAGTCTTACAGATAAATATCCCTCTTTGAGCTCTCTTTAAATATACAGCCTTAGCTACTTTAAAACAATATAAAGGATAATCACAGGGTTGAGAAGAAAAAGTCCCAAAATCCAGAATCTTATGGCCTTTATCTTCCAAATACTTAATAACCTTACTCTTCAATCTAAAACCTCGGTGGTCTGAACCTATAGCGATTTTCATTTATTAAAGCCTCTCTCTAACTTTAAATCATAACCAGTTAACTATCTCCTCCACTGCCTCTTTAATCAAGTAAAAGATTTGCTCAAAATCTTGGAAAGGCTTTCCTATGGGATCAGGGATATCCTCTTCATAATTCTTCAAGAAATTTCCCATCAAAAATATTCGAGGTAAAGCTAGATTCTCCATCCCTATAACAGCTTCTCTATGCCGTCTTTCCATAACTATAATAATATCTGAGGAACGAATTAAGTATCTACTTATTCTTTTAGAAGTATGCTCAGAAACATTAATCCCTTCCTTTAAAAGAAGCTCTACAACCTCTTCAGAAGGTCTAAAACCTTCCTGAGCATGAACACCACAGGATAAAACCTCTATCTTTTCAGCTATCTGAGGTCTCCTCTTCTTAAGATAAAGCCTCAATAAATACTGAGCCATTATTGAACGACAAGTATTCCCAGTACAGACAAATAAGACTCTCTTAGAGGTTAAGAGTTCTTCTATATCTTTTTTAGGAATAGCTCCTTCTCTTAATAATTGAGGTGGTCTTAAGGTTAGGTCTACAATAGTAGAAGAAACTTTAAAACGTGGAGGAAGAGAATCTACAATGAAATCTATCTTACCATCAAATACCCTCTCCACTTCCTCTATACTTACCGCTGGGGGCTGGCCTGAGATATTTGCTGAAGGCATAATTACTCTACAAAGTGATTCCTTCAAAATTAAAGAAGTAACCGGATGATCCGGACATCTTAGCCCTACGGTTTTAGAACTATCCTTTTGATAATAAATAACAGTTAAAGGTCCTGGCCAAAATCTCTCTATAAGTCTGTACCCATAAGGAGGTAAAATATCTACAAAAAAATCTACATCTGAAGGTGAAGCTATATGAAGACTGGAAGGTTTATCCAAAGGTCTTTCTTTTATAGAATAGACTCTTCTTACCACATCTTCTCTATCTAAATTAGCAGCTAAGCCATAAACTGTCTCAGTAGGAAGAGCTCCAATTTTACCTTCCCTTATCATAGAGGCAACTCTTTTTATCAATTTCAAATCTATATTTTGAGGGTCTATATATATCTTCTGAGAGGTCATCTCTTCTTAAATTTTCTCTTAACTTTGGAAAGAAGCTTCCTCATCTTCTTATCACTCAAAGACAAAATCCTTAAAGCCAAAATCACAGCATTAATCATCCCAGCTGAACCCACAGTTAAACAAGCCACCGGTACTCCTTTAGGCATCTGAAGAATTGAAAGTAAAGAATCTATCCCTCTGAAAGCCTTGCTATACAAAGGAACGCCTATTACTGGGATATCTACATAGGAGGAGACTACCCCTGGTAAAGCTGCTGATAAACCTGCACAGGCAATAATTAACTTTGTCCCTTTCTTTTCTACATCCTTTACATATTTACGGAGCTCATTAGGATTTCTGTGGGCAGATAAAACCTTTACTTCATAAGAGATACCTAATTCTTGAAAAATCTTAAGGCCTTCTTCTACTTGGGGAAGGTCTGATTTGCTTCCTAATAAAACTACTATCTTCTTCATAGACTTACTCTCCTTGTTAACTCTTACCTAAATACTTAAAAGCCTTATTTCCTATATCTCGGCGGTAGTGGCTGCCTTCAAACTTTATATTCTCTAAAGCCTTATAAGTTATCTCTTGAGCCTCCCTTAAAGAAGTTCCTAGGCCTACTACATTTAAGACTCTACCTCCAGCAGTTAAAAACTTCTCCTCTACTCTCTTTGTCCCCGCATGAAAGACAAATACATCTTTTAAATCACTCAACTTCTCTAACCCTTCTATTACTTTCCCTTTTTCATAGCTTCCGGGATAACCTCTTGAGGCTAACACCACACATACACAGAACCTCTCATCCCAGGCTAATTCAATCTTCCCTAAATTCTCCTCAACAGTCTTAAGTATAACCCCTACTAAATCATTCTTTAATTTAGGTAAGATAGCCTGGGTCTCAGGGTCTCCAAACCTAACATTAAACTCTAAAACATAAGGCTGATTTTCCTTTATCATTAAACCAGCATAAAGCATCCCTTTATAAATTTTTCCCTCATTTTTTAGCCCATATATAAGAGGCCTAAAAATCTCCTCCTTTATCTTCTCATAAACTAACTCATTCACCACCGGAGCAGGCGCATAAGCTCCCATTCCTCCGGTATTAGGCCCTTCATCATTATCGTAAACTTGTTTATGGTCTTGAGAAGCTACCAGAGGAAGAATAGAACTTCCATCAGTAAATACTAAAACCGAGGCTTCTTCTCCTTCTAAGAAATCCTCAATAATTATCCGCCTCCCTGCAGAACCAAATTTTTTCTCAACCATTATTAAATCTATTGCTCTGTAAGCCTCTGAAAGACTCTTACAAACAATTACTCCTTTTCCAGCAGCCAAACCTTCTGCTTTTACTACCAAAGGGAGTTCTCTTTCTCTCACATACTCTTTAGCTAAATCAGGGTTATCAAAAATCTCAAAATTAGCGGTAGGGATACCTAATCTCTTCATAGTCTGTTTAGCATATACTTTACTCCCCTCCAGAAGAGCCAACTCTTTTTTAGGACCAAAAATTTTTAATCCTTCCTCTTCAAACTTATCTACTATCCCTGCTACCAAAGGAACTTCTGGACCCACTACTGTTAAGTCTATCCTTTCCTTCTTAGCAAAATCTACTAAACTCTCTATATCTTCAGGTTTAATATCCAAATTATCTCCTATTAAGGAAGTACCCCCATTTCCTGGAGCAATATATACCTTATCTACTAAAGAAGATTCTTTAATCTTCCAGGCTAAGCAGTGTTCTCTTCCTCCTGAACCAATTACTAATACTTTCATACCCATCTTTTCATCTAAATAATTATCGACTAACTAATAAATCTAAATCTAAACCAAAATTATCCTCTCCTTTTGTCCTTTTAAAACCTCTCCAATAATGTTAGCTTTAAGTTTCATTCTCCTTAAGAAATCTACTATCTTCTGAGAGAGTCTTTTTTCTACTATCAGAATCATCCCAATCCCCATATTAAAAGTAGAAAACATTTCTTTCTCTGGTAAGCGTCCTTTTTCCTGAATCACCCTAAAGATTTTAGGGACTCTCCAGGAGTTTTTATAAATTCTAAAAGAAAACCCTGGAGGCAAAATCTTAGTCAACTTATTATAAAACGCACCTCCAGTATTATGAGCAATCCCTTTAATAGTTGAGAGTTGAGAATTAAAAGCAGATAACAAAGAAAGAACCGGCCTAACATAAATTCGGGTTGGCCTTAGAAGTTCTTGAGCATATTCTTTGATTTCTCTCTCAGAAAAAACTTTCCTTACTAAGGAAAATCCATTAGAATGAAGCCCGCTTGAAGCTAAGCCTATAACTATATCCCCTTCTCTTACTTTTTTCCCATCTATTATTTTCTTTTTTTCTCCCACTCCTACAGAGAAACCTGCTAAGTCGTACTCTTCTTTTCTATACATACCGGGCATCTCCGCAGTCTCACCACCCAGAAACAAACACCCTGCCTCTTTTAAGCCTCTATTAATCCCTTTAATCACCTCTCTTAAAATCTTTGGATTCAACTTTCCACAAGCTATATAGTCCAGAAAAAATAAAGGCTCTGCGCCCATACATACAATATCATTAACATTCATTGCTACTAAGTCTATACCTACGCTATGATGTATCCCTAAGGTTTGAGCAATTTTAAGCTTTGTGCCTACTCCGTCAGAAGAAGAAACCAATACCGGCTCTTTATAGAGTTTAACTTTTTTAGAAAAGTCATAGAGACAGCCAAAGGCAGAGACTCCTTTATTTTCTAAGAAGTCCTTAATACTTCTTACAAACTCCTCAGCCTTACTTATATCTACGCCTGCTTTTTTATAAGTGAGCCCCATCATTAGAGAAGGTCTAATCTTCTGTAGATTAAATCGATGTTTTTCAAGTAATTTTGGGGTAAGAAAACTGTTTTAATTTCTTCAGAGTCTAAGTATTTAGTCACTTCTCTATCTTTCAAAACCTCTTCCTTAAAATCAGAATTATTCTTGATAACCTTAAAAGAGACTCTCTGGACTAAATCATAAGCTTCCTCCCTCCTCAGGCCTTTCCTCATTAATTTAAGAAGGAGTGCTTGAGAATAGACTAAACCTTGAGTACTCCTTAAATTCTTAAGCATATTCTCAGGATAGACCAAAAGCCCTTTTATTACTTCTTTAAATTTCCGCAATATATACACTGTAAGAATTATAGAATCAGGGATAATTACTCTTTCTACAGAAGAATGGGAGATATCCCTTTCATGCCAAAGATTTATATTCTCAAAGCCAGCCAGCATATTTGCCCGAAGGAGTCGAGCCAACCCTGAGACTCTCTCACAAATTATGGGATTTCTCTTATGAGGCATAGCGGAAGAACCTTTCTGGCCTTTGTAGAAAGGTTCCTCTACTTCTTTAACTTCACTCTTCTGAAGATGCCTTATCTCAGTAGAGAATCTTTCAATAACTGAACCCAATAATGCTAAGAGGCTTAAGAAGTAAGCGAATCTGTCTCGGGAAATTATCTGAGAGGAAATTTTAGCATAGCTTATACCTATCTTTTTACAGACGAACTCTTCTACTTTAGGAGGAATATGGACAAAGCTCCCCACCGCCCCAGAAATCTTTCCGCAACAGACGAATTTTTCAGAGTTCTTAAGAAGCTCTTCTATTCGGATAAGCTCATCATAGAAAAAAGCAAATTTCAACCCAAAACTATAAACTTCAGCCCAAACCCCATGGGTTCTTCCTACACAGATTGTATCCCTATATTTTAGGGCTTTTTTCTTTACCTCCCTTATTAAAGCTTCTAAGTCTTTTAAGAGAATCCTTAAAGAGTCTTTTATCTGCCAAGCCAATGTTGTATCTAAAAGGTCAGAGGAAGTCAGTCCAAAATGAATATATTGAGCATCTTTCCCTAAACTCTCTGATAAATTAAGAACGAAAGCTACTACATCGTGGTGGGTCTTCTCTTCAATCTTCTTTATCTTTTCTACAGAAATCTTTGCTTTCTTCCGAATATTCTGGGAGACGGTTTTAGGAATTAAGCCCAATCTTCCTAAAGCTTGGCAAACTAAAATCTCTATCTCTAAAAATCTCTTAAATTTTGAGTCTTCCGAAAAAACTTCAGCTATGTCTTTGGGAGTATATCTTCCTATCATAGCCAAAACATCTTACCAAACTAACTCCTTTTCGTCAAATAAAATAAGCTTATCTTACCTAGAGAGGGTGCCGGTACTCTTTCTCAAGTCATATTCTACATAACCGGCTAAAACTTCTTGAATCTTTGCAGGAGGAGGGACAACGAAATAGTGAGAAATTACTGCATGGGCTATCTCATGGCCAAGCATTCCTAAAGTAATATCAGCACAAGAAATATAAATAGAGTTCTTCTCATGTAAATAGAAAGATCTTTCCGGAAAACTCCGGCCAAAGTATTGAAAGAAAACAGAAGAGACAGAATCTTTGTCTTTCAAGAGATAAATCTTACCA
>CAZSAI010000008.1:0-21713 GCA_964604895.1 uncultured Planctomycetia bacterium
ATTTTGGAGATGATTTGAGTCTTACCTATACTTTTAGTAATACTAATCACCAATTAACTTATAAGAATGGTGTAACTACAGAGACTTTGTCTTCTCGGATAGTGAATAATCCGGATATAGATGGAGATGGTATCTCTGAGCCTATGTTTTCTTTTAGCTCTTCTGGAAGTGAAGTTATTATAACTCTTACTGCTCGCTATAACCCTAATTTGCCAGTTGACTCTAACAGCAATCCTGAAGTTAGCCTTCAGAGTCAAGTATTTTTTGGGGAGCACTCCTTTAATTAATCTCTCTTTATTTTAATAAAAGAATTGCTTACAATAGAAAGTTGAGTATAATTTAAAGAGATTTTTTTATTTCTCTTAAGAAATAATCTTTGAGTTAGAGAGCAGAACCTAAGAAGATGAGGCAGGATAGATTCTATGTTAGAGAGCCGGAAAGACTAGTTATAGAGGAGCCTTTTTTAATTCATAAGATAAAGAATGTGTTAAGGAAAAGAGAGGCTCAAGAAATTATTCTTTTTGATGGCAAAGGTAAAGAATATCGAGCTCTAATCCGCAGTCTAAAACCTAGACTAATAGAATTAGAGAACTTAGAGTTAGTAAGAGAAGAAACTCCTTCTTACATATTATCTTTGGGTTTTTCTCTTCTTAAATCTTGGCGGGCTGACTTTGTATTTCAGAAAGCTACGGAATTAGGGGCAGGTGAGTTTATTCCTCTTCTTTGCGAAAATTCAATAGTAAGAAAGCTTTCTTCTTCAAAGCTTAACCATTACAGGAAGGTAGTTTTAGAAGCAGTCTCTCAATCAAAGAGGTTATTTATTCCTGAAATTAGGAATCTTTTGAGTCTAGCCTCTCTAATAGAAAAAATAAATAACTGGGATGCTGTTTTGGTAGCTCATCCTTATTCTTCTCTTTCAATAAAAGACTTATTTAACGAGCTTTCTTTTAAAAATTTAAAGAGGCTTCTTCTTCTAGTGGGTCCAGAAGGAGGGTTTTCTAAAAAGGAGTTAGAGGAATTCCGAAATATAAATAATGTTTATTTAGTTAAATTATCCAATTTTATTCTTAGAGCAGAGACAGTTTCGATATTCTTAGTTGGTTTAATAAATTACGTTTGGGAGAATGTTAAGAGTTAGATTTTTTACTTTAGGTTGCAAAGTAAATCAGTATGAGACCCAGGCCCTAAGAGAGTTATTTCGGAATGAGGGTTATCAAGAGGTAGATACTAAGGCTGATTTTTATGTTATAAATACTTGTACTGTAACCCATATCGCTGATAAAAAATCCATAAAATACATAAGAAAGGCTAAGAAAGAAAACCCTCGGGCGAAAATACTAGTTACGGGTTGTTTGGCAGAAAAGCAGAGAGCCTTAATAGAAAAAGAAGGGGTTGATTTTGTAGTCTCTCAAACTGAAAAATATAGAATCCCTCAAATCTTAGGATTTAAGAATTCCCCTTTTATCAAAAATAATTTATCTTTAAGAGTAAGTAATTTTTTTCTAAACAGAGCTTTTGTTAAAATTCAGGATGGTTGTAATAACTCCTGTAGTTTTTGCAAAGTAAGATTAGTCCGAGGAGGAGCTATTTCCAGGCCTTTTAAAGAGATAGTTTCTGAGATAAAAATTTTAGTTGAAAGAGGATTTAAAGAGATAGTTCTTTGCGGGATAAATTTAGGAAGTTATAACTGGGAAGGTAAGGATTTATGTTTTCTTTTAAGAAAGATTATTAGGATAGAGGGGTTAGGAAGAGTTCGCTTGAGTTCCCTTGAACCTCAATATATTAATGAAGAATTGTTGGAGTTAATTTCTTTTACTAAGAAGATATGTTCTCATCTTCATCTTCCTTTTCAATCGGGGTCTGATAAGATTCTCCAGCTTATGAACAAGCCTGTCAAAGCAAATTTTTATTTTCAGCTGATTTCTAAGATAAGAAGTAGAATTCCTAATTGTGGGATAAGTGGAGATTTCATAGTAGGTTTTCCTTATGAGGAGGAGAAAGATTTCCTAAAAACTTTAAAATTGATAAAGGAGGTTAAGCCCCTACGTTCTCATATCTTCCCTTACTCAGAGAGAGAAGAGACTCAGAGCTCTAAATTTCCTAGGCTTGATAAAAAAGTAGTGAAAAGAAGAAAAGAGGTAGCTAAAGAGGTGGCTAGAGAAGCTTCTTACGAATTTAGAAAGACTCAAGAAAATAGAATATTTGAAATAATATTAGAAGAGAAACAGAAAGAATCTTATTTCCAAGGCTATACTGAAAATTATATAAAAGTCTTATTGGAAGAAGTAGAGGCTTCTCCTTTCTTGGATTCTAAATCCTTGATTCCCATAGTCATAGAAAAAGTTACCCCTGAGAATAATTATGCTAAACTATTTAAGTTAAATATCCAGAATAATTTCCTTGGTAAAAATCCTTCTAAAAAAACTCAGATTTTACTTGACAATTCTAGAACTTTTAATAAAATTTAAAATTACCATAAATTTTAATTTTTTGCCTGGATAGCTCAGTCGGTAGAGCACGTCCTTGGTAAGGACGGGGTCGTGGGTTCGATTCCCGCTCCAGGCTGAGGAAGCCGGTATTTAAGTCGGTTTTCTAAAAAAATAAATTTGAGAAAGAAAGAGAAAGAACCACTTAAGGAGTGGAAAGGGTAGAGTTTAGTCTCTTTTTATTTTTCTTAGAGAATAATTTTTCTAAGTAATTATGCGAGAACTAATTGGATTAGAATGTTCGGAATGTAAAAGAAAAAATTATTATACTACCAAGAATAAGAGGAAACATCCTGAGAAGTTCCAAATAAATAAATTTTGTAAATTTTGCAGGAAATACACTAAGCACAGAGAGATTAAACCTTAAATTCATCGTTTAGATTGTTATATTGATTTTTTGAATAGTAGGCGAGTAGCTCAATTGGCTAGAGCACCGGTCTCCAAAACCGGGGGTTGCAGGTTCAACTCCTGCCTCGCCTGAAGAACAAAAAGAGATGAAAGTGATTAATTTTTTTAGAAGAATACCCAGTTTTTTGAGAGAAGTAAGAGAAGAATTGAAAAAAGTATCTTGGTCTTCGAAGTCAGAACTTATAAACGCTACAATAATAGTGTTAGTAGGAACGCTTTTTCTTACTTTGTTTATAGCTTTTTCTGATGTTATTTTGGCAAGATTACTAGCTCTCATAGTAAAGAAGTAGGTTATATGAAGAAGTGGTATATAATTCATACCCTCTCTGGTGCAGAGGAGAAAGTAAAAGCTAACCTGGAGGCTAAAATTAAAGCTAATAACTTTCAAGATTTAATAGATGAAATAATTATCCCTAAAGAACAGGTATCTGAAATAAAGAAGGGTCAGAGAAAAATTTTAGAGAGAAAATTTTTTCCAGGCTATATTTTAATTCATATGGAAATGAACGAAGCTAGTTGGTTGTTTGTAAAGAAAACCCCAGGGGTTACTTCTTTTATTGGAGCAAAAAATCCGGTAGTCATTCCTGATGAAGAAGTAGAGAAAATTTTGAAAAAGTCTCAGGAGACCCAAGTTAAACCTTTACCCA
Organism: uncultured Planctomycetia bacterium; assembly: GCA_964604895.1. GTDB lineage: Bacteria > Omnitrophota > Gorgyraeia > Duberdicusellales > Duberdicusellaceae > Duberdicusella. Next base: position 3,542 of record CAZSAI010000008.1, read on the forward strand.
AGGTAGCTTTTGAGAAAGGAGAAACTGTTAGGGTAATAGAAGGTCCTTTTGTAAACTTTAACGGCTTAGTAGAAGAGGTAAATTCTCAAAAAGGTAAGCTTAAAGTAGCTATCTCTATATTTGGGCGTTCTACTCCAGTAGAGTTGGAATTTTGGCAGGTAGAAAAAATATAGTTTAAAACCACGAAAAATTATTGACTAAATTATTATGGCAATCAAGAAGAAAAAGAAGAAAGTCAAAACTCAAATAAAGCTACAGATACCAGCAGGCTCCGCTAACCCCGCTCCTCCTGTAGGTCCAGCTTTAGGCCAGCATGGCTTAAATATTATGCAATTTTGCAAAGCTTTTAATGATATGACTAAAAATCGAGAAGGATTAATTCTTCCTGTAGTAATTAATGTTTATGAGGATAGGAGTTTCGATTTTATTATCAAAAGTCCGCCAGCTTCAGTTTTACTTAAGAGAGCAGCTAATTTAGCCAAAGCTTCTTCTTCTCCAGGTAAAGAGTTTATTGGAGAGGTTGCTAAAAAGCAGATAGAGGAAATAGCCAAGCAAAAAATGCAAGATTTAAATACAAAAGATTTAGCTTCTGCTGTGAAAGTTATTGAAGGCACAGCCAGAAGTATGGGGATAAAAATAATTTAACTTATAGAAAGAAATGAAGAGAAGTAAACGTTATAAACAGATGGAGAATGTAATAGAAAAAGATAAAGTTTATTCCTTAGAAGAAGCAGTAGAACTCCTGAAAAATACCCCTCATCCTAAGTTTGATGAGACTTTAGAGGTGAGTATAAAACTAGGGGTAGATCCCCGTAAGAGTGATCAAATGGTTAGGGGCTCAGTTAAACTCCCTGCAGGTACAGGAAAGAAAAAAAAGATTTTAGTATTTTGTGAGCCAGAAAAGGAAGAGGAGGCTAAAAACTCAGGAGCAGATTTTGTGGGTTCTAAAGATTTAATTGAGAAGATATCTAAAGGTTGGCTGGGTTTCGATTATTGTATAGCTACTCCTTCGATGATGAGAGAGGTTTCTAAATTGGGTAAGATATTAGGTCCAAGAGGTCTTATGCCTTCACCTAAATCCGGTACAGTTACAGAGAATTTAACTTGGGCTATAAATGAGGCAAGAGAAGGTAAATTAGATTTTAAAATGGATAAATTTGGTTCTCTAAATGTAGGGGTAGGTAAGATTTCTTTTTCTAAGGAGAAGCTTCTGGAGAATATAAGAGCTTTTTTAAACAGCCTTATTCAATCCCGGCCTCAAAATTTCAAAGGTAAATTCATAAAGTCAGTAAGCCTTTCTACTACTATGTCTAAGGGCTTAAGGGTGAATTTACCTAAGGAGTTTGAAGTATGATTAAGGTAGGAAGATTCTATCGGGAGAAAATTATTGAGTTATTAAAGAGAGAGAAAGAGAATTCTCAAGGAATTCTTTTTATAAATTTCAAAGGTTTAGATGTAAATCAGTTGAATGTTTTAAGAAGAGATTTAAGAGATAAAGGAAAGTTAATTGTAGCTAAGAACAGTCTTATTCGCAGAGCTTTTTCTGATTTAGAGGGGAGCTTAGATAGAGTTCTTAAATCCGAGACTGGCCTGGTTTATTCCTCCTCGGATATAGTTTCGATTACCAAAACTTTATTTAATTTTAAAAAGGAAAACCAAAGTTTAGATGTAAAGGCGGCTCTTATAAAGAATAACTTAATAGAAGCTAAAGACCTTGAGGAACTTTCTAAGCTTCCTTCAAGGGAAGTACTTTTAGGTTCGGCGGTTAACTGCATAGCTTCTCCTTTAATTGGGTTAGTTAATTCTTTAAACGAGATTATTTTGAAGTTTATTTGGGCGATAGAAGAAATAAAAAAGAAGAAGGAGACTGATTAGAGGATTTAAGATTTAAAACAAAGAGGAGGTAAGAGATGGCCAAGATTGAGGAATTAATTAAGAGTATTGAGCAAATGAGCGTTCTTGAACTCTCCGAATTGGTAAAGGCGCTGGAGGAGAAGTTTGGCGTTAAGGCTCAAGCTCCCGTGGTAGCAGGACTAATGCCTCAAGCTCAGGCTCAGGGACAGGTTGAAGAAGAGGAGGAGAAGACTTCTTTTACGGTTATTCTTAAAGAAGTAGGAGCAAATAAAATTCAAGTAATTAAAGAAATAAGAGCCATTACTGAACTTGGTCTTAAAGAAGCTAAAGAGTTAGTAGAGTCGGCTCCTAAGACAGTAAAGGAAAACATCCCTAAGGAAGAGGCTGAGGAGATAAAGAAAAAATTAGAAGCCCAAGGAGCTAAAGTAGAGATTCAATAAAAAGTTAAGAGAGAAGATGAGAAAAATTAGTTTTGCCAGAATAAGAGAATCTTATCCTTTACCTAATCTCTTGGAGCATCAGCTAAAATCTTATCGGGATTTTCTTCAAATGGATATTGCTCCAGAGAAGAGAAGAAATATGGGCTTGCAAGAGGTGCTTAAAGAGATTTTTCCTATTGAAAGTCCGGATAAGAAATGGCGCCTGCAGTATCTCTCTTATACTTTAGGTAGACCAAAGTATACAATGGAAGAGTGCAAGAAGCGTTCTTTAACTTATGGAGCACCTTTAAGGCTAAGGTTGAGATTAGTGGGGGAGGAGGAGGTAAGAGAACAAGAGATTTATTTTGGAGACATCCCTCTGATTACTCCTTTTGGCTCATTTATTATAAATGGGGATGAACGGGTAGTGGTCAGTCAACTTCAGAGATCTCCTGGTGTTTATTTTGAGGAGGAGTCTCACCCTTCGGGAAAAAGGGTTTATTTTGCTAGAGTCATTCCCTACAGAGGTTCTTGGCTTGAGTTTCGCTACGATATTAGCGAAACCTTAAGTGCTATTATAGACAGAAGAAGAACTTTCTTAGCTACTCAGGTATTGAGAATGTTTGGCCTATCTAGCAACGAAGATATTTTAGCAGTTTTTTCTGACAGAAGGTATCCTGAGATAGTAAACACTCTAAAAAGAGACCATACTAAAACCTCGGAGGAAGCTCTTTTAGAATTTTACAAAAAATTAAGACCTACTGAACCCCTTACCTTAGATGCTTCAAAAGAGGTATTTCGGAGGATGTTTCAAGATAATCGGCGTTATGATTTAGGAAAAGTTGGCCGGTTTGTAATTAATAGGAAATTGAAGATGGATTATCCCCTAAATAAACGAGTCTTGGACAAAGAGACTATAGTAAACATAGTAAAGTATCTAATAAGGGTAAAACAAGGGGAAGCCTCTCTAGATGATATTGACCATTTAAGTAATCGGAGGGTAAAATTAGTGGGAGAGTTGGTTCAGCATGAAGTAAGAGTAGGACTGTTGAGGGTAGAAAGGTTAATTATGGAAAGATTTGCCCTTCTTTCAGCGATGAAAGATATTTCTATCCAGCATCTGATAAATGCTAAGGCTTTTTCTTCTCAGATTCATGATTTTTTTGCTCGTTCTCCTCTCTGCCAATTTATGGATCAAGTCAATCCCTTAGCCGAAATTACTCACAAGAGAAGACTTTCTGCTTTAGGTCCCGGGGGACTCTCCCGAGAAAGAGCTGGTTTTGAAGTAAGAGATGTTCATCCTTCTCACTACGGAAGGATATGTCCTATTGAGACCCCCGAGGGTCAAAATATAGGTTTAATTACCTCTCTTACTACCTATGCTACTATTAATCCTTTAGGTTTTATAACTACCCCTTATCGAAGATTAGAAAAAGCTTATCTTACCGGAAAAGTAGAGTATTTAACTGCTGATGAAGAAGAAGATAAAATAATTATCCAGGCTTCTTCCAATATAGATGATTCTAAGGTTAAGGATGAATTTATCTATGCCCGCTTTAGGGGAAAGTTTCCTAAGATAAAGCCTGAGGTAGCTCATTTTATGGATGTCTCTCCCCAGCAAATAGTTTCAGTATCAGCATCTCTTATACCTTTCTTGGAACACGATGATGCCAACAGAGCTTTAATGGGCTCTAATATGCAGAGACAAGCTGTGCCTTTACTTTTTACTGAGGTTCCTTTAGTAGGCACAGGCATGGAGGCTAAAGTAGCTAAGGACAGTGGCGTGGTGGTAGTAGCTAAGGAAGAGGGTGTGGTAGAGAAGATTGATTCCTCTTTTATTAAAATAAGCAAACTGATTTATCCTTTAAAGAAATTTCAACGCTCTAATGCTGATACCTGTATAAATCAGAGACCTTTAGTAAGAAAAGGAGATAAGGTAAGAAAAGGAGAAGTTATTGCTGATGGTCCAGCTACAAAAGAAGGAAAGCTCTCCTTAGGAAGGAATCTCTTGGTGGGTTTCTTGCCTTGGCGAGGGTATAATTTTGAGGATGCTATGCTAATAAGTGAGCGTTTGGTAAAGGAGGATATTCTTACCTCTCTTCATATAGAAAGATTTGAGGTGGAGGCAAGAGAAACAAGATTGGGAAATGAGGAGATAACTAGGGATCTTCCTAATGTAAGTGAGGAAGCTCTTAAGAATTTAGACGAAGAGGGTATTGTGAGAATAGGAGCAAGGGTTCTACCTGATGATATATTAGTAGGAAAGGTTACTCCCAAGACAGAAAAAGAGCTTACTCCTGAAGATAGGCTCCTGCGAGCTATCTTTGGAGAAAAAGCCGCTGATGTTAGAGATACTTCTTTGCGAGTGCCTCCAGGGGTGGAAGGGGTAGTGATAAATGTAGAGGTATTTCAACGAAAGGAGAAAGGAAGAAAGTCCAAAAAGCAGAAGACAGAAGAATTGACTCGTTTGAAAGAGATAGAAGAATATTATAGTGAAGAAATAGAGATAGTTGAACAAGAAAGACTTAGAAGAATTTCAGATATCTTGGGTATCTCTTTGAATAAAGCCAAGAACTTAGATTTTGATGCTCATCCTGAGGCTAAGGAGATTTCAATAGTTTATGAAGAAAGAATTAACCAACTTCTCCAAGAAAAAGAGTTAGAAATTTCTAAAATAAAGAGAGGGGATGAACTTCCCTCCGGTGTTCTTAAGAGAGTTGTGGTTTATGTAGCAATGAAGAGGAAGATTTCTGTAGGAGATAAACTTGCTGGCCGTCATGGTAATAAGGGAGTTATTGCTAAGATTTTACCTGAAGAAGATATGCCTTACTTAGAGGATGGAACGCCTTTAGATGTGGTTCTTAATCCTTTAGGTGTGCCTTCCCGAATGAATGTTGGTCAAGTTTTAGAGACCCATTTAGGTTGGGCAGCAAAAGCCTTAGGAATAAGGGTAGAGACTCCTGTTTTTGAAGGAGCTACTGAAGCCCAGATTAAAGAGTTTCTCAGGAAGGCTAATTTGCCTGAAGATGGAAAAGCTGTAGTTTATGATGGATTTACAGGTAAGCGTTTTGAACAAAAAGTTACTGTAGGTTATATGTATATAATGAAATTAGTCCATATGGTAGAGGATAAGATTCATGCTCGAGCAATTGGTCCTTATTCTTTAATTACTCAGCAACCTTTAGGTGGAAAAGCTCAATTTGGAGGTCAGCGTTTTGGAGAAATGGAAGTTTGGGCTTTAGAGGCATATGGAGCGAGTTTTACGCTCCAAGAGATGCTTACAGTAAAGAGTGATGATGTCCAAGGAAGAACCAGAATTTATGAGGCTATTGTAAAAGGAGAACATAAACTTCATCCTTCGCTTCCTGAATCTTTCAATGTTTTAATGAAGGAGCTTCAGGGCTTATGTATTGAAGTAAAGATAGAAAGGCAAGAGAGGTAAAAATGGAGGTATTAAATTTCGATAAAATTAGTCTAAGGATAGCTTCTCCTCAGGTGATTCGTTCTTGGTCTTCAGGAGAAGTTAAAAGAGCTGAAACTTTAAATTATCGAACTCTAAGGCCTGAGAAAGATGGTTTGTTTTGTGAGAGGATATTTGGTCCAGTAAAGGATTGGGAATGTAATTGTGGAAAGTTTAAGGGGATAAAGTTTAAAGGGTTGAAGTGCGACCGTTGTGGAGTAGAAATTACTCATTCTTCGGTCCGAAGAAGAAGAATGGGTCATATCGAGTTAGCTTCACCTTGTACTCACATTTGGTTTTTTAAGGTTGTCCCTTCGCGGTTAGCTGCTCTCTTGGATATGAATTTAAGAGATCTAGAGAAAGTTATTTATTATGAACAGTATATAGTGATTGAGCCGGGAGATGCTCCCTTAAAGAAGAAACAGCTTCTTTCTGAAGAAGAGGTTCATCGCCTTAAGAAGGAGTATAAAGAGAATTTGAAAGTAGATATTGGAGCCTCAGCCATTAAGGAACTCCTTAAAGAGTTAGAACTGGATAAGATTTGTAAAAAGCTGAGAAAAGAGTATGAGGAAAATAAAAATCAAGCCTCCGGCAAAAGAATTCTTAAACGTCTTAAGATTATAGAAGATTTTAGGCGTTCGGGAAATAAGCCTGAATGGATAGTCTTAGAAGTAATCCCCGTTATTCCTCCGGATTTAAGACCCTTAGTTCCTCTAGAGGGAGGCAGATTTGCTTCCTCTGATTTAAACGATTTATATCGGCGGGTTATAAATAGAAATAACCGTCTGAAAAAACTTATGAAATTAGGGGCCCCTGAAGTTATTATTCGTAATGAGAGAAGAATGCTTCAGGAGGCAGTGGATGCTTTATTTGAGAATGGTAGGCATGGCCGACCTATCCTAGGTCCTAATAACAGGCCCCTGAAGAGTCTTTCTGATATGCTTAAAGGTAAACAGGGTCGTTTCCGTCAAAATCTTTTAGGTAAAAGGGTAGATTATTCAGGAAGAAGTGTTATAGTAGTGGGGCCTGAACTTAAGCTTCATGAATGTGGTCTTCCTAAACAGATTGCTTTAGAGTTATTTGAGCCATTCATTATTAAGAAATTGAAAGAGAAAGGGTTTGTTCATACTGTTAAAGGTGCTCGGAGAATGGTGGAAAGAGCTCGAGTAGAAGTCTGGGATATATTAGAAGAGGTAATAAGAGACCACCCTGTTCTTTTGAATAGAGCCCCTACTCTTCATAGGCTTTCTATTCAGGCTTTCTATCCTCGATTGGTTGAAGGAAAAGCCATAAAACTACATCCCCTAGTGTGTCCTCCTTTTAATGCTGATTTTGACGGAGACCAGATGGCAGTTCATGTACCTTTATCTTTAGAAGCTCAAGCTGAAGCAAAGATAATTATGCTTTCAGTCAACAATATATTCTCTCCAGCCGATGGAAGACCTATTGTTACTCCTACCCAAGATATTATTTTGGGCTTACGTTATCTTACCTCAGTCAAGAATAAAGCTAAAGGAGAAGGTTTAAAATTTTCTGATTTAGATTCAGTAATTACAGCTTATCAGGATGAAGAGGTAGAACTCCATGCTAAGATTAAAGTAAGAGTTAAGGATATTCAAGGATATAAAATTATTGAGACTACACCAGGAAGAGTTATTTTTAATCAGATTCTTCCTGTAGATTTTGGCTTTGTTAATGAACTCTTGGGTAAGAAGAAAGTTACTGAAATAATTAAGGAGTGCTACAAAAGATTTGGTCATCATCGGACTATTCAGCTTTTAGATGATTTAAAGGATTTAGGTTTTGAGTATGCCACATTAGGGGGGATAAGCATTTCAGTAGATGATTTAAAGATACCTTCTCAGAAACAGGAGTGTTTAGAGGAGGCTTTAAGAGAGGTTTCTAAAGTAGAAAATCAATATAATCGAGGAATAATTACTGAAAGAGAGCGCCATAATAAAATCGTAGATATTTGGACCAGAACTACTGATAAAGTCTCTGATTACGTATTTAGGGGTTTAGATAATTTTAATCCTATCTTTATGATGGCTGATTCTGGAGCAAGAGGTTCAAAACTTCAAATAAGACAGCTTGCTGGAATGCGTGGGCTTATGGCTAAACCTTCGGGAGAAATAATTGAGACCCCTATTACTTCTAATTTTAGAGAAGGCTTATCCGTACTTGAATACTTTATATCTACTCATGGAGCAAGAAAAGGTTTGGCTGACACAGCTCTAAAGACCGCTGATGCTGGGTATTTAACCCGCAGATTGATAGATGTAGCTCAAGAAGTTATAGTGATAGAGGAGGATTGTGGTACGGTGAATGGGATAACTCTCTCAGCTATCATAGAAGGGGATGAGGTGGTAGTTTCTCTTAAGGAGAGAATTGTAGGGAGAGTAGCCTTAGATAATATAGTAGATATTGTTACTGATGAGGTAATAGTAAAGGCAGGAGATGAGATTACTGAGGAGAAAGCAGAGAAGATTGAGGAGTTAGGAATTGAAAAAATAAAGATAAGGAGCGTTCTTACTTGTGAATCTGAGAGAGGAGTCTGTCGCAAATGTTACGGAAGAAACTTAGCCACTGGGAGAATGGTAGAGTTAGGAGAAGCAGTAGGGATAATTGCAGCTCAATCTATAGGAGAGCCAGGAACGCAGCTTACTATGAGAACTTTCCATATAGGAGGCACTGCCTCTCGAGTAGCTGAGCGTTCTTTTATTAAAGCAAAAGAAAGAGGTACTATAAAGTATCATAGTCTCAAACTGGCTGAGAAAAAGGAAGGTTTTGTAGTTTTAAATAGAAATGGTTTAGTAGCTATCTGCGATGAACAGGGAAGAGAGATTCAGAAGAACCCTATTCCTCAGGGTGCATTGATTCTCTATCCTGAAGGCCAACAGATAGAGAAGGATAAAATATTTGTAAGATGGGATCCTTACTCTGTTCCTATATTGAGTGAAGTTAAAGGAAAAGTTCGCTATGAAGATTTAATTGATGGGATAACTGTACAGGAAGAGTTGAACTTAGCTACTAACAGAAAAGAAAGGGTAGTGATAGAGTTTAGAGGAGACTACCACCCTCAAATAGTGATTGTTTCTGATAAAGAGGAGGTTTTAGGAATTTACCCTATACCTTCAGGAGCTCATATTATGGTTGAGGATGCAAGGATAGTAGAGGCAGGAGATGTTTTGGCTAAGATTCCCCGCTTAATTGTTAAAACTCGAGATATTACTGGAGGTTTGCCTCGGGTGGCTGAGCTATTTGAGGCTCGCCGACCTAAAAGTCCGGCTGTAGTTAGTGAAATAGAGGGTTTTGTAGAGTTTGCTCAAGGTAAGGGTGGTGAAAGAAAGATAATAGTTCGTTCTCCTACCGGGATGCAGAAGGAGTATATTATTCCTCCGGGGAAGCATCCTATAGTCTATAGAGGAGATAGGGTAGTTGCAGGTCAGCAACTTACCGATGGTCCTATAGTTTTGCAAGATATTTTAAGGGTTTGTGGTGATAAAGTTCTTCAAGAATACTTAGTTAATGAAATTCAAGAGGTCTACAGGCTCCAAGGGGTACGAATTAATGATAAACATATTGAACTGATAATAAGGGAGATGCTTAAGAAAGTAAGAATAATTGACCCCGGAGATACTGATTTTTTACCTTCTCAAGCTGTAGATAAATGGGAATTCAGAAGAGAAAATGAGAGAGTGATTAAAAAGGGTGGTAAGCCAGCTTCGGCCTCTCCTCTACTTTTAGGAATAACTAAGGCTTCTTTGGCTACTAAGAGTTTTATTTCAGCAGCAAGTTTTCAAGAAACCACCCGGGTTTTGACTGAAGCCGCAGCTTCAGGAAAAGTGGATGAGTTAGCTGGTCTTAAAGAGAATGTAATTGTGGGTCATCTTATTCCTGCAGGTACAGGATTTTATGCTCATAGAGATGTAGAATTTAAGGTTGATTCTCAAGAGAAAGGAAAGTAATGCCTACTATTGCTCAGCTATTAAGAAAACCTAGAATTCCTAAAAAGAAAAAGAGCAAGTCTCCTGCTTTGATGAGTTGTCCTCAGAGAAGAGGGGTCTGTATCCAAGTAAGAACTATGACTCCTAAGAAACCTAACTCAGCTTTAAGAAAGGTAGCAAGGGTAAGGCTTACAACAGGAAAAGAAGTCACTGCTTATATTCCTGGGGAAGGACATAACCTTCAAGAACATTCCATAGTTTTAGTAAGGGGAGGAAGAGTCAAAGATTTACCTGGAGTAAAGTATCACATTGTAAGAGGAACCTTAGATACTCAGGGAGTGGTAGATAGGAAAAAATCCCGTTCTAAGTATGGGACAAAGAAGCCTAAATAATTTTAATTTAGAGGTAAGATGAGAAGAAGAAGAGCAGAAAAAAGAAAGCCTCAGCCGGATCCTGTATTTAATTCTCTGACAGTAGGAAAATTTATAAATATAATAATGAGAGAAGGCAAAAAATCAAAAGCTTCTAAAATAGTTTACGGAGCATTAAATATTTTGAAGGAAAGGTTTAATCAGGACCCTTTGAATATATTATATAAAGCTTTAGATAATGCTCGACCAAGATTAGTAGTAAAACCTCGGAGAATCGGTGGGGCAACCTATCAGGTTCCTATAGAGGTGGATAAGGAAAAAGGTATTTCTATTGCTATGCATTGGATAAGAGATTTTGCTATAAGTAAGAAAGGCAGGCCCATGCAGATAAAATTAGCTGAGGAGCTTGCTAATGCTTATAATAATGAAGGTGGGGTTATTAAGAAGAGAGACGATACTCATAAGATGGCTGAAGCTAACAGAGCCTTTGCTCATTTTAGATTTTAATGAGGACTAAATTAGGTAAATGGAAGTTATTCTGGAGAAAAAGATGCAAGATATAAGAAGACTTCAAAGTATAAGGAATATAGGCTTAATTGCCCATATAGATGCGGGTAAGACCACTACTACTGAAAGAATCCTTTTTTACACTGGCCGGATTCATAGATTAGGAGAAGTAGATGAAGGTACAGCCACTACTGATTGGATGCCTCAAGAGAAAGAAAGAGGCATAACTATAACTTCTGCAGCTACTTATTGCAAATGGGGAAATTACCAGATAAATATAATAGATACCCCTGGCCATGTAGATTTTACTGCTGAAGTGGAAAGGTCCTTAAAAGTCTTAGATGGTGCAGTGGTTATCTTGTGTGCTCAAGGAGGCGTTGAACCTCAATCAGAAAGTGTCTGGAGGCAAGCTGAAAAATACGGGGTTCCTCGGATAGTTTTTGTTAATAAGATGGATAAGGTAGGAGCAGATTTGTTTAACTGCGAGAAGGAGATTAAGGAAAAATTAGGAGCCACCCCTCTTCTTATGCAATTACCGATATATCAGAATGGAGAGTTTGTGGGGATAGTGGATTTATTGAAAGAGAAAGCCATATTTTATGGAGATGAGTTAGGTCTAAATCTTATTTATAAGGAGATTCCTCAAGGCTTAGGGGAGTTAGTCAAGAGATACAAAGAAATTCTCCTTAATAGGCTTGCTGAGAAAGACGATTCTATCTTAGAAAGATTCATAGAAGGTAAAGATATCCCTGAGGCTAAACTTATTGATTCTATAAGGAAATTAACTATTACTGGGGAGATTTTTCCTGTATTTTGTGGTTCAGCTTTGAAGAACAAAGGCATTCAGCTTCTTTTGGATGGTATATGCAAGTATTTACCCTCTCCTTTAGATAAGGCAAGAATTTCTATATACGATGAGGAAGGTGTTGTAAAAGAGGTAAAAATTTCTCAAGACTCTGGTTTTTGTGCTTTATGTTTTAAGATAGCGATTGACCCTTATGTAGGGAAACTGAATTATGTAAGAGTCTATTCAGGAAAAATTAAGGCTGGAGAGTGGGTCTATAATTCTACAAAAAAGGTGAGAGAGAGAGTAAATAAAATAGTGAGAATGCATGCTAATAAACAGGAACTTATAGAGGAAGCTTTCTGGGGAGATATAGTCTGTCTGGTTGGGCTTAAGGAAACTACTACTGGAGATACTTTATCTGAAGAGAAGAATTCCCTACTTCTAGAGAAGATTCAATTTCCTGAACCAGTAATTTCTCAGGCAATTGAGCCTCTGTCTAAAGCTGATCAGGATAAGTTGAGTTTAGCTTTAGGAAAATTAACTGAGGAGGACCCTACATTTAAAGTTTCTTATAATTCTGAGACTGGTCAGACTATAATTTCTGGAATGGGAAAACTCCATTTAGAGATAGCTGTAGATAAACTTCAGAGGCTTTTTGGGATAAAGACCCGTGTGGGAAAACCTCAGGTGGCTTTCCGAGAAACAATCACTAAGAAAGTAGTCTGTCGAGGAGAGTTTATTCAGCAAAGTGGAGGAAGAGGCCATTTTGCTCGAGTAGTTTTAAGTCTTGAACCTAAAGATAGCATAGGGGTTGATTTTGAAAGTAAGATAAAAGGGGGGCTGATTCCTCAGAATTTTATCCCAGCAGTTAAAAAAGGGATAGAGGAAGCTTCTGAGAGTGGGGTCTTAGGTGGCTATCCAGTTACCAATGTAAAAGCTGTTTTAATCGATGGCTCTTACCATGAAGTTGACTCTTCAGATTTAGATTTTCAAATAGCTGCTAATATAGGTTTTAGCGAGGGACTTAGAAAAGGAGAGTCTATCTTGCTTGAGCCGATAATGAGATTGGAGGTATTAGTAGCCTTAGATTATTTAAGTCAGGTTTTAGGTGATTTGAACTCAAAGAGAGCTAAGATTTTATCTATAAAAGATAAAGGCAATATAAAACTTGTGGAGGCTTATGTACCTTTAAGAGAGGTTTTTGATTATGCTGATACCTTAAGAAACATCACTCAAGGCAGAGGTTCTTACTCTATGGAACCTGCTTTTTATGAGAAGGTACCTGAAGAGATAATGCATAGAGTGTTAGGGATTTAGGTTTTATGGTGGACTTTAAATGTGAGGGTAAGATAGGGCCATAAAAAGAGGAAAAGGAGGTGGGATATGGCCAAAGAAAAGTTTGTCAGGAGTAAGCCTCATTTGAATATTGGCACCATTGGGCATGTTGATCATGGGAAGACTACTTTGACTTCAGCTATAACCAAGTTTTTAGCAGCAAAAGGGAAAGCCCAGGCTTTAAAGTACGAAGATATTGATAAGGCGCCAGAAGAGAAAGAAAGAGGCTTAACCATTAATATTGCTCATGTAGAATATGAAACTGAAGCAAGACACTACGCTCACATTGATTGCCCTGGGCATGCTGACTATATTAAAAATATGATTACCGGTGCAGCTCAAATGGATGGAGCAATCTTAGTGGTAGCTGCTGATGATGGACCTATGCCTCAGACCAGAGAACATATTCTTTTGGCTCGGCAGGTAAATGTTCCGGCAATAGTGGTGTTTATTAATAAGGTAGATTTAGTAGATGATGCTGACCTCATTGAGTTGGTAGACACAGAAGTAAGAGACCTCTTATCTAAATATGAATTTCCTGGAGATAAAGTTCCTGTGATTAGAGGTTCAGCTTTAAAGGCTATGGAGTGTGGGTGTGGGAAGGATGACTGTCCAAATTGTAAACCTATAGCTGAGCTTCTTAAGGCCATAGATGATTATATTCCTCAACCTAAGAGAGATATAGAGAAGCCTTTTCTTATGGCAGTTGAAGATGTATTTTCCATCTCTGGTAGAGGTACAGTGGGTACAGGAAGGATAGAAAGAGGAAAAGTCAAACTGAATGATGAGGTAGAGATTGTAGGTATGAGGCCAGAGGTTAGAAAGACTGTGGTAACTGGAATAGAGATGTTTAGAAAGACTTTGGACGAAGGTTTAGCTGGTGATAATGTGGGACTCCTTTTGAGAGGTGTAGAGAAGGAAGATTTAGAAAGAGGGATGGTTATAGCTCAGCCAGGTTCGATTACCCCTCATACTAAATTTAAGGCTCAGGTTTATGCTTTAAAGAAGGAAGAAGGAGGAAGGCATACTCCTTTCTTTACTGGTTATAGACCTCAATTCTATTTTAGAACTACTGATGTTACTGGAACAGTCACTTTACCTGGAGGAGTAGAGATGGTTATGCCCGGAGATAATGTAGAGCTTACAGTTGAACTTATCCAACCTGTAGCCTTAGAGAAAGAGTTAAGGTTTGCTATAAGAGAAGGTGGAAGAACTGTAGGAGCAGGGGTTGTTACCGAAGTTATAGAATAGTTTAGAAGGTTAAGAAGTTTATAACTTATTAAACCTATTTTTCAGCAGGATGAGACTAATTCTGGTGGGGAAGTTTTGAATAATAGTAAGAGGGTATGGAGAAAATAAGGATTAAATTAAAAGCGTATGACCATAGATTGCTGGATCAGTCTACTCAGGAGATTGTGGAGACTATTTTAAAGACAGGAGCAAAAGTTTCAGGCCCTATCCCACTTCCTACTAAAAGGAAGGTTTATACGGTGCTACGTTCACCTCATATCGACAAGAAGTCGAGAGAACAATTTATCCTGGCAATTCATAAAAGAGTATTGGAATTGAGTGGACCTACACCTAAGACAGTAGAAGCTTTAAGGAAGTTGAACTTGCCTGCAGGGGTAAATGTGGAAATAGTTCAGAAGACTTAAAGCTTATAACAAAATGGTAAGAGAAATTTTTGGAAAAAAATTAGGGATGACTCAAATTTTCTCTGAGGAAGGAGAGCTTCTTCCAGTGACTTTAATAGAGGTAGGTCCTTGTCGAATTTTAGAAGTAAAAAGGATAGAAAAAAAAGAAAGAGTGGTTATGGGTTATCAAGAGATTAAAAAGGAGAGGAGAAAGAAAAAACCGCAATTAGGGTATTTTAAGAAATTGGGACAGCCCTACTTTAAATATATAAAGGAGACAGAAAAAATTAGAGAAGATTCCGTAGAGGTAGGTCAAGATTTAGGGATAGAGATTTTTTCTGAGAAGGAGGTAGTGGATATCAGAGCAAAGAGTATTGGTAGAGGTTTTCAAGGGGGGATGAAGCGACATAACTGGAGTGGACAGCCAGCTTCTCATGGTTCGATGACTCATAGAAGGATTGGTTCAGCTGGTGCTTCTACCTATCCGGGTAGGATAGTAAAAGGCCATCCTATGCCTGGAGGTATGGGAAATTCTTTTGTTACGGTGAGGAATCTTACAATCCTAAAAATAGATAAAGAGAGAGGTCTTATTTTTGTTAAAGGAAGCTGTCCAGGTCCAAAGAATAGTTTAGTAATTATAAAGAAGAAAGATGGAATATCCAGTACTAAATAAAGAGGGTAAGAGTTTGGAGAAGATAAAACTTAATCCAGCTATTTTTGATAAGCAGGTGAACTTAGCTCTACTTCATCAGGTTGTGCTTTCTTATATAAGTAATTTGCATTCTGTAAGGAAAGCTTCTACTAAGACTAGAGGAGAAGTAAAAGGTAGTGGAGTAAAACCTTGGAGACAGAAAGGTACGGGTAGAGCCAGAGTAGGAGAGATTCGCAATCCTTTATGGAGAAAAGGTGGTGTAGTTTTTGGTCCTAAACCTAGGTATGTTTATAAAACCATCCCTAAGAAGATGAAGCTTCTTGCTTTAAAGTCAGCTTTGAATGCTAAACTTAATGATAAAGAGTTGCTAATTTTAGATAAATTAGAGACTAATTCTTTTAAAACTAAGGAATTTTATAATCTTATTAAGAATTTAAAGTTAGAAAAGAGAAGTCTGTTTGTAGATGAGGCTTTTTCTAAAGAAGTTATGCTTTCAGCGAGGAATTTAGAGAATATAGATTTGGTTAGGGCAAAAGATCTTAATGCTTATTTAGCTTTAAACTGTAAAAATTTGATTTTAACCCGGAAAGCTTTAGAAATTTTGGAGGGAAGAATTATTAAGGTAAAGTTCAATTCGAGGAGGAAATGAGAGACCCATATTTAATTATAAAATCACCTTTAATTACTGAAAAACTTCAAAGGCAAGCCTCTCAAGGATTATATGGTTTTTGGGTAGAAAAAAAAGCTAACAAGACAGAAGTTAAAAAGGCAGTAGAGAAGATTTACAATGTTAAAGTTACCAAAGTAAATATCATAAATATGCCTTCTAAGAGGAGACGGTTAAGATTCAAAGAAGGACATACTCCTTCTTGGAAGAAAGCAATAGTTAGAGTAAGAGAAGGCCAAAGTATAAATATAGGCTAGACTCAGAGGAGTAGATAATTAAGGAGAAATTATGGGAGTAAAGAAGTTAAAGCCAGTGACAGCTTCAATGAGATTTGCAGTAATTTCAGACTTTAAAGAGATTACTAAAGAGAAGCCTGAGAAGTCTTTGGTTTTGCCTCTTAGAAAGAGCGGGGGTAGGAACAATCTAGGGAGGATAACTGTAAGAAGAAGGGGCGGAGGACATAAACGTAAATATAGGATAATAGATTTTAAGCGGGATAAATTTGATACCCCAGCTAAAGTGGTAGCAATAGAGTATGATCCTAATCGAAGTGCTCGAATAGCTCTTCTAGAATATCCTGATAAAGAAAAAAGATACATTCTTTGGCCTAAGGATTTAGGAGTCTCTGATACAGTAGTAAGCGCTAGAGACTATCAAGGAGAGATTAAGCCCGGTAATGCTATGAAATTAAAATACATTCCTTTAGGAACTTTAATCCATAATATAGAGTTAAAACCTGGGAAGGGAGGAAAGTTAGTTAGAAGCGCAGGGGGCTGGGCTCAGCTCTTGGCCAAAGAGAAAGGTTATGCTCAGCTTAAACTTCCTTCAGGAGAAGTAAGACTTCTGAGCCTGGAGTGTAGGGCTACCATAGGTCAAGTAGGAAATGTGGAGCATTCCTCTCTTAGTTTAGGAAAAGCAGGAAGACTAAGATGGTTAGGAAGAAGGCCTAAAGTAAGAGGAGTTGCTATGAATCCGGTGGACCATCCTCACGGAGGAGGAGAAGGAAAGGCTGGTCAAGGTAATCCCCATCCAGTAACTCCTTGGGGTAGGCCCACCAAAGGAGGCAAAACCAGAAAGCCTAATAAAAAAAGTAATAGATTCATTATTAAACGAAGAGAAAAGAAAAAGAGAAAGAAACACTGAGATGGGAAGGTCATTAAAAAAGGGTCCTTTTGTAGATGAGAAGCTTCTTAAGAAAGCTAAACTTGCAAAGGAGAAAGGAACTAGGGCCCCAATTAAGACTTGGTCAAGGGCCTCAGTAATTGTCCCTGAATTTGTTGGGCTTACTTTTGCTGTGCATGATGGAAAGAAGCATGTTCCTGTATTTATAACTGAGGCGATGGTAGGGCATCGGTTGGGAGAGTTTGCTCCTACCCGGACTTTTAGACAGCATGGAGGCATAAAGGCAAAAAAAGCTCCCGAGAAGAAGTAGATTTTTGATATGATAGCTAAGGCTAAATTAAGATATTTAAGAGTTTCTCCTACAAAGATGAATCAATTGGCAAGATTGATAAGGGGTCGTTCTTTAAACTATGCCTTAGCTGTACTTTCTCACGTTAATAAGAGGAGCGCCTCTTCTTTGCTTAAATTAGTAAAATCAGCAATCAGTAATGCTCAAAACAAGGGTATAGATACTCATGATTTGGGTAGTATTTATATATCAAAGTTGGTAGTAAATTCTGGACCTATGCTTAAGAGATATAAAGCAGCTCCTTTTGGGAGAGCAGTAATGATAAGAAAGAGGACTTCTCATATAGAGATAGAGTTAGATACAAAAAAAACTTAAATCTATTAAAAAATGGGGCAGAAAGTTCATCCTTATATTTTAAGAATAGGGTTTGGAAAGAGTTGGCAGTCTCTTTGGTTTGCTCAAAAAAAGAAAGAATTTGCTGATTTTTTAGAAGAGGATGTAAAGATAAGGAAAGTTATTAAGCAGGCTTATCCTGAAGGTTCGATTGCCCAAATTTTGATAGAAAGGGTTTCTCCTCAAAGCATAAGGATACGAATTAGGACTTCTCGGCCAGGTATGATAATTGGGAGACGCGGTCAAGAGATAGAAAGAGTAAAGTCAGAGATCTCCGAGATTACAAATAAGGAAATTTTCATTAGTCCCGAGGAGGTTTTAACTCCTCAACTAGAGGCTCAGCTCATAGCAGAGTTAATAGCTTTTCAAATTGTAAAAAGGGTAAATTTCCGTAGAGCTATGAAGAGAGCAATAGCTTCAGCCTTAGCTGAGGGATGCCAAGGAATAAAGATAAGGTGTTCAGGAAGACTAGGAGGCCTAGAGATTGCTCGTTCCGAAGTTTACAAGCAAGGAAAAATTCCTCTTCAAACTTTTAGGTCTGATATAGATTATGGTTTTGCTGAGGCAAAGACTACCTATGGTAAAATTGGAGTAAAAGTTTGGGTTTATAAGGGAGAAGCTTCTTTAGGAACTTATCTTCAAAAAGAGGAAGAGGGAAGATAAGAGATAGTTATGGCTTTTATACCCAGTAGAGTAAAATACAGGAAAGCTCAAAGAGGGAGAAGAAAAGGTTTA
>CAZSAI010000009.1:0-19290 GCA_964604895.1 uncultured Planctomycetia bacterium
AGGGCCTAAAGCCTTGGCTTTTGCTAAGCGCTCAGTTAACTTATAAGAGATATTACCAGCATTCAAATCAGGAAATATCAAAACATTAGCCCTTCCAGCTACAGGGGAATTTGGAACTTTCCTTCTAGCTACTCCAGAGTCTAATGCTGAATCCACCTGAAGTTCTCCATCTACTAAAAGCGAAGGTTCTTTCTCTCTTAGAATAGAAACTGCTTTTTTAACCTTCTCAACCTCTAAAGTTTTGGCTGAACCTTTTGTAGAAAAACTCAAGAAAGCTACTCTTGGCTCAATCTCTAAAATCTCTCTAGCAAATCTTGCAGCTGATAAGCCTATAATGGCTAACTGTTGAGAATCTGGGGAAGGAATAACTGCGCAGTCGCTATAGACAAACACTCCCCTCTCTCCATAGAGAGTATTATCTATTTCCATCACAAAACAACCCGAGACTAAATTATAATCCTCATCTATCTCCAAGCATCTAAGAGCTGCTCTTATCACTGAGGAAGTGGAAAACTTTGCTCCAGCTATGAAAGCATCCACTTCTCCTAAACGGGTAAGCATTGCTCCATAATATAAAGGATTAGATATCAACTCTTTTGCTTCCTTTAGGCTCTTACATTTGTTAGAATGAAGCTCACAATAAAGCTGGGCAAAATACTCTAATTTTTGTTTTTCTATTTTATCTGGAGACAAAACTAAAGGATGGGCTATCCCCTCCTTGACAATTATCTCCACAGCCTCAAGAATCCTCTCATCCTCATACTCCGGAAAAACTATCCTTTTAGGAGAAAGTTTGGCTTGCTTACGAATTTTATCTATAAACCATCCCACTCCTTAAGCCTCCTTCTTCTAAAAAACTCCTGAATAAGAACTTTGGATTCTTCTTCTAAAATAGAAGCCCCCACTTTAATTTGAGGAAAAACCTTAAATTTATTTATATCTACCAAGGAACCAAAACCTCCTATCTTAAGTTGATAAGCACCGAAAAATACTTCTTTAACTCGGGCTAAACCTAAAGCTGTAGCACACATAAAACAAGGCTCAATTGTAACATAAACTGAACAGTCCTTCAACCACTTACTTTTAAGAAACCCTTCAGCCTGAGTTATAGCAATCATCTCAGCATGGGCAGTAGAATCTTTAAGTCTCTCTACTTGATTATGAGCCTGAGCAATAATTTTATCTTTATAAACAATAACACAGCCCACAGGGACCTCATCTTCTTTTAGAGCCTTCTTAGCTAACTCCAAAGCCTTCCTCATAAAATATTCTTCTCTCTTTCCTTTAACCAAAAACATTCTCACTTTAATTTAATAAGGAAGGTTACTCTACTATCTTAAGAAAGGCCTCTACCACTTTAGGGTCAAAGTGCGTTCCTGCCTCTTTCTTTATAATCTCAATAGCCTCTTTCTTGGAGTAAGCCTTTCTATAAGGTCTATCTGATATTAGAGCCTGGTAGACATCAGCCACAGCAATAATCCTTGCAGAGAGAGGGATATCTTCTCCCTTCAAGCCATAAGGGTATCCTTTACCGTCGTAACGCTCATGATGATGAAGAATAGCCGGAACAGCTCCTGAGAGGGCATGGATAGATTTTAGAATTTGAGCAGCAATTAAAGGGTGCTTTCTAATCTTCTCCATCTCTTTGGAGGTGAGTTTCCCCTTCTTTAGAAGAATTCTTTCTTCTATTCCTACTTTACCCAAGTCGTGAAGAATTGCTGCATGTCTTATATTTTCTACTTCCGAAGAGGAAAGTTTAAATTTCCTTGCAATTTTTTCGGCTATCACAGCAGTATCCTCAATGTGCCTTCCAGTATACTCATCTTTTGCCTCAATAGTCTTGGCAAAGCCATAAATCATCTCTATTAAGCCTTCACTAACCAAACGATTGAGAGACTCCAATCTTTTCTGGAGAGTTTCTACATCTTGGACCTCCTCCTTAAGAACTGTCTTTTTGCTATAGAAAGTAATAGGAGTATTACTCCTCTTAGAGACTCTTAAAGCTTTCTGAGAGGCTCTTATAAAAGAAGCTGAAGAATCTATCCCTTCTGAAGGATAGATAGCCACTCCTATATTTACTTTTATAGAAAGCGTCTGGGACTTTATCCCAAATCTATATTGGGTTATCTTATTAAGTATCCTTTCCAAGAAAAATTTTGCTCCCCTCTTAGAAGTATCAGGCAGAATTACATAGAATCTGCCCGCACCTCCACTACATATTACATCGTTGCCTCTTATGTTCTTTTTTAAGAGGTTAGCTAACTGAACAATAACCAGATCTCCCATATCCTCTCCAAAACTTTCATTTATATCCCTTAGAGAATCAATGTCTATGCTTACTAAACAGATGCTCCTTAAATATCTCTGGGCTCTCTTAATCTCTTCCTTAAGCCTTCTTACTAAATAACGATAATTATAGCAGTCAGTCAAAAAGTCAATTAAAAAGTAAGACTCAACTTTCTTGCTCAAGGTATCTAGTCTCTCTCTATACTCTCTATTCTTAACCAAAAGTTTCTGGAAATTATAAAGAAGCCCTGTAGCTATCTTTAGCTCCTGCTCAGAAAGGGGCCTCTTGAGGTAAAAATCACCCCCTTTCTTTAAAAGAGTCACAGCTAAGTTTAAAAAAGAAGGACTTACAACTATAAGAACTACTAACTGAGGATTGTAAGCCTTTGCTTTCTTAAAAAAGTTCTCTATCCTCTTAGGATAGAGATAGAAAGAGTCTATATCCACAATAATTATTTGAAAGGCATCTCTTTTTAGGAGAAATAAAGCCTTAAGGAAAGACTTACTAAACTTAAAAGAGCCCCTTATTTTCTTAAGAAGAGCCTTTAATTCGGAGGAGTTTTCTCTATCTCGGCAAAGAACTAAGAATTTAGGTTTTCTCTCCATTGATTAAATTTTAACATAAAATCTAAAACTTTTCAATTTATCTGGCCTAAGGTTCCTCCCAGATTCCCGGGATTTCTTCCCCACAAAATTTACATCTTCCCTCTACTATGTTGTTTTCTAAAACTTGATAACCTCTTCTCTTTATTAATACTTTTCCACACTTGGGACAATAGGTGCTTTCATAAGGATGTCCAGGTATATTTCCAATATAAACATATTTTAATCCTACTTCTTTAGCAATCTTGTAAGCTTTCTCTAAAGTCTCTACAGGTGTGGGGGCAAGATTAGTCAGTTTATACATAGGATAAAAACGAGAAAAATGAAGAGGGACCTTATCTCCCAAATTTTCTTTTATCCACATACAAAGAGCTCTTATATCCTTCTCAGAATCATTTAAGGTGGGGACTACTAAATTTACCACCTCAAGCCAAACTCCCTCCTCTTTTATAAGTTTTAGATTCTTAAGAACAACATCTAAATCTCCAAATACAACTTTCCGGTAGAAATCTTTACTGTAACCCTTTAAATCCACTTTTATTACATCCATAAACTTACAAAGCTCTCTTAGGGGCTCTTCATTTATATAACCAGCAGTAACCATTACATTATATAAACCCTCCTTCTTAGCAAGTTTAGCAGTATCATATACTAATTCATAGAATACAACCGGCTCACTATAAGTATAAGCAATTGATAAACAGTGATAAGCCTTAGCCAAATTTACTATCTTTTGAGGGCTCATATAAGTATACTCAACTTCTGAGGGAGAACGTTGAGAAATTGCCCAATTCTGACAATACTTACAGTGAAGATTACACCCAGCAGTAGCAATAGAAAAAATTCCCGTGCCGGGAAGAAAATGAAATACTGGTTTTTTTTCTATAGGGTCAATATGGGCTGCTACTATTTTCCCATAATTTAAAGTATACAAAATTCCTCCGATATTCTTTCTTACCCTACATTGACCAACTTCAGAATCTTCTAAGATACACCTGAAAGGACAAAGCTGACAACGAACTCTGCCTCCTCCAAACTCCTCCCACCACATTGCCTTATGTAAAAATTCCGAAGATGCACTTTGGCAATTAAAGTAAAAAGAAACCAAGATAAAAAGCGTTATTAAAAAACCTAAACCTAAAAAAATCTTCTTCATTTCTTTTTATCGAAAATACAATCTTGACAAATATTACACCTTATACATTCCTCATCTTGAATTTTTCCTCTCTCATCAATTATCCCTAAAGGACATCTCTTTATACATACTTTACAGTTCTTGTCTTTACACCTTAATCTATATTTTACCAAAGAAACTTTAGATAAGAGAGCAAAAATTGCTCCCACCAAACACAAGTATCTGCAGAAAAAACGAGGAATAAATATAGAAATAACTAAGATAACTAAGGAATAATAAAAAAATATACTAAATAAGCTTGGTTTAAAAAAATAACTAAAAGGCTCAATTTTAAATAAAAAGTCTCTTTCTCTTAAAAGTAAGAATAAAGCTAAAATTAGAAGAATATACTTTACTTTAAGAAGGTAGCTATTTAGATGATAGGGGACTTTTAACTTCTTAAGGGGTATTTTAGAGAGAAACTCTTGTATCCCTCCAAAAGGACAAAGCCATCCACAATAAAATCTTCCTAAAAATACTGTGCCCAAAAAACTAAAAACAAATAAAATATACCAAAATAGGCTATCTCCAAAAGAGGGAAATTGAATTCTTAAAATTTGGACTACATTAAAAATAGAAATAAATAGACCCTTTAAAAATCCAAAATAAATAATCACTAAAAGAAGAAAAAAACCTCTTAAGAATAAACTTCTTCCTAATATAAAGAGAGAAGCTAAAAACAAAAAAAGAGCTACTAAGAGAATATCCTTATTTAAAAAAGATATCGTTATAGAGCTTAAGCTTTTCTTTTCAAAAATTTCCTCATAGGCTCTGTGAGAAGCCTCTTTTACAATCCTGGCTAAACTCTTAGAGGAAATAGTAGCTCCACTTATACCCTGAATGTCTTCTCCTACCAAAAAATTATCATAGATATATTTCCCTTTAAACTGGCTCAAAAATTCCTTACTTTCTATCTTATCGCCCCAACCCGGAGTCTCATTATGGGAGATAACCTCTACTGTCCTTACTTTAGCCTCTTTATCAATACAGATGAGGGTCTTAATCTCACCAGAAAAACCCTTAGTATTAGAAATCACCTCAGAAGCCACGAAACAGACCCCTACTAATTCTCTACCTTTCCGAAAAAAAGCAGTATAGGGAAAAGGTTGAGATATTCTCAAACTCCTCTCAGCTTCAGGAAAAATTCTCTTCAAATTAGGCTCTTCCTGAGCTAAGGTTATGGTATTGATAAGAATAAATATAGAAAAAAAGATATTTCTTACCATCTAAAAAAGGATACTATGAAAAATACTCCAAAAAGCAAAAGAAAAAATCCAGAAGTATTAGTTAAGAAAAACCTAACTCTCTCTTTAAAAAAGAAGATTGCTCCCTCAAAACCCAAATAGATAAGAAAACTCATTATAAGGGTAGGCAAAATTGCTGAAAAAGAAAATATAAACCCTCCCATTACTCTAACAAAAAAAGAACCCGCTCTAAGCCAAAGAGGAACCAAAAATCCTCCTGCCTCTAGCCCACAAGCAAACCCTAAACTTAAACCAAGAAGAAGATAAAATAAAGGATTTACTCCTCCTTTTCCGAGAAAAAGAAAAGGAAGCCTTAATTTAACTCTTAGAATTATCCCTAGACCTATAAGAGCCATCAAAAACCCTCCTAAGAGAAAACTTAAATTATAAAAAAAATTATTTAAACTTTGAATAATTACTCCACCTATATAAGCATAAGAGAAAATAATCAGAAACCTTCCTAAGTGAAAGATAATATTTTTAAAAAATACACCTAAAAGGATATTCTCTGTAGAAGCCAAAGATAAACTTAAAGGCAAACCACATACGGGACAGCTAATAAGGCCAAAGAAAAAGCCACTAACTAAAGCTAAAAGGAAATAATTTCCTACAGAAGAAGTAAAACCAGAATAAGGGGTAAAACTTCCTACTAAAAACTTCTGAAGATAAATAAGCAATAAAGCAGCTAAAATACAAATTAGATAGTCTCTTAGTCTTCCCATTATTTAAGAATGAGAACTTTTACTTTACATCTTCTCTCAGGTAGAATACTCCTATCAATTATAATTCTTAAATTGGGCCTCTTAAATAAACTTTCCAAAAAATCCTCTACAGAGGGCTTAGATTCAGAAAAAGAACCTATGGAGGGAAAAGACGAATTTATTAAGAAATCTTTAAGCCCCAAGCCTAAAAAAATCATATTCTCTAAGGCTAAGCTCTCATAATTCTTAATTAATAGCCTTGCTTCTACTTCTTTATAAAAGTTATCTCCTTCAAAAATAAAAAAGACTCTCCCCTTAAAAGGGGAGTGATAGTAATCTATGTGGTTAGTAATTATCCACTCCTGAAATATTTCCAAGTCCAGTCCAGTCCAAATTAAACTTCTCTCATCTAATCTTTTTTGAAAAACCCTGCCATCCCATAATCCTAAAGAGTCTATATAAGAGGCAACATCAAAACTAATGAGGTTTAAAATATCTTTAGAGTTAGAATTGAGTTTAGCCTCGAAAACTATCTTCTCAGGGCTTATCTCTATTTGAGGAGAAAATCTTCCTCTAGAATAAGGGAAGAAAATTCGAAAGAATAGAAAAAAAGAAAAAAAACCAAGAATAATTATCTGAAAAACCAGAAATAATCTGGATAAGTATTTACTCACTCCTTGTTAGTAATCTCTTCTAAAATCTTTCTAAGTTGAGGATAGATAAGACTAGAGGAAGCTGTATAACCAATGCTTTTAGGGGTGAGGGAATTTCCCTTCAAATCTAAAAATATTCCCCCAGCCTCCTTTACGATACAAACACTTCCAGCAAAATCCCAAGGCCGGTCATGAAATTCTATAGTAAAGTCAATCTTTCCTTCTGCTAAATAGGTTAAAGTTCTAGCTGATGAACCAAACATTCTTACATTGAAACAATGTTTAGTAAGCTCACCTAAACTCCTCAGCATAATCTCTGGGGAATAACGGATGCTCGAATCAAAACAGCCTGAGGCTTTTTTAAGTTCAGAAACTTTAGAAGTAAAAATTCTTTGATTATTCTTAAAAGCACCTTTGCCTTTTTCTGCCCAATATAATTCCTCATCTTTAGGAAGATAAACTACACCCAAAACAAATTCCTCTTTATGCCATAACCCAATCGAGACCCCAAATATAGCTATCCCCCGAATAAAGTTGTGAGTCCCATCTAAAGGGTCAATTATCCAGAGAAAATCTTCCTCTAAATTCCTACGCACTTTTTCTTCTCCTAAAATCCCATGCGTGGGAAATTCTTTACTGAGAATATCTACAATAACTTGCTCTGCTTCTTTATCTAAATCTGTAGCTAAGTTTCTATCTCCTTTAGAGACTATATTCTTTATGTTCCCAAAATTAGAAAGTAAAAAGTCTCCTGCTTTTTTTGCAGCTAATTTTGCAACTTCTAACATTGGTAATTTTTACTCGGATAGATAAAAATTTAACCTTTCCAGATTATACTAAAATTTAAGAGAAAAAGCAAACTTCAAAAATAAAGCTATTGAGAGGAAGAGATGGACTTAAGATATTTAAAATACTCTGAATCAGTGGTAAGAATTAGGGTAGTATCTTCATCAATACTCTCAAAATAAGCCTCTAAGCTCTTTAAGAAAGCAAAAAAATCAGGATCTCTCCCGTAAGAATCAGCATAAATCTGGATAGCTTTTTTGTCAGCCTCTCCTTTAACCTTCTGAGCTTCTTTATAAGCAGAAGAGAGGATTTTCTTCAGCTCTTTCTCAGTTTGACCTTCGATTTCGGCTTTTTTACCTTTTCCTTCTGAGCGATACTGCTCAGCAGCCCTCTTTCTCTCAGATATCATTCTATCATAAACTTTCTTTCTTACTTCTTCAATGTAATTTACTCTCTTAATTCTTACATCTACCAACTTTATTCCATATTTAGGAGATATCTCCTGAGCCCTCTTTAAAATCTCTTCTCTAATCTTTTCTCTGCCCCAAGAGACCTTTTCTAAAGCTGACTTCTCTATAAAATCTCCCTCCTCTAAATTTACTTCTTCTAACAGGCGGTTAGAATTTCTTACAATTTCAATTAAATTATGGGAAGTAACTAAATCTCTTACTGCTGCATCAATTATATCATCTAAACGAGCTTGAGCTCCTTTCTCATTATATACTGACTTAAAAAATATTAAAGGGTCCTCTATCTTCCAGCGAGCAGTAGTATCTACCCAAATATATTTCTTATCTTTCGTGGGTATCTGACTAGGATAACCATCCCACTCAAGAATTCTCTTCTCAAAATAATTAACCTTTTGAATAAAGGGGAGTTTAAAATAAAATCCAGCCTTCTTGATAGGTTGGCCTATTGGCTTTCCAAATTGAGTAATTATTGCTTGCTCATACTCATTTACTATAAAGAAAGGATTCCCCATCAAAAGTAAAAGCAGAATAATCCCTAAAAATAGAATAATATTTAGATTATTCCTCATCCTTCCCTAACTTTAATAAAGGCAAAATCCCTCGCTCTTGGGGGTCTACTATGTAAACTCTACCTGCCCTCCGAATGATCTCTTTCATCTTATCAAGATAGACTCTCTTAAGGGTAACTTCTTTTGCAGACTTATAGGCTGAAAAAATAAGATTGAATCTTTCAGCATCGCCTAAAGCTTTATTAACTACTTCCTGAGCATAACCTTCAGCCTCTTTTACTATCCTTAAAGCATCTCCTTTAGCCTTGGGAATTTTCTGGTTATAAACCTGCCAGGCCTCATTTATCATTTTCTCTCGCTCTTGCTTAGCCTGGTTTACTTCATTAAAAGCTGGTTGAACTAAAGAAGGAGGATTTACATCCTGAAGCTTAACTGTTACAATTTGAATCCCACTACCATAAGAATCCAAAATCTCTTGCATCTTTTTCTGAGCCAGGGTATTTATCTCTAATCTTTTTTCAGTTAAGACTTCATTAAAAGAATAATCCCCTACTATCTCTCTTACCACTGACTCGCTTACATCCCTTAAAGTCTTTCTTTGATCTCTTATATTAAAAAGAAACTTTACTGGGTCTTTTATCTTAAATTGGACTATCCATTCAACCTCCAAAACATTCAAGTCTCCTGTAAGCATTAGAGATTCATCCTCATAAGTTTTTTGAGAATAAATACTCTTAATCCCAGCGTGGGTAGTCCGAAAGCCAAACTCTTCTTTAAATATATACTCTACTTTCACTTTATTAATTCTTTCAATGCGGAAAGGAAGTTTAAAATGGAGCCCTGGCTGAGTAATCCTTACAAATTTACCGAACCTTCTTACTACTCCCACCTCATTAGGCTCTACCGTATAAAACATAGTAGGAAGAGAAATAATAACTA
This sequence comes from uncultured Planctomycetia bacterium, assembly GCA_964604895.1. Taxonomy (GTDB): domain Bacteria; phylum Omnitrophota; class Gorgyraeia; order Duberdicusellales; family Duberdicusellaceae; genus Duberdicusella. The sequence continues at coordinate 9,366 of CAZSAI010000009.1, forward strand.
AGAGAAATACTATGATATAAAGGAAAGATTTAAAAGATAAGGGCTTAAGGAGCCTTTTTCCCTTATAAATTATATCATCAGGGGTTATCCTCTCAAAATCCATGCTTTAATTTTAACATTAGAATCTTTCCTGTCAAATATTTTCACTTTTTCTCTAAAAATATCACAAGGATAATTTGAAATAGATGGGAATTCTTTGAATTCAAAGTATTTATTAGCCATAGGTACACAGAAGAAAACTACCACCTGAAGAAATATAAGCCAGAAGAGAAAAAAAATCCTAAACTGTTGGATACTTTTTTTTCTTATCATTAAGACATTCAGGCCAACAAACAAAATAAGAAGTAAAAAAGCCGTAGAAGGAATAAATTCATTTTTGATTTTGAAATAAAAATAAGCAAAGAACCAAGAAGCAATTAAAAACCCTCCACTAATATAAAAAAGCCATCTCTTGAGTTTTTCTCTCTTACCCTCCAACAAGAATCTACTTACAAGAACTGCCAAGGCAGGAGCAAGAATAAGAAGATAAGTAGGTAACTTTGAAGAAAAGAAAGACAAGAGAAAAAACCCCCCTATAAACCAGCCAAAAAATAACTTCTCCCAGAAGTTTCCTCCTCTAAAAGAAAAACATCCTAAACTTAAAAAACTATAAGGAAGAAAAAGAGGGATAAAAAAAGCAAAATAATAGAAAAAAGAACGGATATGCCCCATCCCTCCAAATCCCCTGGAAAGAGTCTGGTTGTAAAACATTTCTTTAAAATAGCCCTTCTCTAATTGAGAAAAGGAAGTCAACCAGATTAATATTAAAAACAGACTTATTGAATAAGTCAAAAAGGCTTTCTTAACTATTTCTTTGTTCTTTAGAATTATCCCAGAGAATATTGCTAAAGAAAAGGGAAAGATTATACCCAAAGCTCCTTTAGTAAAAACTGCCAGAAAACAACTTAAGGAAGAGACAATAAGAAGAAACATTTTTTTAGATTTTAAGTAGAGCAGAAAAGAATAAAAACTTAAAAGTAAGAAAAATAAAAAAAGAATATCCATCCTCACTACTATATTCATCCCATAAAAAACAGCGGTAGTGGCCAAAATTAAAGAAGAGACCAAGCCTACTTCTTCAGCCCCTTCTTTCTTAAAGAAAAGATAATTTAGGCTAAGAATACCCCAAGAAACAAAGCAGTTAAATAAAATCGGTAAAACCAGAAGATTACTCAAATTAAATCTCAAAAATAATTTTAAAATCCAGAAATAAAGAGGAGGTTTATCATAATATAGAGAGTCAAAATATTTAGGAAAGAAGAAATCTCTAAGAGTATGCAGGCTCTTAGCAATCTTTAAGAAACGAATCTCATCCGGAGGAAATGGCACTCTCAAGAAAGCTGAAGGCAGATAAAGAAAAAGACAAAGAAGAAAAAACAAAAAATAAGGACTAATTCTTCTTCTTATGGATAAAGTACAGATTTCTTGCATATATAAACACTCCCAGGCTCTGACCTAAAATAAATACAGGATCTCTCCGATAAAGGGCGTAACTTAAAAGGATAAGCCCTCCTCCAATACTTAAATACCAAAAAGAGAGAGGAATTACGCTCTCCTTCTTTCTTTCGCTAACCACCCATTGGAAGAAAAATCTTAAGAAAAAAAGAAACTGTCCTAAAAAACCTAAAAGTACCCAAAAAGTCTCAGTCTCTATATTTAATCTCATACCTTATAATCCTCCTCTTCAACCAGAATAGACCTACTAAATCAAAAAGACCTTCTTTGGCTCTCCTCCAGACTCCGTATTTGGACTTACCAAACCTTCGAGGCTGATGAAGCACTTCTACCTCCTTCACCTTAAACCCAGAGAGTCTAACTAAAAAAGGCAAGAATCGATGAAAATTCCTAAAAAAAGGGAGAAAATCTATTATCTGTCTTCTAAATAATCTTAAAGAGCAACCCACATCTTTTGTCCTATCTCCTAAGACTACCCAGCGGAAAAACTTAGCTATAAGAGAGGAAATTCTTCTTAAAAAAACATCCTTTCTCCTTTTTCTTATTCCGGTAATAAAATCAAAATCTTTCCTATATTTTAGGAGTTTAATAATTTCCTCAGGAGGATTTTGTAAATCAGCATCAAGAGTAACTATCCACCTACCTCGAGCCTCTATAAAACCAGCAAATAAAGCTACGGATTGACCTTGGTTTTCTTTAAAAGAAATGATTTTTAACTGAGGAAAGCTTAGCTTAAGTTCTTTGAGAATATCTAAAGAAGAATCACAACTACCATCATCTACATAGATAATTTCATACTCTTCAGCTAAAGCTTCCATAACTTTACAAATCTTTCCATTAAGAGCTTGGAGAGAATTTTCTTCATTATAGAGAGGAACAACTACCGAGAATTCCATAATTTTCCTTTCTAAAAAGTGGTTCTTATTTTACAATGATTCTCTTTGCTTTACAACAGCAAACTTTTAATTTACAAAAGAAGCTCCTATGTTAAAATATCTCTATGTTTTTAAAAGAATTTGCTAAAGGTTTAATTAATACGCTCATACCTAAAGTCTGCCTGCTTTGTGGGAAAAGATTAAAATCCAAAAAATTTCTCTGTGAGAAATGCCAAGATTTTGAAAGAAATATCAGCCCCTTCTGTAGTAAATGTGGAATAGGAATCTCTCCAGATTCAAAAACTAAACTCTGTCAAAGGTGTAGAAGTAAAAAATTCTATTTTATAAAAAATCTAAGCCCTTTTATTTTTAAGGAACCTTTATCTAAATTAATCCATTTATTCAAATATAAGTCTTTCCGGTTCTTAGGGGATTTTTTCTCAGAAAAACTTATAGAATTTATCCAAAATCTCCATATACCTTTAGAGGATTACCATTTTATAAGCTCTGTGCCCCTTCATAAGAGAAAACTGAGAGAAAGAGAATTTAATCAAAGTAAACTTTTAGCTAAAAATATCTCTAACCATTTCGGTATCCCTTATAAAGAAGTATTGGGAGTAAAACAGTACCTTGATTCTCAAGTCAATAAAACTGCCAAAAAGAGAACTATTGATATAAGAGGCAATTTCTATATAATAGGAGAAGTCAAAGATAAAAATATAATCTTAATAGATGATGTATTCACTACTGGAGCAACCCTATCTGAGTGCGCAAAAACTCTGAAAGAGAAAGGCACAAAGAAGGTTTTAACTATTACCTTAGCTATTAAAAGAATAAATTAGAATGAAAATAATTCGCAACTATTTTCTAAAAGAATTTTTAGTTAATTTCTTCTTCTCCATATTAGGAATCACCCTCATAATGATGTTAGGTAACCTAATTAAACTATCAGAGATGATTGCTAAAAAAGGGATTGAACCTGCTTCTGCTTTTAGGCTCTTCCTTTATTATATCCCTTACCTTCTGGAGTTCAGTTTGCCTTTAGCTTGTCTGTTAGGAGTACTCCTCACTATAGGAAGAGCTTCGGCAGAAAATGAAGTTATTAGTTTAAAAACCTCAGGAATATCTCTATTTAAAATACTCTCCTTATTTCTCACTATAGGTATAATTGTTTCTCTATTTCTAATAATCCTCCAAGACAGATTAATCCCTCAGGCTCACTTTGCTTCTCGAAGAATCATTAAGAAAATGGCTACCCATAATCCTTTAGGATTTATAGAACCCGGCGTTTTTATAGATGATTTTAAGGATTTTATTCTCTTTACTCAAGATGTAGAAGCAAACACTTTAAAGAAGGTTTTTATCTACGAACTAAAGGATGAGACTTCTAACCTTATCTATGCTGAGAAGGGAGACTTCGTAATTGAAAAGGATATCCTTAAAATTAAGCTTCAAGAGGGATTCATAGAAGGCCCTCAAATGCAGTACCGAATTCACTTTAAAACCCACTTTATGCATTTACCTATAGAAAAAAAAGAAACCTCTGTGGCTAAGAAACCTTCAGATATGACTATAAAAGAATTAAGAAAAGAAATTAAAGCTTTCCAAAATAAAGGAATAGACCCCCTACCCCTAAAAACAGAACTCCACAAAAAAATAAGTATATCTTTATCCAGCTTAATATTTATCTTATTAGGGTTTGGAGCAGCAAGCTTAGTTAAACACAAAGAAAAATCCATTAATTTTGGGATATGTTTCCTTTCAGCTTTGGGGTATTATCTGCTATCTCTCCTAGGGGAGAGCCTGGTTCTTAAGAAAATTCTACCTGTCTTCTTAGGGATATGGCTGGCTAACTTATTTTTCCTCACTATAGGAGGGCTGTTAAGCCTTAAGATATGCAAATCATAGACAAATATATCTTTAAACAAATATTCTGGGGTTATATCCTTCTCTTAGTGGTATTTATTCTCCTCCATATAATTATAGATATATTTGTGCAACTTTCAGATATCCTGAAAAACAAAACACCTCTTTTCTTCCTCCTTAAATACTACTTATTTTTTACTCCTCAAATGTTCTTAAGGACTTCCCCTATCTCTTTCTTAATAGCTTGTTTATATTCCATAGGAACTCTTAGCAAAAACAACGAGATTATCTCTTTAAGAACCCAAGGTCTAAGTATTCTGAGCATTGCAAAGATATTCATTATATTTAGTGTATTAGTAAGCTTCTTCTCTCTTTTTATAGAAGATAAAATTCTACCTAGTAGTCTTGCCTACCTTAATACTTTCAATTATAAGGAAAAAAATACCCAAAGAAATATCTCTAACTTCTCTTTTTATGCCTCAGGTGGCTTTATCATCTTTGCAAAGAACTTCAATCCTCAAAAAAATCTTCTTACTAACGTAAAGATATTTATTCAAGATAAAGAAGGCAACATCTCTAAAGAAATAATGGCTGATGAACTTGTCTATAAAGAGGGTGGGTGGCAAGCCAAAAATGCTTACGTTTATGAGATATCTAAAAATAAGCTCAATCTTTTAGCTTCGAAATTTTTTAAAGCAAAAAAAATAAAAATATCTGAAAAACCAGCGGACCTCTCTCAAAGTTCAAATATCGAATGGGCTAATCTCTCTCTAAAAACCCTAAAAAAGCAAATAAATAAATTTTCCTTCTGGAAAGAAGGGAAAATAATTAATAATCTTAAGACCGAATTTCATAAAAAAATATCTTTTAGCTTCTCTCCTCTCTTTCTTCTCTTAGGAGGACTGCCTTTTGCTTTAAGAATAAAAAAGCGGAAGGTAGGCTTATCCAGCTTGGGTCTTTCTATCTTAATAAGTTTTCTTTACTATTTGATTTTCTCCTTAGGTTCTTCTTTAGCTAAAATAGGATTCTTTCATCCTCTAATAGGCTCCTGGCTAGCCAATATCTTCTTAGGTGTCTCAGGGATATGGGGACTCCTCTCTTTAAGATAAAATAATTTGAGGAAAATAAGAGTTGGCAGAGACAAAAATAGACTTACATTTACAGAATTTGCAGATTGCACAAACTTTGGCTCTTACATTACTTTTTCAGAATTTTATTCATAGAGAGGGTTGAAATTTTAAAGAAAGATATTATATACTTAGAAGTGCCGATAAGGGCAACCTCTAATGAAAATTAGAGGGCGCAAAGCCACAGACCTAAGGCATCTAAACAAGCCGTTAGCTTCCTTGAGAGGCTGAGTTAGGCAGTTTGGGATGCTATGGTAGCTGGGCTGCCGGAGAAGGAAGGCCCTTATCGGCTCCTCTATTTATAAACTTTCTCTAAGGAAGAGGAAAGATTGGTAATTATCTGATAAGGTATAGTATTTGCTTTTAAAGAAAGTTCTTCTACTCTAATTTCTTCTCTGCCATCCCTCCCAATTAAAACAACTTCTTCTCCTAAAGAAGGCAAAAGCTTTAGCTCAGATAAATCTACTATCATATGGTCCATACAGACTCTACCCAATATCCTACACCGCTTACCCTTTATTAAAACTTCAGCTTTATTAGAAAGAGACCAAGGATATCCATAAGCATACCCACAACTTACTACTCCTATCAGAGTTCTCCTTTTAGTCTTAAAAGTATTACCATAACTTATAAAAGAATTTTTGGGAAGCTCTTTAATATAAATAAGTCTTGACTTAAGACTTAAAAGAGGCTTCAACTCAATTCTTAAAGAAGGATGGGGTTTTATCCCGTAAAGAAAAAGCCCAATCCTTACCATATCTAAATGAGCTTTCCTAAACTGCAAAAACCCAGCGCTATTACAAAGATGTGCGATCTTTACAGAGAAACCTTTTTCTCTTAAATCCTCAAGAAATTTTAAAAAACTCTCAATTTGATAATTAGTGTAAGAAGGATTATCTTCTGCAGAAGAAAAATGAGAATACAAGCCTTCTATCTCTATATTCTTATAAGATAAAGCTTCATCTATAAAAGACAAAGCTCTGGAAACTCTTAAGCCCAGCCTCCCCATACCTGTATCTACCTTTATATGAATTATTGCCTTTAGATTATTACTCTTAGCCACTTTGTTTAGAAACCTCAAGAGCCTATATTCCATCAAAGTAAAACGCACTCTCCTTCTTAAAAAATAAGCTAACCTCTTAGAAGAAATTGTATTACTTAGCACCAATAAAGGAAGTTTGATATTTGCCTGGAGAAGCTCATAAGCCTCTTCTATAGAATTTACTCCCAGAAAATCTACCTTCTTTCTCTCTAAATACTTAGCTAGGGGCAGAAGTCCATGGCCATAGGCATTTTGTTTAACTACGGCCATTAGTTGAGAGGAAGATTTAAGTTTTTCCTTTATGACTTTCAGATTATAATCTAAATTTTTTAAATTAATCTCAACCCAAACTCTCCTCTCCATCACTTTCTCCTTTTATGTTTTAAAAAGCTCCTCTCTTAAGCTTTTTTCTTTCTTACTTGACAACTTAAAGGATATAAATACAGAGGCTCTATTTTTTCTATATCTAAAAACTCTTTATTTAAAAACTTCTCAACCGCTAACTCTACAAGAAAACTTGCTTTAGGGTAATTTACTTCTTGAGAGATCAAAGCTTGGGGATAGATTTTTTTTATTTGCTCTTTAAATTTTATACTTTCTCCTAAAAATAAGAAATCCGGCTGGCAATACTTTTTTAAAAACTCCTCAATCTTAATAAGTTTTAACGAAACTTTTTCTCTAATAACTCCTGCTTTATCTCTGTAGTATAACCCAGCATAAACTAAATCTCTTTTAGCGTCAAATATCACAGAAAAAACTTTTTCTAGAAAAGAAAACTCCTTAGCTACTGCCAAAAAACTAGATAACCCAATTAGGGGTCTGTCTAAAACAGCACAGAACCCTTTAATAGTACTTAAGGCTACTCTTAAACCTGTAAAAGAGCCTGGACCTAACCCTATACAAAAACTGTCTATCTGAGAAATCTCTAAACCTGCTTTCTCCAACAAAGATTTTACTGTAGAGATTATAAACCACGAGCTTTCTCTTGAAAAAACATTCTCCTCCAAAATTAGCCTATCTCTTTTAACAGCAATACTTAAATTAAAAGAATTCTCAATTGCTAAGATATTCATAATCTAACTTATTCCAAAAACTTTAATCTCTTCTCTAACCTTGGAGAATTGGCTTTAATCAATACTCTTCGTTCAGAAAGAGAAAGAAACTCTATCTGAATATCAAAACAATCTCTTCTTATCTTTATTCTCTCAGGCCATTCTATTAAAACTAATCCCTCTCCTCCAAAGATAATTTCATAGACCTCATCAGGAATCTGGCTCTCTTTTAAACGGTACAAATCTATATGAAAGATGGGAAGTTTTGCCTCATATCTTCTAAGGATGATAAAAGAACTGCTTAAAACCTCCTCTTTAGGAAAATTAAAACCCTGGGCAATCCCTTTTATAAAAGTAGTTTTACCTACCCCTAATCCACCCGAGACTCTTACCAGGTCACCTTCAACCAATACTTTAGAAAATCTCTCAGCTATTTTAAAAGTTTGAGCAAAACTTTTGCTAAAGAATTCTCTCATATTGAAGAATAACCTTCTATTTTTAGAAGAGTAAACCTACCTCTCAAATCTCTAAGAAAAATTCTGGGTCTCCTGGAATTTCTAATTTCTCCTATAAAGTAAAAACCGTGAGAGAGAAGTTTCTCTCCTTCTTCTAAAGGAGCAGTAAATAAAAGTTCATAGTCCTCTCCTTTATATAAGGCTTCTTCTAAAGAACAACCCTTATAAAGAGGAATTCTCTCTTCAAATAAGACAGCCTCTTTCTCACTCTCAGAAAGGAGTCTATATAAATCTAAGACTAAGCCATCAGAAATATCTATCATAGAATTGATAAGGCAGTTCTTTACTAACCAACGAGCCTCTTTTATCCGAGGTAAAAATCTAAACTTCTTTTTATAATCTGCTCCTAAGGCTCCACTGACAAATAATCCATCTTTATCTTTAGCTCCTGATCTTAAAAGAAGCCTTCTTTTTTCTACATAACCTATACACCAAGCATCTAAGAACACCTTATTAGCTTTACTTAAATCTCCTCCTACTAAGCTGAATCTAAAAAGTCTACTTAACTCTCTTAAGCCTTTTAATATCTCTTTTACTTTAGAAGAATATTTTGAAGGCAAGGCTAAAGAAAGGCCAGCATATTTAGGATAACCCCCCATAGAAGCAATATCACTTAAACTCCGAGCTAAAGCTCTGTATCCTAAATCTTTAAATTTTACTTCTTCCAATTTAAAATGAATCTCTTCAATCAACATATCTCCACAAAAAAGAAGATAATCCTTCCCCTCCTCTATAACAGCACAATCATCTCCTGGACCTACCTTAACTTTCTTTCCTTGGGGAATCTTCTTAAACTCCTCTATAAGCTCAAGTTCTTTAGGCTTATGCATTTTTAAAAACTTTCCTTATATTTTTCTCAAAAGGAGGTTTAATTATCCCCCTATCAGTTATAATAGCAGTGATAAGCTGAGGAGGAGTTACATCAAAAGCAGGATTATAAACCTTAACCTTTTTTGGTGCTATTGGTATTCTACCTAAAATAGTCTTCACCTCCAAAGAATTTCTTTCCTCAATAGGAATATCTCTTTCCTCTTTTAGACTCAAATCAAATGTAGAGGTAGGCGCAGCTACATAAAAAGGTATCCTATGATAAGAAGCCGAAACTGCTAAATTGTAGGTACCAATTTTGTTGGCTACAAAACCTTTAGCAGTGATTCTGTCGGCTCCTACAATTATCTTAGTAATCTTGCCCTTTCTCATAAGAGAAGAAGCCATATTATCGCAAATTAAGATGGTCTCAATTTTTCTAGAAGAAAGCTCCCAGCAGGTAAGTCTTGCTCCCTGAAGAAGAGGTCTTGTCTCATCCACATATACTTTTATCTGAGGATATTTCTTAGAAGCTGTATATATTACAGAAAGAGCGGTTCCTTCTCCAGCAGTAGCTAAAAAGCCAGTATTACAATGGGTAAGAATACAATCTGAAGGTTCTATTAGCTTCGCCCCAAACTGGCCAATTTTTCTACAAAGTTCTATATCTTCCTGATGAATAAGAGAGGCTTCTTCCTTTATTAAATCTTTAAGGGAGTTTACCTCCTTATTTAAATTAGAAAGAACTTTCCTTTTTATTCTTTCTAAAGCCCAGAAGAGATTTACTGCAGTAGGTCTGGAGCTTTTTAAATATTCTATATTTTTATTTAAAATTTTAAGAAAGACTTTCTTGGATTTAGTCTTTAAATTTTTAATAGAGATATAGAGACTATAACCGGCAAATACACCAATTAAAGGGGCACCTCTTACTTTAAGAGAACGCAGAGCTTGGAAACTATCCTTTATATTCTTAATTTCTATGTACTTAACTTGGGAAGGGAGACCCTCCTGGTCTAAGATTATCAGTCGCTCATTTCCAAAAGAGAGGGAAAAATGCCTCATCCTTAATCTCTCCCATTCCTATAGTTTCTCTAACTTAACATCCCATAAAACCCTACACCTCATAATACAGAAAGCAAGGTTTTAA
>CAZSAI010000010.1:0-18760 GCA_964604895.1 uncultured Planctomycetia bacterium
ATTAAAAACTGGCCAATCTGGGAAAAAGAAGAAAGTTCTTTTGACTGGTACTATGATGAGCAAGAAACCTGCTATTTCTTAGAAGGAGAAGTGGAAGTAGAGCTTCCTAACGGCAGAAGAGTAAAAGTAGAAAAAGGAGATTTAGCAGTCTTTCCTAAGGGTCTAAAATGTAAGTGGCACATAAAAAAGGGAGTAAAAAAACATTACAATTTTGGATAGTTAGGCACTGGTAGACTGAGAAAGAGTTTTCTCTACTTTCTTTCTCTTCTTAAGAAGGTCTTTAGCTAAACGATTAAGAGCTTGGTAGGAAAGTTTTCCTTCAAGGTAAGCCTTAACCTTTTCTTTAGCTCTTTTTACTTTTTTGCGATGTATCTTTCTTAGTTCTTCTTTAGGTCTACCCATACTTATAGAGATTATTTATAAAAAATAAACTTTGTCAAGGAGTTTTTGATTCCTAAAGAAATCTTCTCCTCAGCCTAAAAGCAAAAATTAAGGTAATAACTACATATAAAAGACTAAGAAAATATATCTGAGGCTGCTCTCTAAAATACTCAATCATCTTCTGAGGAGAAAGGCTCCTTACACTGGCTAAGACCCACTGAATCCAAAAAATGCGAGGCAAAGAAGCCAGGAGTACTGCCAAAAGATACCTTTTCAATGAAATTTTGCTTAAACCAAAACTTAAATCTAATATCCGATAAGGAATAAGAGGAATAAATCTTAGAAGGAGTATCCAGCCTAAATTGATATTCTCTAACTTCTCATAGAAGCGCTTAAATTTGCCTTTTAATTTCTGCTCTACAAATTCTTTTCCTAAGATACTACTTAAATTAAAAAAGACAATCGCATTTATTATCTCAGCAATATAGATAAGGAGAGTACTTAAATAAGCACCAAATAAGACCGCACCTATAAGTTTCAAGGGGTCTTTTAAATACCAGATAAAAAAGGTTCCTACCACATACAAGAAGACAAACATAAAGGATGCGTAAAACTTTGGAATCCCTTTTAAAATTCTATCTATACTCTCAGAGCTAATAGAGAAACTTTCCCCTAAAATAAATAAACCCACTAATACCAAGATAAAGATAATAAATCTTATGGTAATACTTTTTGCCTTAAAATACCTCATCTGGGAAAAAGAATATTATTACCCCCTTAATATTTTCAGAATCATAAGAGAAAATTTTTTCCTAAACACCAATCAATCTATTCTGAAAAATTCTCCTAACTCTAGACAGAAGAATCTTTGCGAGCCAAAGAAAGAGGAACCTCTAAGCCATAAGTTTGCATAAGTTCCTTATTAGCTAAAACTTCCTGAGGCCTTCCTTGAGAAATAACTCTACCCTTATATAATATAACTACTCGAGTACAAACCTCTAAGATAAGCTCTAAATCATGTCCAGCAATAATCTTAGTATGATTAAATCTTTTAAGTAAGGCTATCAAATCTCTCCGGGCCCGGGGGTCTAAGTTAGCTGAAGGCTCATCCAAAAGAAGAAGCTGAGGCCTCATAGACAAAACCGAGGCAATACATACCCTCTTCTTTTCTCCTAAACTTAAATGATGGGTTATTCTGGAAGAAAGCTCCTCAATCTCTACTTCCCTTAAAGCCTCCCTTACTCTTTCTTCCACCTCTTCTCTTTCTAAGTCAAGATTAATTGGGCCAAAACTAACATCTTCAAAGACTGTAGGCATAAATAACTGGGCCTCCGGGTCTTGAAAAACCAAGCCTACTTTTCTTCTAATAAAATCTAAGTTTTCTTTCTTTACTTCTTTACCCATAACTTCTATCAAACCTTCTCCCCTTAGAATCCCATTTAAATGAAGAAGGAGGGTTGATTTTCCCGCACCATTGGGACCAATCAAACCTAAGCATTCAGCCTCAAAAATATCTAAGTCTATACCGGCCAAAGCCTTAGTTCCATCAGGATAAGTATAGTTTAGGTCTCTTATTTTTATAATTGGCTTTCTCATAAAAACCAGCCCATAGTTATCAAAAGCAATCCTCCTAAACTCACCAGCACAGCTTTTAGAAAATCGCTCTTTTTAAGTTCGGACCTCTCTAAACTTTTTATCTTACCTCTATAGCCCCGGCAAATCATAGCTTGATAGACTCTCTGAGTTCTCTCTAACCCTCGGATAAAGAGAGACCCTACTAAGTTAGCTGTGATTCTTAAAGTATAAATATCTGTCCTTCTCTTAAAAAGCCGAGCCCAAGCTGAAATGAAAGCTCTCCTTAACTCCTCCCAAAAGAGAAAAATATAGCGGTAGCTAAACATAACCATCTGGATTAACCTGTTAGGCACTCTCAAACTTTGAAGAGCCTTTAAAGTTATATGAAACTTACTTGTTCCCAAAATTACTACTAAGAGGATAAAAATACTTAGGGCTCTTAAAGTTATAAGGCTAGCCAACTCCAAACCTTCCTCAGAGATGGTCAAAAACCTCACCTTCAAGAGTATCTTCCCAGGAACAGTTAAAGGAAGGACAACCAGAAAAAAGAGAATAAAAAAACTCACCCATCTTAATTGTTTAACAAGAAAGGCAAAAGGTATCTTAGAGAAAATAAAAAGAATTCCAGCTATAACCAATCCCATAAGAGCTGAGGAAATATCCGGAAGGCAGGAGAGGATTACTATTAAAAAAGAAAGGGTTAAAATCTTTACTCTTGGGTCCCAACGCTGAATCAAGGAATCTAAATGAGCATATTTATCAATTTCTGGCAGATGCATTCTTTTCTCTTTTAGCCAAAAAATAAAAGATAATCCCCATTATTCCAAAGATATAGCCAACCCCAGCAATTACTTCTCTTAGAGATTCTTTCTCTTGAGCTTTTAAAATAAGTTCTTTAAGAGAGGCTATCTCTTCTCTCAAAGAATCCTCTCTCTTTCTAACTTCTTGGGGATTATTTCTCTGGTTAAACTCTCTTCTGTATTCCCCAGAAGAGCTCTCCTCTTGGGGAGAAAGAATTTCTTTTTTAGAAAGGAGATAAAAATTTTTATGCCCTAAGGAAGCTTCTACTACTATCTTTAAATTATCATATTTAGGAACCTTAAAACTAAACTTTCCTTCTTTATCGGTCTTTCCCTCTAATAATTTATTTCCTTGGCTGTCATAAACTATAATCTTAGCCTCCTTTACTTTTTTACCATCAGGAAAATAACTCTCGGTATATACAGTGTCAGCTTCTACGTAAGCAAAGATATTTACCTTATGAGCAAAGGCTACCCCTCCTATTAGCAAAAAAAGGGAGACAAAAATTGGAAATTGGAAATTGGAAATTGGAAATTTCATTTTAAATCCTCTACTCTTACCCAAAAGACAGCACCAATCTCAACAGGTTTATCTTCTCCCTGAGGGTCTTTCAATTTCCAATCCGCTTCATTCAAAGCAGCAAATCCCCACCAGCCAGCCTTAGGCATAGCATAAGAAAATATCCCCTCTTCATCAGCTTTTATCACCTGAGTAATGTAAGGCTCAGCTGGAGGAATTATTTTACCATCTTTATTATAATACTCCACTTCTATCTCTGCAAATGGGGAAGGTTTCCCTTTAACTTTTACCATCCCTCTAAAAATATTACCTGTCCACAACCCATAGGGTCGGCTTAGGGGGATAATCTCTGTTTCTAGACCTACTTCTTTATCCCAACCTTCTTCTAAGCCTAAAGCATTCACACAGACCTTAGTATAATGGAGAATATACTTATCCTCAGCCGGCTCCCAGTAAGGCTGAGGCACCACATAAAAAATATAGTCTCCTGGCCGTCTAATTCTATAAGTAGCCTCCCAAGCCAAGTGACCTTTAAAATCTTTCTCCTCTAAAGTTTTTAAAAGATTTATTCTCTCCCCTCTATAAAGAACACCAAATTCTTTAGGCCTTTCCATATCCATATAAGAATTTTCCATAGGATGAAAAAACATAATTTTAAGCTGGATATCCTTTTCATCTCCCTGGGTAATAATGTCATCCGAGGGAATAATCCCTCCAAAGTGAGCCTGAGCTTTGAATAATCCTGAAAATAAAAAACATAAAAATAGCCCTAAGACCCCAAGAACCTTCCTCATCTTCCACCTCCTTTTAACAGTTCGGGTTTCACTTTATGAATAAAAGAGACTGCAAAACCGCCCACTAAACTTTCAATCACTATCACGGGGATATGAGCCAGAACTGCAAGCTTAACCACAGCTACAAACTCAGAACCGGCTGTCATTAAAAAAATCGCCAAAAGCATCACCCCTCCTAAAACCCCTAATCCTGAGGCCAGGCCTCCCAAGATAGCCTCTTTAAATTTAAAAGAAAATTTTTGCCTAAGACTAAATACTCCATAAGCCAAAAGAGAAGGTAGACCCATCATAAGAGCGTTTACCCCAATGGTAGTAATCCCACCGTGTTGAAAAAGAAGAGCCTGAAATACTAACCCTAAAAATATAGAAAAGAAAGAGGAATACCCCAAGATTATCCCTACTAGCCCGTTAAGAAGAAGATGGGTACTTGTAGGACCAATAGGGATATGAATAAGAGAGGCTACAAAGAATAGGGAAGTCATTATAGAGATTTTAGGGATATCTTGAGGGGTTATCCTCTTACTTGAAGAATAAAGAATAATCCCGCAAGCAATATAGCCTCCCAGCCAAACCTGAGGAGGTAGCACTCCGTCAGAAATATGCATAACTTATCTTAAAAGTCTATCTGAGCTCTTAGTCCACCTACAAAGATTGTATCTTCTCCTTTAGGAGCATCTCTACCATAAGGCTCCCAAATTACCTGAAAATCAGGGCTTAAGGCTAAATGCTCGTTAATTCTAAAATTGTAGTAGGCTTCTAAATGCTCCTCTGGCTTTGCTTTAAAAGAATTTGCTTCTTTATAATCAGAAGAAGGATAAATCTGAGAGAAAGCTAAACCTAAGCTATCCTGCTCTCTTCCCCATAAATTACCACTTATCTGAAGACCTATACTCCAGAAATGCTCAAAAGAAGTCTCTTCTCCTTGAAGATAAACCTTTGGGTTCTGCCAGCCATAGCGAAGGAACAAACCTAAACTATCGGTTAATTCCTGATCAATACTTACTCCCAGACCATAGCCCCTCTTCTTGGTAGAAGCTGGCTCTTTCCATTTTACATGATTTTTATCATTCAACCAAACATAAAGTCTATAATTTCCCGGCCGAGAAAAACCCTGAGGTTTAAAATTACACTGAACAGCCAAAAACATATTATCAAATAAGTCTTCCCAGTCAGAATTCGCATCCATAGCCAATAATTCTATTTCTAAGAAACGCTTGGGCTTAAAACTTAATCTTAGCCCTGGCCCATTATCATCGGGAAACTCTATCAAGGGGGAATTCTTAAAAGAATCTCCTAAAAATTGAGTAGTCTCATCATTGGCATACTCATTGGTATCAATGTACACTGTAGCATCAAGCTTACCAAAGGTTAAAATCAAAGGTATACTTTTAAAATAATGTTCGTAATAGGCCTCAATCAAATCAAAGTTCTCATCTCCAGTTACATCAGCATTCACATTACTGAATAACTTAAGTTCATCGGTAAGGCCTTCTCCTCCTCCAGCCTCAAAGTGCAGATAAGCTCTTCCATAATCAGAGAATTCCTTCTCCAGCTCTACATCTACCGAATAAGAAGTATCTGCTACATCTTCACCTTTTTTAGAAAGATTATCTCCGTTAGCGTTGTAGGTAGCTTGAAAAATAAAAGTAGCCCCTGCTGAGATATTCAGGCCTTTAAAGAAGTCAGAGCCTATCTTCCCAGTATCCTCCTCCCCTAATCTTGCCTCTAACTGAGTAATCCTTTGTTTTAACCTCTCAATCTCCTGCCTTATCTCCTCTTCCTCAGCAAACCCTAACTTGGCCTTATTAAAAAAACTAAAAAAGAATAGAAGTCCTACCCCTATCTTTAAATACCGCATTCTCCCTCCTTTCTTATTACATTTTTTAAAATCGTGCTACTCAAAAAGAAAAAAAATAGACCTCAGTCAATATCTCTGCCTGTACTGGACATACTCAGGGTTGTATGTTTTACTCCCTTCACCGATTTTAAACTATCTGTGAGTTTAACCACCTTCTTAGGAGCTCCCTTTACAGCAACTATTTCTAAGCAATTGTGATGGTCTAAGTGGACATGTTGGGTAGAAATTATGAGTTTTTGATAGTTGTGCTGAATATCCATAAGCTTATTAACTAACTCTCTTTTGTGATGGTCGTAAATAAGAGTTATGGCTCCAGCAACTACTTTGCCTTTCTGCCATTCTCTTCTTATTAAAGCCTCTCTTATTAAATCTCCTATGGCTTTTGAACGAGTGGGATAATTCTTCTCTTTAATAAGAGAATCAAATCTCCTTACCAAATCTTGGGGAAGGGAAACGCCAAATCTAAACAGCCCACTCATAATAACACATTTTCGAAAATAATAACACAAAAATAATTACTGTCAAGTTTTTTATTACTTAGAACCTTGAAGAACTAAGGTGTACTCTCCCCGAAGACTCCTCCCTGATAAATCCTGGATAAGCTGAGAAATATCCCCTCTTAAGACCCCCTCGTAGATTTTGGTCATCTCTCTGCAAACACAAATTCTTCTCTCACCAAGAATCTCTCTTAGCTCTTTAAGAGTATCGAGAAGTCGGTGGGGGGCTTCAAACAAAATTAAAGTGTAAGGAAGGCTTTTTATCTCTTTTATCTTCTTGATTCTTTTGCCCTTCCTTCTAGGCAAAAATCCTAAAAATAAAAAATTATCTAAACTCAAGCCTGAAAGTACCAAAGCATTGATTAGAGCTGAGGGACCAGGAACAGCAGTAAAAGAAATTTCTTCTTCTATACATTTTTTAATCAATTTAAATCCCGGGTCAGAAATTAAAGGGGTTCCTGCTCGAGAAATTAAGACTATCTTTTTATCTTTTCTAAGAACTCTTAAAACAGAGGGAATCCTTTTCTCCTCATTGTGTTCATAGAAACTCAATAGTTTCTTTTTAGGGATATGGAAATGTTTAAGAAGAAGCCCCGCCTTCCTTGTATCTTCAGCTAAAATTAAATCTGCCTCCTTAAGTACCCTTAGAGCTCTTAAACTTATGTCTTCTACATTACCTAAGGGGGTGGCTAAAATATATAGCATCTTAAAGGATTCTACCTAAAGACTCTTTGCGGAAGAGTTCAATTATAATCTTAGCTAATCTTTTAGAGTCGTGGCGGATAAAATCAGTAGTATGAAGAAGGTTTTCCTCTACAACCTTATAGCCCATCTTTCTTATCTGGTTAGCGTCAGCCTCAACTGGATAAGCTTCCTCTTCAGCATATCTCTTAAGAAGGTCTTGAGGAGGGAGTTTAGTATTTAAAAGGCAATAATCAAAGATTCGGGGGTGGGTATGTTCTATTAAAACTTTTACATGTTCAGAGGCAGAAAAATTACCTGTCTCTCCCGGCTGAGTCATTACATTACAGATATAAATCTTTAAAGCTGAACTTTCTACAATAGCCTGAGCAATCTCTTTTATCACCAGATTAGGAAGAATACTAGTATAGAGACTGCCTGGCCCAATTACAATAATTTGTGCCTCTTTAATTGCTTCGATTGCTTCTAAAGTAGGGGTTATCTTACCTGAAGAGTCAGGTTCATTTGATTTCAAATAGACTCGTTGAATCTTTCTCCTCTTTTTAGGAATCTCTGCTTCTCCTTCAGTTAAAGAACCGTCTTTGTACTCAGCTACTAAGCTCACTCTATTTAAAGTAGAAGGCAGGACCTTTCCTCTTATAGCTAAGACTCTACTTGATTCCTCAATAGCTCTCTTAAAATCTCCAGTAAGTTGGCTCATAGCGGTAATGAAAAGATTGCCAAAATTATGGCCTTTAAGCTCTGAATCTTCTTTAAATCTGAATTGGAAGAGCTCGCCCATCAGGGAAGGAGCATCAGCCAAAGAAACCAAACAGTTACGAATATCTCCGGGAGGCAAGACATCAAAGGCTTTCCGTAATCTTCCTGAGGAACCTCCACTATCAGCTACCGTAACAATGGCAATAAGGTTTGTAGTATATTCTTTTAATCCGCTTAAAAGGGTAGAGAGACCATGACCTCCTCCTATAGCTACAATCTTAGGACCTCTCTCTAAATATCTCTTTTTATAAACCAAATCTACTAATTCTTCTGAATAGAAAGAAGAGAAAAGACTTAGAAGAGAGTGAACCATGCTTCTTATCCCAGCAATAATTAAACCTGCTCCTAAGACTATCCCTCCTAAATCTAAACCTCTTAAGATAAAATCTTTATCATTAAAAAATCTTACTGCCCCTAAGACGAGGATACCTATTCCTAAAGCAGTTAAAAATATCCAGCGTTTAACTCTTATCCCTGGATAGAGCCACCTAAATTTTTTAAAAAACTTAACCATCAATAACTTAATTAAACGACCCCGACGGGATTTGAACCCGTGCTACAGGCTCGAAAGGCCTGAGTCCTAGCCTGGCTAGACGACGGGGTCAACTCTTAACAAAATTCTAAATTCTCTTACAAGTACTAATTCTAACGGTATTTAGATAAAAGCTTAAGCTAGAATTTATCACTATTGTATCCCAATTATACAAAGCTGACTCTTCTTGTCAACTCCTACCTTAGAATAACTCCTTCTTTCTTGGCTAAAGCTTCTCTCAATCTAAAATGTAAACTATCCACTTCTTCTGAAGAGAGGGTTCTCTGACTATGTTGATAAAATATCCTCAGAGTAAAACCTATAAAATCAGGAGGAATTTTTTCTCCTTGGTAGATATCTATAACTCTGAACTCTTTTAAGAGTTGAGCTACTTCCTTCTTAATTATCCCTTCTATCTCTCTAAAGCTTAAATCTTTTCTCTTGGCTAAACTTATATCTCGTTCTATCCAAGGGAAAGGAACAATCTCCTCAAAAACCGCTGGGCTCCTCCGTTGATAAAGTTTCTCTAAATCAAACTCGGCCAAAAACACCTTCTCTAAATCTAACTCTTTAGCTAAGTCGGCCCTCAATATCCCTATCCAGCCAAAATCTTCCAAGCAAGCATAGTTAGAAAAGGCTTCCTTCTCTTTTGGCTCCAAAGAAAATTCCTTTATCCCCAAATCCTTTAAAAAACTCTCTACCTTGGCTTTAAAAAAATAGAAATCCTCTAGAGTCCGGGCATACTTTCCTAAAGCTAATTTGACCTTCTCTTGAAAAGAATCTTCTTCCCTCAAGAAACTATTGGCTATCTCAAAAAATTCCAAATCCTTTTCTTTTCTATAAACATTGTATTGAAAGACCTTAACTAAACCTAAAAATAGCTCAGGCCTTAAAATACTCTCTTCTTTTCTTAGGGGGTTTATAAGCTTAATGGATTTAAGGTGGTTGTAATTCTCTTTCTCAGAGATGATGCTGAAAGTTACAACTTCAGAAAATCCTAAACTTAAGAGTTTATTTTTCAGCCTCTCTTTAAATTTATAAAAAGAATCTTCTCTTCTTAAAGCTCGTATTATCGGAGGAAGACTCTCTTCTATCCTTTGATAGCCCCAGAGTCTGGATACCTCCTCAACTAAGTCCACTTCCTGCTTTATATCTTGCCTATATAGAGGGGGCTTCACTAAAACAGAGGTTTTCTTTCTCTTCACCACAAAATTTAAGCTTTTAAGGATCCGTAGGGAGTCTTTTTCTTTTATCTTAGTGCCTAAAAAATTGTTCAGGTTTTGATTATCAAATTTTATCCAAAAAGACTTAAAAGAGGGCCTTTGACCTGCTTTCTTATAACCAGAAAACTTTCCTCCTCCTAACTCCAGAATAAGCTGGCAAGCCTCCGAAGAAGCCTTCTCTAAATACAAACCATTTAGGCCTCTCTCAAAACGATAGGAAGATTCTGATTCTATCCCTAAAAATCTTCTTCCTCTTCTTACAGTTAAAGGAGAAAAAATTGCTGCTTCTATAAGAATATTCTCTGTAGAGTCTGTAACCTCTGAGTCTTTACCTCCAATGATCCCAGCCAAAGCTAATGGTCTCTTTTTATCAGCTATCACTAACACTTCTTCCGACAACTCTCTTTCCTTATTATCTATACATAGAAGTCTCTCGCCTCTATAAGCTCTCCTTATTACTAAAGCCTCCTCTATCTTATCTAAATCAAAAGCATGCAAAGGTTGGCCCCACTTAAGCATACAGTAGTTAGTAACATCTACTATATTGTTTACTGAATTTATCCCTAAGTTTATAACTCTTTCTTTAAGCCAAGAAGGAGAAGGCTCAACTTTTACTCCCCTTATTATCCTGGCTACATAAAAGAGGCAATCTTTCTTATCTTTTATTCTTATCGGCATCTTAAGAAGAGGGCTGTTTCTTAGTTTGACTTTGGGGAGTTTAATCTTTTCTCCTAGAAGAGCCCCCGCTTCATAAGCTATACCTACTATTGATAAAAGGTCTGGCCGATTAGAAGTAACCTCAGTCTCAAAGATGAAATCCCCCTCTCTCTCCTCTATTTCTGAGACTTCCAAACCAGCCATAGTAAGAAGTTCGGCTAGCTTCTGAGGTTTAACTCTCCTTAATTCTAAAAATTCTTCTAAAAACTTCCAACTAAATCTCATAGAATTGCTCTAAGAATCTTATATCGTTGTTAAAAAATAACCTTATATCATTTATTCTGTATTTAAGCATGGCAATTCTTTCTATCCCCATCCCAAAAGCAAAACCCTGATAGACCTCGGAAGAAATTCCACAGGCTTCTAAAACCTTGGGATGAATCATCCCACAACCTAAAATTTCAAGCCAGCCACTTCTTTTGCAAACTGAACAACCCTTTCCTTTACAGAGAAGACAACTTATATCTACCTCTGCCGAAGGCTCAGTAAAAGGAAAAAAATGAGGCCTAAACCTTAATCTTATCTGAGAAGAGAATAAATTTTTAGCAAAATAAATCAATACTCCCTTTAAATGAGAAAAGGTGATATTTGTATCTACAGCAAACCCCTCTATCTGATGAAACATAAACGAATGGGAAGCATCCATATTATCCGGCCGATAGACTCTTCCTGGAACCACAAACGCCAGAGGAGGCTTCCTCTTCCTCATAAGTCTTATCTGAGAAGGAGAGGTATGGCTTCTTAAAAGATACTTATACTTTTTTGAGGGTAGGTCTAAATAAAAAGTATCAAATACATCCCGAGAAGGATGCTCCAGGGGTATATTTAAGGCTGAAAAATTATGCCACTCATCTTCTATCTCCTTACCTTCCTGGATTTCAAAACCAATCCTCTCAAAAATATCACAAATTTCTCTTACAACTAAAGTAATAGGATGGAGCTTTGGCTCTTTTATAGGAAAAGAAGGAAACTCTAAATCCAAACTTTCTTCTTTTAGGGTTAGGCCTTTCTTTTTCTCTTCTAAGAGAGTTACTATAAAAGACTTAGTCTGGTTAAGAAGCTCACCAGCCAAAGGTTTTAAGGAGTTTTCTAAAGAAGAAATTCTCTTGCTAAACTGGGCCAAGAAAGAAGCCTTTCCCAAAAATTTAATCCTTAAGGCCTCTAGCTCTTCTAAACTTTTGGCTTTCCTTATATCTTGCTCTGCTTCTTTTTTAAGCCTTTGAAATTCTCCTTGCATTCTTAATATTTTTAAGCAAATAGATAATCCCGGTAGTTATAAAAAGTATTGCCCAGAATAAAAATAATCTTCTCCTCTGGGGTAAAACTTTCTGGGCAATCTTTCCTCCTTTTTCTATCAAAAAAATCTCTTGAGCCTCTATTATACTCTGACCTAAATGTTTGGGAGAATTAAAATAAAATTTTCCCTTTACCTTTATTAAGTCTCCTTTCTGATGATAGCCAGCAAAATACTCTAAAGGGGGTATCTTCACCTCTTGAGGAACCCAAACTCCTAAGCTTAGACCTCCCTCCAAGAGATTTATCCAACTTCCTCTTTTAGCCTTAAGCACATCCAAAACTTCTCCTTTAACTTCTACTTCTTTATTATTCCATAAAGAAGGCTCGTTCAGCAAATCCTTTATTTCTGCAGAGCCTCTTGCCCAAAGGTTAAAATTCATTAAAAGTATTGTTAAAAAAAGAAGCTTCTTCATTTTTTAAAAAATGATAGCATTATACCTAAACTAGCAATAACTGAGATAAATTCTAATCTTCCTGCCCACATCTGAATAATATAAGTAATTTTAAGTAAAGTTGGCATTGCAGGAGAAGTTATCCCTACTGAAAGCCCCACATTAGCAGAAGCAGAGGTTGATTCAAATAGCGCCTCTAAAAAGGGGTACCCATAAAATAGCCCTACTATTCCTCCTAAGAAATAACTTAAAATATAAAAAAAGAAGATAATAAAAATAAGTCTTATTCTCTTGTCTTCCAAAATTACATCTTGAAGATGGTGATACTTCTCATAGAGATGGACTTGAGCAGGAAATATCCAAGTTCTGGCTTCAGATACAATAGCCTTAAATAATAGGCCTATCCGCATTAACTTTATTCCACCGGTAGTGGAACCCACTCCTCCTCCTAAAGCCATAGCAATAATCACAAATATTAAAGCAATCTGGGGCCAGTTTTTTATTTGAGAAACCGTTATATTGGAAAAGCCACATCCAGTATGAGCAGTAATCACTTGATAAAAACTTTTTCGGAAAAGCTCAGCTAAAGAAAAATTATGATTAGAAAAAATAAGACTCATATTTAAAAATATAAATAGCAAAGAAAAACTTATAAAAAAAGTCCGCGTCTCTATATTCTTAAATATCTCTTTTGCATCTCGGCGCCAAACAAAGTAGTGAAGATTAAAATTCAAAGAACCTAAAAGCATAATCACTAAGGTTGCCAACTCTATGCTTAAAGAATGGTAATAACCTATATTAAGAGACTGGGGGGTAAAACCTCCGGTATCAAACCCAGCCATAAACAAAAACATCCCATGAAAAAGTGCTTTTTTAAGAGAAAGACCTGCCCGTAGTCCCAAAAAAGATAAAAGAGTCGTGCCTATTAAAAAATATACTAAACTTACTGCCCAGATAAATCTTGCTGTAGAAATTATGTTAGGTAAGATTTTTTCCTCTCGAGCCTCTCCTACATAAAGCCCTAAGCCATAGGAAGAAACTTTTTGAGAAAAGGATAAAGCTACAATGATAATCCCTTGTCCTCCCAGAAACATTATGAAGTGCCTGAAGAAGTTACAAGAATAGGAGAGATGTTCTAAGTCTCTAATTAAAGATAGGCCGGTGGTAGTAAATCCACTCATTGAATCAAAAAAGGCATCCAAAAAAGAAGAAAAATGTCCAGAAAACCATAGAGGAATAGCCGAAAAAAAAGGCAAAGCCAACCAGACCAGAGCTACCAAGAGTAAAGCCAACGAATAATCTAATTCTTTTCTATAAGGGAAAATGAGGAGACAGCTTAATCCTACAGTTTCAGTAATAAATAGAGAAGTCAAAAAATCAACGAAAGCTGGCTCCTCTCCCAAAAGAAAAGCAATCAAGGCTGGAATTAAAAATAATAGCCCCAAAAGACAGATGAGTCTTCCTAAAAGATTAAAAAGAGAGGAAAGGTTCTCTTTAGTGGGAGAAAAAATCATTGGAATTTAAAGTGGGTTATTATAAAAATGAGGCAGCTTAAAAGAAATCCCCACAAAATAAAAAAAATACAATAGATAATCTCAGCTATAATCCCCCAAAGAATCTTCACAGTTTACCCAAAAGAGCCTTTATCAGTTCCTTTTCTCTATCAATATTAGTAATCCCTATAACTTCGTCTCCCCAAAGAAGTTCAGTATCACCTTTAGGGATAATGACCTCCCCTTCCCTAAGAATAGAGACTAAGACCGTATCCTGAGGCAGTCTTATATCCTTTATCTTTTTGTTAATCACTGGTGAGTTCTCCGGTAAATCCAATCTTACAATCGAAAGTTTTCCTTTCTTTATACTCAAAAGATTCATAAAATCGGTAAAGGAGGCCTCCTCCTCTACAATTCGAGAAATTATTGAAGTAGAATCTACGGGAGCATCTATCCCCAAGGCAGTAAAAACTTTTAAATTCCGAGGATTATTTACCTTAGCTACAGTGCGTCTTACCTTAAAAAGCTCCTTGGCTAACTGGCAACTAATAATATTTACCTCATCTTTAGAAGTCAAAGCTACAAAAGCATCGGCCTTCTCTAAGCGAGCTTCTCCTAAAACCTGGGGTTGAGTTCCATCTCCCCGAAGAATAGGTATAGAACTATTATGAGCGATAAATTCCACTCTTTCAAAAGACTTCTCAATAAAACAAACCTGGTGTTTATCTGCTAAAAGCTTCTTAGCCAAGAAAAATCCAATATTGCCTGCTCCTAAAATTACTATATACATTCTGAAAGTGCCTCCTTAAATCTGTCCAGAAAGAGACGGTTTCTATTAATTATAACTAAACCTTTCTTCCCAAACATCTCTTCTTTAGAAAAGCTAAACATTTGAATTATAACTTTCTTTACTTTGAACATCTTTTTAGCTAACTGACCTATTACTACATTTAAATCTTCATTCCCAGTAAGAACAAAGAGAGCCTCTGCCCTTTCTATCCCTGCTTCTTTTAAAATATTTACATCTAAACCGTCTCCTACAAAAGTTTTACCGTTAAAGTTAGAACCTAAACTTCTTAAAGCTCCTGGTCTTTCATCTATCACTACTACATCATTACTTAGAGAAAGTTCTTGGGCCAGTCTACTACCTAATTCTCCACAACCAATTATTATTATGTACATTTTATGAACTTACCTCTTCTACTAATTTATCAAAGACCTCAGGCTCCTCCACCACAAGAGAAGCTAAGATATCTCTGGAAAGTTTTATATTTTTTTTCTTTAAAGCTGAAATAAACTGGCTATACTTTAGGCCCCTTTCTCTTAAGCCAGCATTAAGTCGGCTAACCCAAAGTCTCCGAAAGACTCTCTTCCTAACTTTTCTATCCCGATAGGAATATACCAAAGCTCTCTTAACAGTTTCTTTGGCTCGCCGATAGACTTTACTTCTTTGGAACTTTGCTCCTTTAGCTAACTTAAGGATTTTTTTTACCCTCTTTCTTCGAGAAACACTAGAAGAGCTCTTACTCATATTGCTCCTTTCTTTAGACAGGAATACTGTAAGGAAGCGCCCTCTTAACCATCTTTGTATAACCTCTCTTCACTGAATCTATCTTCCGGAGTCGGCGTTTTCTCTTTTTACTCTTACCTGAAAGAAGATGGGATTTACCCGCCTTTCTCCTCAAAATCTTTCCTCTCTTAGTAACCCTTACTCTTTTAGCTAAAGCTTTCTTGGTCTTCAACTTTCCCATATTCCTCCTCCTACTTTATTAGAGGTGAGTTTATTTATCACTACTCCACTCACTTCTCTGGTCCCAAAACCATTACTATCATCTTCCCAAACTGCTGAGCAGGTTTCTCCACTTTACTTACAGAAGAAAGATCCCTTACTACCTTCTCCATAAGATGCCTACCGCCCTCCTGATGTTCCATTTCTCTGCCTCGAAAAAAAAGACGCACTCTTACTTTATTTCCCTTCTCTAAAAATTTCCTAGCCTGATTTATCTTTATCTGATAATCATGCTCATCTATCGAAGGCCTTATCCTTACCTCTTTCAAATGAGTAGCTTTTCTATGTTTTTTTGCTTCTCTTTCTCGCTTCTCCTGTTCATACTTGTATTTAGAAAAATCCATTATCCTACAAACTGGGGGGGCAGCTTGGGGAGCTACCTCTACCAAGTCCAAATCAAACTCCTCAGCCCTCCTCAAAGCCTCCTTTAGGCTTACTATGCCCATCTGTTCTCCCTTAGGTCCTATTAATCTTACAGTAGAACTCCTAATTGCTTCATTAATTCTTATATCCCTTCTAATAGTTCCTCCTTTCTTTTTATTTATCCCTGGAGCCTCAAAAATTAAAAAACCAACTCTTGCTCCAAGAATTCTTTAAACTCCTGCAAGGTCTTATTCCCCAAC
This sequence comes from uncultured Planctomycetia bacterium, assembly GCA_964604895.1. Taxonomy (GTDB): domain Bacteria; phylum Omnitrophota; class Gorgyraeia; order Duberdicusellales; family Duberdicusellaceae; genus Duberdicusella. The sequence continues at coordinate 15,952 of CAZSAI010000010.1, forward strand.
TGTTTTTTTCCTCTACTCCTTACATTAAGGGTCTGGGTCTCTTTTTCCTTTTCTCCTACTACTACAATGTAAGGAACCTTCTCCAGCTCTGCTTCTCTTATCTTTCGAGAGAGAGTCTCTTCTCTTAAATCTACCTCCACTCTAAAATCTCTCTCTAAAGAAGATTTTATTTTTTGAGCATAGTCTCTGCAAGAATCTTTCAAGGAAAGAATTTTTATTTGAACCGGAGCAAGCCATAAAGGAAAGGCCCCTTTGTAATGCTCAATCAAAGTAGCCAAAAACCTCTCTAAGCTTCCCAAAATAACTCGATGAATCATAACTGGGGTTTTCTTCTCTCCTTTCTCATCTATATAATAAAGATTGAACCTCTTGGGCAAGAAGAAGTCAATCTGGACCGTAGCACATTGCCAAGCTCTTCCCAAGGCATCTTTTAATTTTATGTCTATTTTGGGTCCATAAAAAGCGCCTTCTCCTTTACAAATCTCATAAGAAAATTTTTTTTCTTTTAAAACCTCTTCCAATACCAATTCAGCTTTCTCCCAAACCTCTTCTTGACCAATGAAATTTAGAGGTCGGGTGCTTAATTCAGCTGAAAATCCTTTAAATCCGAATTTTTCCATAGCCTCCTGGATAAAACTTAACACCTCCTTTACTTCCTGTCTTAATTGTGCTTCTCTACAAAATATGTGAGCATCATCCTGAGTAAAACCCCGGAGACGCAAAAGCCCATGTAAGACTCCGCTTTTCTCTTTCCGGTAAACTGTACCTAATTCAAATATCTTTAAAGGAAGGTCCCTATAGCTTCTTATTTTTGACTTATATATCAACATATGAGCCGGGCAATTCATGGGTTTTACTGCGTAAGAGGCATTCTCTTCCTCTATAAGAAACATAAGTTCTCTATAATAATCTAAGTGACCGCTCCTCTGCCAAAGTTTACTCTCTAAAATATGAGGAGTAATCACTAACTGATAGCCTCTTTTTAAATGTTCTCCTATCTCCCAATCCTCAATAATTCTTCTTAAAATTGCGCCTTTCTCTAAGTAAAAAACTAAGCCTGCCCCTGCCTCCTCTTGGTATATATCAAATAATCTTAGCAAAGGTCCGAGCTTGCGATGGTCTCTCTCTTTAGCCTCTTGAATCTGTCTAAGAAACTCGCCCAACTCCTCTTCCTCAAAGAAAGCAGTCCCATAAATCCTAACAAGTTGAGGGTTTTCTTCTTTTCCCCGCCAGTAAGCCCCGGCGGTAGATAAAAGCTTAAAATATCTAACCTGGCCTGTAGAGGCAAGATGAGGACCTTTACATAAATCTACAAAATCACCGTGTTTATAAATGGAAACTTTGTCTTCTTCCAACTCTCTTAGAAGTTGAAGTTTATATATCTCTTTATTCTCCTCAAAAAACCTTAAAGCCTCTTCTTTAGACCACTCTTCATGAACAAAAGGCAAATCCTTCTCTACTATCTTCTTCATCTCCTCTTCAATCCTTAATAAGTCTTCTTCCTTTAACCCCTCAGGAATATCAAAGTCGTAATAAAAACCGCCTTCTATAGCTGGACCTATTCCCAGCTTAGCCGAAGGATAAAGCTTCTTTACTGCTGAGGCCATGATATGAGAACAAGAATGCCTAAGTTTTTCTAAAGAAGGGTTGCTACTCATCAGAAAAGACCCTCTCATCCAGCAGACCTAACTTTTGGAATCCTGAAAAGAATTTGGGATACATCCGCATCACCGGTCTCAATTTTCCTTTTATCTTCCCCTCGGGCGTCTTTCCCTCCATTTTAAAAGCAAAAACATCTTGAAGGGCTATCTCTTCTCTCTCTAGTCCTCTCACCTCAGCTATATGAGTAATTTTTCTTGAACCATCGGAAAGTTGTTCCTGCTGAATAACTATAGTTATGGTTTGGGCAATAATTCTCCTTACTTCCTGGTTGGGGAGCTTTATCCCACTGGAGAGAACTAGGGTCTCTAACCTAGATAAAACCTCTTGAGGAGAATTTCCATGGATTACAGCTAAAGTTCCTTTATGACCTGTAGACATTGCTTGAATCATATCCAAAGCTTCCTCTCCCCTTACCTCTCCTATAATAAGTCTGTCTGGCCTCATTCTTAAAGCATTTTTTATAAGGTCCCGGAGACTAACCTCCCCTTTTCCTTCTTCGTCAGGATCCCGAGTCTCTAAAGAGACTAAATTCTTATGATGAATCTTAAGCTCAGCTGTATCTTCAATAGTTATTATCCTCTCCTCCTCCGGAATATGATAAGAGAGCATCTCTAAAGTGGTGGTTTTCCCTGAACCGGTACCACCTGAGATTAGAATATTTAGCCTGCCTTTAATACAAGCTATGAGAAACTCGGCTGCTTTCTTAGTAAGAGTCTGGTTTGCTATCAAATCGTCTAGACTTTTCAACTTAGCAGAAAACTTCCTTATAGTAATGCTTGGGCCTTGACGAGCTAAAGGAGGGATTATAGCATTTACTCTTGAGCCATCCTCTAAGCAAACATCCCCGTAAGGATGGTACTTATCTATTCTTTTACCTTGAGAGGAAAAGATTTTTTGAATAGCTTCCATAATCTCTTCCTCACTCTGGAAAGAAAAATCTAACTGAGTAGTTTTGCCAAACTTCTCTATAAATACTCCTTTTGTACCATTAACCATAATTTCAGTAATATCTGGATCCTCTAAAAGCCTTTTTAATCTCTCATAACCTGACATCCCTGCCTCCCTCTATAAAATTTACTCTTTTCCGTTATTAATGGGCGGTACAGGACTTGAACCTGTGACCTCCACGATGTCAACGTGACGCTCT
>CAZSAI010000011.1:0-18365 GCA_964604895.1 uncultured Planctomycetia bacterium
TACTCTCTATGACCGCATAAAAATCACCTTTTATCTGCCCCAGAATCAGCTTTAAATCCTGAGAAAATTCTGGAAAAGAAAGATGACAATGACAATCTATCAGCATCTTGATAGGCGTTCTCTTTTTAAAAAATTTAACTATTCTATTCTGGGAAAAAGAGGGGCTCCTTTATTTATCTTTATCCCCGAAGGAAGACTACCCCATTTTACTTCCTTAAAAATATTGACATCTTTTAGATTTCTTTCTAAACCTAACTGATTGTATACAGATTGGGAGGTATTAGGAATAAAAGGATAAAGATATATTGCTATTATCCTGATAGCTTCCAATAAAGAATATATAAACTCCTGTAATTGAGAATGCTTTCCTTCCTTAAGCAAAATCCAAGGTTTCCTATCTTCAATAGATTTGTTAGCAGCTCTTACCAAACCCCACAAGCTCTCTAAAGCAGAATAGAAATTAGCCTCTTCCATAAACTTTAAATAATTCTCTAAAAGCCCATTTAAGGCTTCTCTATACTCAGGAATAATATCCCCCGAAGAGGGAGGGATAACTCCTGAAAAATACTTCTCCACCATATTTAAGCTACGAAAGACTAAATTTCCCAAATCATTAGCTAAATCACTATTTATCCTCAGTACTAATGCTTTTGAGGAAAACTTCCCATCTAAACCAAAAGGAACCTCTCTTAAGAGAAAAAACCTGAAAGCGTCTCTACCTATCTCCTTCACTAAATCAAAAGGGTTAACTATATTACCTTTGGACTTAGACATCTTCTCTAGACTCTCCTCTTTCTCTACCAACCACCACCCATGAGCAAATATACATTTTGGAGGCTCAACCCCTAAAGCTTTAAGTATTATTGGCCAGAAAACTGCATGTTGTCTTAAGATATCTTTTCCAATAAAATGGAAATCTGCTGGCCAAAGCTCCCTGAACCTTTCTTCCTCATAGAAAAAACCAGGAGCACTTATATAATTTAGGAGAGCATCAAACCAAACATAGGTTACATAAGAAGAATCAAAAGGAATCTCAATCCCCCACTCCAATCTCTGCTTAGGCCTAGATATACATAAATCACTGAGCTTATTAAGAGTCAAAAAAGATAACACCTCATTATACCTTACTTGGGGTTTTATAAACTCAGGGTGGGATTTTATATAATCAATCAGCCAATCTTGATAGAAAGAAAGTCTAAAGAAATAATTCTTCTCTTTAATAAACTCCAAAGGCCTCTGGCAGTCAGGGCACTTTCCTTCCTTAGCCTGTTCCTTACTCCAGAAAGATTCACAGGGTATACAGTAAAACCCTTCATAGATTGACTGATAAATATCACCCTTCTGATAGAGAATCTCCAAAACTTTTCTCACTACCCTGATATGACGCTCTTGGGTAGTCCTTATAAAATCACTGTACTCAATATCTAAAACTTCCCAAAGCTCATAAAAATTCTTAACCATCTTATCTACAAAATCCGAACAGCTAAAGCCTCCAGCCTCAGCTTCTTTTTTTATTTTTTGGCCATGTTCATCAGTGCCGGTTAAGAAGTAGACTTGCTCACCTTTTAATCTATAAAAACGAGCCAAGACATCAGTAGCTATGTTGGTATAAGCATGCCCTATGTGGGGAGAAGCATTAACATAGTAAAGGGGGGTAGTCAAATAAACCTTATCTTTCATAACTATTTTTTCTTTTCTTGATAACTTACTCTTTCTCTTCGGGCATCTTCAAATTCTAATACCACTTCTTTTTTTAAAGGATTAAGCTCTACAACCTTAGCTTTTCCTTTGGGGGTATTTATAACATCTCCCAACTTAGGAAGCTTCCTCAATAACTCCTTATAAGTCTTGTACTCATAATTTAAACAGCACATTAATCTTCCACATATTCCTGAAATCTTAGTAGGATTAAGGGGTAAATTCTGCTCTTTTGCCATCTTTATAGTGACTGGCTCAAAATTCCTTAAGAAAGTAGCACAACAGAGAGGTTTCCCACAAGGACCTATTCCTCCAAAGAGTCTGGCTTCATCTCTTACCCCTACCTGGCGCATCTCTATTCTGGTCTTAAATATCTTAGCCAAGTCTTTTACCAATCCCCTAAAATCTACTCTTTCCTCAGAAGTAAAATAAAAAATAATCTTTGACCTATCAAAAGAATATTCAGCATCTATAAGTTTCATAGGGAGTTTATGTTCAGCAACTTTTTTCTCGCAAGTCTTTAAGGCCTTTTTAGCTTTAGCCCTGTTTTCCTTTACTTGTCTCAAATCATCTATATTCATAATTCTTATTATTTTTTTAAGAGAAGCTGTGGGCTTGCTAACCTCTTGTTCAGCTTCAGAAATAATCTGACCATAATCTAAGCCTCTTTCTGCTTCCACTACTACATAGTCTCCTACACCTACTTCTAGGTCTTGGGAAAGAAAGTAAGAAGTTGCTCCCACTTCTCTAAGTCTTACTGCTACTATCTTCTCCATCCTCAAGACAATATGGTTCTTATTAAGTTATTAGCTAAATTAATGTTAATATTATCTAAGCTTTGATAAACCATTAACAACTCTTTAATTTTAGCTAATAGTTCTCTAAGAGAAAACCTTCCAGCGTACTCTTTTATCTTTGTCTGGAGGTCAGAATTTATAATCTTATCAGGGTAGCCTGCCCTAAAAAATAAGCTGTCTCTTAAAAAATAGATTAACAAAAAGGTTGAATCTTTTAAAGAAGTGCGTTCATTTTCTCGAAAGTTATAAAAAGGGCTTTCTAACAATCGCTCTCTTTTAAGAAAGAGTTCTCTATTTTTCACAAGAGAAAGGCTCCCTTCAAAAATACTCCATAAGATTGAGGACTGATTTTTAAAAGTTCTTGCATCTAAAAAATTCCTTATCTCATCAAAACTCAACCTAAAGTATATCTTCTGAACCCTGGATTTTATAGTAGAAGAGATAATTTGAGGCTGAGAGGTGATTAAAATCATTAAAGTGTTAGGTGGAGGTTCCTCTAATACTTTCAAGAAAGCATCTGAAGCGGAAGAGGTAAGTTTCTCAGCCTTATCAATTATCACTACTTTGTAAGTCAAAGAAAAATTTTTAAGATAGATTTTTCTCTGAAGGTCCCGAATCTCATCAATCCCTAAGGAATTAACTGGGCTAAGCTCTATTACATCTGGAGCTTTTGCCTTGGATATACTAAGACAATCCGAACATTTAAAACAAGGAGGAGAAGAACTTCTACAGTTAACTAAAGTGGCTATAAATCTAGCAACTTTTCTTTTTCCAATGCCCTCTTTTCCTATAAAAAGATAGGAAGAAGCTAACTTTCCATCCTTATAAATTAACTTAAAATAATCTATTATTTTTTTATGTCCAATTATTTCCTTTTGCATTTTAGTTTTTCCTCAATATACTCTAACATCCTTTTCCGAACATAGTTGATACTCTTTGCTTTTATGATTTTGATTCTTCCAGGTTCTTTTTTGGCTAAGACTTTATAACCTCTTCTTAATCTATAGTGAAAACTAAAGGGCCTTTTTTCTATCCTATCCTTTATTCTTTTAATTCTTCTTAACCCTTTTTTAGGCTCTACATCTAAGACAAAGGTTATATCGGGTTTTAAATCTTTACAAGCAAATCTAACTAATTTTTCTATCTTCTCCATTCCCAAACCTAAAGCATAACCCTGATAAACCAAAGTTGAATCTGAGAAACGGTCAGAAATTACTATCTCGGATTTCTTCAAAGAATACTTTAGTTTCTCCTCCACAAATTGAGCCCGGGCAGAAAGATAAAGAAAAAGCTCAGTCAAAGGGAAAATCTCTTCTTTAGAGTAAAGCAAGAGCTTCCGAATTTTTTCGCCCAAAAAAGTGGAGCCTGGTTCTCGAAAAGTCTCCACCTTAAAGCCTCTCTTTCTAAAAAAATCAGCTAAAAATTTAAGATGGGTTGATTTCCCACTACCTTCGGAACCCTCCAGAGTTATAAAAAAAGCTCTCTTCTTCATATAGTCCTCCAGCGGGTCTTTCCACCAGGTAAATCCTCTAAGACTATCCCTTTCTCTAGAAGTTCTTTTCTTATTTGATCTGCTTCTTTAAACTTTTTAGAGCTACGAAGCTGAGTTCTCTCTCTAATCTTATCCTCCACATATTTTAGGAATTCTGAAGAAAACCCCCTCTCTTGGGGAAAGATAGCAAAAACCTCTAAAATCTTATAAAAAAGACTCTTAAGTTCCGAAAAAAAATCCTCTCCTCTACCAATATTTTTATTAGCTAATTCTATCAAATTAAAAATTATAGAAAAACCTTTGGGCATATTAAAGTCATCATCCATTGCTTCAATAAACTTTCTATATAAAGCCTCTATCTGAGGAAACCTAAAAGCTATCTCATCTCTTTTCTTATAAGGCCTCAATTGCTCAACAAAAATAAATATTCTTTCTTTTATCCTCTCAGCCTCTCTTATCTTCTCCGAGCTAAAATCCAGAGGGCTACGATAGTGAGAAAAAAGATAAAATATTTTTAGAGTATCTGAGGAGTATCTATCTATAGCCTCTCTTAAGGTAATGAAATTCTTCAAAGACTTAGACATCTTCTCCTGATTTACAGTAATCAAACCATGGTGAATCCAGAACCGAGCAAATTCTTGGTGAGTTTTAGCCTTAGCTTGAGCTATCTCATTCTCATGGTGAGGAAATATTAAATCTTTGCCTCCTCCATGGATATCAAAAGTCTGCCCTAAATAATTTATAGCCATTACTGAACACTCGATATGCCAACCGGGTCGACCTTCTCCCCAAGGAGAAGGCCAACCTACCTCGTTCTCTTTCTTTGCCTTCCAGAGAGCAAAATCTAAAGGATCTTCTTTGTTAGGATCAGCTTCTATTCTCACAAAATTAATTAAATCATCTATATTTTTTCCAGAGAGTTCTCCATAGCTTGAAAACGCCTGCTGGTATCTTCTTACCCTAAAATATACACTCCCTTGCTTCTGATAAGCAAAACCACTCTTAAGGAGTTCTTCTACAAAGTCTATAATTTGAGCAATATGTTCAGAAGCACAAGGCTCAATATCAGCCTTATCTATTCTTAAAGATTCTAAATCTTGATAATAACTCTGAGTATATCTATCAACAACTTTTCTCCAGGCTTCCTCTATGGAAATTTCTTCTGCCTGAGCCAGTTCTTTGGCTCTGTTTAAAATCTTATCATCAATATCAGTAATATTTCTCACAAACCTTACTCTAAAGCCCCTAAATTCAAAGTATCTTCTTATCACTTCGAATATATAAAGAGATCTCCCATGGCCGATATGGCATTCATCATAGACTGTAACCCCACAGGTATACATCTTAACCTCAGAAGGACTAAGAGGCTTAAATTCTTCTTTCTTCCTCCTCAAAGTATTATAAATCTTTATCATTTTAGAATTCGTATGGTTAAAACTAAAAGAGATTATACCTTCTTTTTCACCAATAATCAAGCCTCTTAGAGAAGATCAAAGATTATAATAAATTCTTGACAAAATAAAGATAATAATATATAAATATATTTCATAGGGCTTTAAAAATTAATAATTTTCTTAAGAAAGGAAAGGAGGAAAAATGAATAAAGCCCAGTTGATAGCAAAAGTAGCTGAGAAGACTGAAACTAAGAAACAAGCCCAAGAAATAGTAGAGTTAATTCTGGATACAGTTAAAAGTACTCTTAAAAAAAGAGAGCCAGTAGCAATCTCTGGATTTGGCACATTTAAAGTAAAAGAAACTAAGCCTCGCTTAGGAAGAAACCCTAAGACTGGCGAGACAATCCAAATTCCAGCTAAAAAGAAAATATCTTTTAGAGCCTCTAAAGAACTTAAAGCTATATTATAGAGACCTAAAATCCCCTTCTATCTTTTCTTAAAATAAGATAAGAGGTAGAAGGGGTTTATTTTAAGCTATTAAAAATGGATAAAGTTTATCTAACCAAAGAAGGCTACGATAAGCTCTTTCAAGAGCTAGAATATCTCAAAAAAGTTAAACGAAAAGAATTGAGTAAAAGGATAGAAGAAGCCCGTGCTTTAGGGGACCTATCTGAAAATGCTGAATATGATGCGGCAAAAGAGGCTCAGCTAAATTTAGAAAGAAAAATTTCTGAATTAGAAAATAAATTATCCCGCGCGGTAATCATCTCTTCTAAAGATATAAATTTAGAAAAAGTAAGCATAGCCACAAAAGTCATGTTAAAAGACTTAGAAAGTGGGGAAGAATTCTTCTATACAATTTTAAGTGATGAAGAGGCAGATTTTGAAAAGAATGAAATCGGAATAAGCTCCCCTGTAGCTCAGGCTCTCTTGGGCAAAAAGAAAGATGATATAGTAGAAATAAATGTCCCCCAAGGAACTCTCAAATATAAGATATTAGATATTTGTCTGCCTTAATTCTCTTTATTAATCTTCCTAAAAAAGAAAAACTTTTAACTGCCTAAGTCCCTATCTTAAGGGAGGAGAATATCTTTTTCACCAAAGCTTGAGCAGAAGCTATGGCTAAACTGCTAGTTTTGGGGTTCTTAAAGGAAGGAATATTTTCTACTTTTACCTCTATTTTTCCTATTTGAGAGACTAACCAAATCCTATGGGTATTTCTTTTTAAGTTAGGGTCAAGAATAACCTCTACTATCAAATCTTTAAAACCAGAAGCAAGAAGAAGAGTTGAGGCTACATTTATATTTTGGGGAAAATACTTAAAAGCTTCTGCTGCCGAACCCTTAAAGAGAACCTTCTTTTTAGAATCTTTCAAATTAATCTTTTTCTTTTCAATATACTTTACTCCCAGAAAACCTTTGGGAGGCTTAGAAGTAAAAAGTAAGCATTTCTTAATCTTACTGCAAGAAGAAGCTAACACCCCATCCACTCCGCATATAGCCCCTGAGGGAAGATAAATATTTATCCCTCTCTTCTCTGCTTTTTTAAGGAGCTTTTTTTGGGTAAGTAAGCCTCCAATGCTTAAGATTATCAAATCTTTTCTATACTTAAGGGCAGTCTCTATTAAAGGCTTAACTACCTTCCAAGAGGCTGCCTCCAAAATGATTTCTGAATTTTTAAATAAATCCTCCAAAGATTCTACTATTTTAGGCTTAGATTTAGAAAGTTTAGCTCTTAAGAGTTGTGCCTTTTCTTTTTCTATATCTAGAAGAGAGCTTATCCTTACTTGAGGGGTCAATTCTTTATCTACAAATAAAGCCACTCCTTCAGCAATTGCTCCACAACCTAAAATTCCCAACTTTCTCATTAGCCTCTTCTTTTCTCTCTGGGAACTACTAAAATAGCATTATCTATAAGCCTTGCTCTCCCCACATAAACAGCTAAAGCCAGAAGAGCTTTTGTTTTTATTTTTTCTATAGCCCTTAAATTTAAAGGGTCTACTATCTCTATGTAATCTACCCGAGTGTGTTTTTTGGAATTTATCAAATTCCTAATTCTCCTCATAATTGTCTGGGTATTATTTATGCCCTTTCTTACTAAATCTTTAGCTAGATTTATAGACTGAAAGAGTACAAGAGCAGACTCTCTTTCTGCATCAGTTAAGTAAGTATTCCTTGAGCTTAAAGCTAAACCATCTTTATCTCTTACAATGGGTAGTAGCCTTATTTTTACAGGAAAATTTAAGTCTTTTACCATTCTCTTAATAATCTGAGCCTGCTGATAATCTTTCTGGCCGAAATAAGCAATATCCGGCTCTATAATATTAAAAAGTTTAGCTACCACAGTGGTAACTCCCTTAAAATGCCCTACTCGAGAGAGCCCACAAAGAACTTTACTTAAATAGACCTCTTCCACATAAGTAGAAAAACCTTTAGGATACATAATCTTAGGAGTCGGATAAAATACCAAATCTACCCCCTCTCCCCTTAAAAGAGCCTCATCTTTTTTAAAATCTCGGGGATAAGACTTGTAATCTTCCTTCGGTCCAAATTGAAGAGGATTTACAAATATACTTACCACTACAAAATCTACCTCAGTTCTTGCTTTTCTTACTAAAGAAAGATGCCCTAAATGTAAGGCCCCCATAGTAGGGACAAAACCAATGCTCCTATCTCTTCTTTTTTCTTTCCTTACAATTTCTCTAACTTTTTTAATTGAATGAACAACTCTCATCTTCAATCATTCGTCTCTGCTTTAATAAACTCGTAAGCTCCAATTATTCCAGCCTCCTCCTTAAGTTTAGAAACTTTTATCTTAACTTTTTTAAGAAAGGGGAATAAAGCTCTCTCTCTTATTGCTCTCTTCATACCCTCTCTAAAAAACCTAAAAGCTTTAGAGACGCCCCCTGATAAAACTATTAGTTCCAAGTCTAAAAGATTTATAAGGCCGGCTGAGAAAACTCCTAACCTATAACCAAAATTCTCCCAAACCTTTAAAGCTTTCCTCTGTCCCTGCAAGGCCAATTGGTATAAATCTTTAGGGCTAGCTACTCTATTGCCAAAAAACTTCTTTGCTTCTTTTACTATATATTTGCTACCCAGGAAAGTCTCTATACAACCCCTAGAGCCACAGCTACACTTCCTTCCTCTAAAACTCATAGGAAAATGTGCAGCCTCAGAAGAAGAAGTCCCCCCTCTAAAGACCCTACCATTCAGAATAAGCCCTGAACCCAACCCTGTGCCTAAAGTAAATAATACAGCATTCCTCACTCCCTTAGCTTGGCCTCTCTTCAATTCAGCTAAAGCTGCTAAATTTGCGTCGTTATCTAAAGCTAAGGGGAGACCAAACTCTTCCTCAAATACTGCCTTAAAAGGGAAATTCCTCCAACCTTTTATATTGGGAAGATAGTAGATAAAACCTTCCTCTGTATTTATTATACCCGGGGCTCCTACTCCTACTCCCTCAACCTTAGATAAGTCTAATTTTTTACTTCTTAATATAGCCTCTATAACTTTCTTAAGAGACTTAAAGAATTTGGAAGGCTTAGAAAAATCCCCCGAGGAAAGTTTGTATTTATTTAAAAGCTTACCTCTAAGATTAAAAATACCTAATTTAAGAAAAGTGCCACCCCAATCTATCCCTATTAGTACCCTCTTCATTCTTCCTCTTCAGAAAAAACACAAGCTGTAAATACATAAAGCTCTGTATCTTTATCTTTCCAGCAGTCAAAAGGAAGACCGGCTTTATGAGCACAAAGATAAGACAAAAACTCCTCCTTTGACCAACCTGTCTCCTCAGCTACCTGAGGCAAAAACACGCCTTGATGAAAACCTCTCTTTAGGATTACCCCGTGTTTTCCCAGTACTATCTCATCGCTTGAGCTAACTTTTTTTAAGGGAGAAAGGACAGAAATCTCTATATTAATATCTTTTAATTCTTCATATCTTACCGGAGGAAATCTAGGGTCGGCTGTGGCTGCTTCAATAGCCATATCTCTCACTGTAAGATATAGAGGTAATCTTCCAATAATAGAACCAATGCAACCTCGAAGCTGACCGTGCTTTTTCAAAGTAACAAAGGCTCCCTGGATTTTCCTCAATCTATCTGAGAGGTCTTTAAACTCGGGAATCTCTCTCTTAGAAAGATAACTCTCCAAAGTCTGACGGGCTATTTTTAGAAGAGTTTTTTTATCTTCTTTACTCAAATCCATCTCTTCTTCCTCCTCCTTAGGCTTATCAGTTTTTTTAAATATTACTGCACTTAAATAACCTACTACTCTCTCTGACCGAGGAGAGGTATCTCCAGAATTGGCATACTTCAGAACCTGGAGAGAATCTGCCCCCAATTTCTTAAGAGCCAACATAGTAGCACAAACTGCTCCATACCCACAGAGAAGATTTCCATTAAGTATACTTTTAGTGTATAGAGAAAAAGGGTCGAATTTCTCTATCTCAGAAATAGTAGAAGAGTCAAGTTTTTTCGCCTCTTCATAAGGCAAATAGTGAGACATATCAGTAGAGGCGACTAACAAAAAATTATTTTTGTCTTTTAAGACCTTATATAAGGCATCTCCCAAAAGTTGGCAATTTTCCCAACTCTGTTCTCCTAAATGAATAATTACTAATTTAAAATCTCCTAAAACAACTTGCAAGAAAGGGACCTGCATCTCTGAAGAATTTTCATTATAGAAAGCTTCTTTTAACGAATAAATGCTCTCATAAGCTATCAACTCTTGAGATATCTTCTTATCTATCTTAACCTTACCTAAAGGAGTCTGGTAATAATCAAAATCAGCTACAGCTATCCCTTTATGGGGATACCTATGGTTAAAGCCAACCACAATCACAGTATCTATCTGAGAAGCCCTCTCTTTAACTAATTTATAACCATAACCAGCTACCGAACCTGAGTAAATATAACCAGCATGAGGAGAGATTATCCCTAGAATTTTTCCCTCTATCTGTTTAGGTTGAGCGGATTCTAAAAAATTATTAAGCATTTTAAGGAGCTTGGTTTGGGAAGCTGGATACCAACTTCCAGCCAAATCAGCCTCTTTAACCTCTCCAGAAGCCTCTCTGCCCAAAAAGTTGAAAATTAAAAAAATGATAAATATAAAACTTCTCCTCATTCTCTTAAACTCTCCCTTCTTTTTGGAGCGGAGGGGAGTTGAACCCCCAACCTTCACGTTGCGAACGTGACGTTCTCCCAACTAAACTACCGCCCCATCCCTTAACCTAGAGCCAAAATTCAATACCAACTCCCAATCCCTAATCAAGTTAACAGACTAAAAAGCAAAAACGCAATTTCTTCCTTTCTGTTTAGCTTTATATAGAGCTCTATCGGCTATCTCAATTAATAAGTCTTTATCTTTGGAATTTTGAGGAAATGTAGCTACCCCTATACTTACAGTTAATTTCACCTTCTCATCGTAAGCCTGAATCTCCGATGTAGCTACTTTCTCTCTCAACCTCTCAGAAACCCAAAGAGCTTGTTCTTTAGAGGTCTGGGGTAAGAATATTGAGAATTCTTCTCCCCCAAACCTACCTATAAAGTCTATCTCTCTTATGTTTTCCTTTAATACCTTAGCTACTTCTCTTAAAATTACATCTCCCACTAAATGTCCAAAATTGTCATTGTAACTTTTAAAATGGTCAATATCTACCATTAAAAATGAAAGATTAAACCCAAATTTTTCGGAACGATTAAACTCATCCTCGTATCTTTCCATAAAGTATCTTCTATTAGGAATATGGGTAAGGGAATCAGTAATTGCTATCTTCTGTAACTTTTTATAGATATAGGCTCTATTAATTAAAAGTTTAAGCTGGGAAACAAGATAAGGAAGCTGGGCTTTTAAATCCTCTTCAGAGCATTTAATATGAAGATAAGAGGCTTCTTTCTCTTCTAAATAAAAAGATAAATAACCCCCTCTTTTCCTCTCCTTTTCTGCAAGCTCTACATCTTCTATGCCTCTAATTCTTCTAAGCTCAGCCAAGAAGGCCTTTATTAACTCTTGAGGATCCAGAAAGGGAGCTAAATTTCTGTTTATCTCATATAATTTTAAAATATTATGATTCTTCTCCTCCTTCTGAGATATCTTCTCTACTAAAAGAGTAAAATTCTCCTTAAGTCGTCTTAATTCCTCCTCTAACTTATCAGACTTAGAATAAAAAAAACCTCTCTCCTCTCTCAAAAACCTCCAATAAAGAAGAATAACACCTATAGCAAGTATAACTGCTAAGCTATACATACTCTATTCCTTCCTCTTCTTTTAGCTTCGTAAAGAGCTTGGTCTGCTTTCTTAATCAAATCTTCCAAGAATTTGGCATCCTCAGGAAAGCAAGAAACTCCCAAAGATACAGTAAAGTTAACCTTATTTCTTCTAAATATTACTGAAGCTGTCTCTACCTTTTTTCTTAAAGCCTCGGCAATCTCCTTAGTCTTTTCTTTTGAGGAGGAAACCAAAAGTACAATAAATTCCTCTCCCCCAAACCGAGAAATTACATTTCCAGCATCACCTATAACCTCTCTCAAAATATCTGAAAGTTTCTTTAACACCAAATCCCCAACAATATGACCGAATTTATCATTTAACTTTTTAAAAAAATCTATATCTACCAAAATTACTCCCAGAGGATTCTGAGTGATTAAAGACCTTCTCATTTCCTCTTTAAGCCTATCTAAGAAATAGCCTCTCAAAAAGAGCCCAGTCATTCCATCTTTTATTGCTAACTCCTGAATCTTCTTAAATAAGTTAGCTCTATCAATGGACACAGAAGCCAAATCAGAAATTACTGAAAGTACTCTCAAATCTTCAAAGTTAAAACCTCTCTTCTCCTTAGATTCAACTCTTAAAATTCCTATTACTTTCTTCCCTAAGGATAAAGGAGATAAAATCAAAGAATTTATAACTCTTTCTTTTAGAGAAGAAACCTTCTCTAAATCAAACCGAAAATCTCCTCCTATATCCTCTATCAACAGAGACTGATTATGTCTCAAGACCCAATAATCAAAAATATCTCCCTTTTTACTTCTTATAGAAGTAGCTTCAAAAGCTTTATAAGAAGAGACCAATTTAAGCTCCCCTTCTTCTATAATATAAATCAGAAATACGCTTAATTTCTTAAAGACATCTTTAATTCTCTGACCTAAAAAAAGATAAATCTGTGAAGGCTCCTGAAGTTTTAATAGCTCTTCTATCAACTCTTTAAAGAAATTAAGACGCTGACTGCTTTCAGGTAAATATTTTAGATACTCTTGTTTTGCTTTTATCTCTGAAGTCAATGTATTTATCTTCTCCTGAAAATCCTCTAATTTTAACTCTATATTCTTTATAAGCTTACGATGTCTTAAATATAAAACTCCTATAGTTAAAATAAGACCAAAAAAAAGAAAACCACCAAAGAAGAAAGTAATAGAACCAACAAATACGAAAAGAATCTCGTAGATTAAGAATATTATTAGGGAAAGAAAAAAGAGGCTTCTAGACTTAAACAATTCTTCTTTCGGTATCCTTATCAAAAAAATGGGCTCTATTCATATCTAAAACCATCTCTATATACTCACCAACCAAAGGTCTATCGTGAATATCTACTCTAGCTACTATAGTGTGGCTATTAGTGGAGAGAATAAGATGATTTTCTGCTCCCATATGTTCCACTACCTCGCACTTAACTCTAATAGTATTTTCGGAAGAAGCAGCTGAAGCAAATAGTTTATCGTAAATATTTTCAGGTCGTATCCCAAAAATTACTTCTTTCTCTAAGTAATCCTCTAGTTTCTCGTATTTTGATTCAGGAATTTTTACCTGGAACTCACCCTCATCAAAATAGAATTTCCCATCTTTCTTTATAATTCTACCATTTAAGAAATTCATAGGAGGAGAACCTATGAAACCAGCCACAAATTTATTTATAGGCTCATCATAAACCCTTAAAGGCTCATCAAACTGCTGAATTTGACCATCCTTCATTACAGCTATTCTAGAGCCAAGGGTCACTGCTTCTACCTGGTCATGGGTAACATAAATCATAGTAGTCTGAAGTCTCATATGTAACTTATGAAGCTCAGTGCGCATCTGAACCCTCATCTTAGCATCAAGGTTACTTAAAGGTTCATCAAATAAAAAAACTAAAGGTTTTCTCACAATAGCTCTTCCTACAGCTACTCGTTGTCTCTCTCCCCCTGAGAGTTCTCGAGGCCTTCTATCTAAAAGGTGAGTTATCCCTAATATTTGGGAGGCTTCTTTAATCCTTCTATCTATCTCCGACTTAGGATATCCTCTCAGTTTAAGTGCAAAAGCCATATTTTGATACACACTCATATGAGGATATAAAGCATAATTTTGAAAAACCATGGCTATATTTCTGTCTTTGGCAGGAATATTATTTACGAGCTTCTCTCCTATATATATATCTCCATGAGTAGCCTCCTCCAGCCCAGCTATCATTCGAAGAGTAGTAGATTTGCCACATCCAGAAGGACCAACTAAAACAACAAATTCTTTATTCTCTACACCTAAATTTACATCTTTTACTGCGCAGATATTAGGAGGATAAATCTTCGTTATACCTCTTAGGCTTACTTGAGCCATAGAAACTTCCTTTTTTGATATAGTTATTATAGTAAGAAATAAAGAGATGTCAAGGATAACAGAGAAAAGAAGTTTAAGAGTTGCCAAAGAATACGCTATATGGTATCTTAAAAAGCATGAACCTCAGGAAACATATTTTAATAATATTTTTCTATTCTCTTATCACTATAGGATTTACTTGGCCCTTAATCCTTAACCTAAATAAAGCTACTCCCTCAATCATTCCTTTCTATCCTCAATATAAAAATATGACCGATGAATATATCGCGGTATGGAATACCTGGCAGATTAAAAGGGCAATTGAATCCGGGGAAAACTTTTTCTTTACAAAAAAGATATTTTATCCCTTAGGAGCTAACCTTGCTATTGCTGATCACAGCCTAGCCTTATCAATTATGGTCTTACCTATAATCCTCTTAAGTAATAATCCTCTAATTGCTTATAATTTTATAGTACTTTTATCTTTTATCTTGAGTGCCTACGGGGCTTTCCTGCTTATCTTTTATCTTACAAAAAACAAACAAGCCTCTTTTATCTGTGGCCTTATATTCTCCTTCTCCTCAGCAAGGCTCGCCCATGTGATAGCTTCACACCAGGCAGTAATGTCTTTACAATGGATACCTCTTTTCTTTCTTTTCTTCATTAAAATATTCAGAGAAAATAGATTTTTAAATTATGTATGGGCAGGTGGGTTCTTTCTTTTAACCGTACTTACTTCTTACTATCTGAGTATCTTCTTAATACTCTTGGGGATACTCTGGGTTATTCTAAATATAAACAGGACTAACTTACTCAAATTAATAAAATTTTTCCTGTGTACAGCTATAATTCATATTCCTTTTTTAATAATTTTAATTAAAGCTTTTCTCCAAGGCTACTTTCCCCAAGGAAAAGGTGTATTTGAGATGTCTTACTTCTATGGAGCTGACCTATTGGGTTTTTTTGTGCCTGCTTTTTTTCACTCTCTTTTTAAAAACTTAGTAGGAGGTTTCTATAAAAACTTATCTGGAAATGCCTGGGAACATACCACTTATATAGGTTATACAGTTTTATTTTTAGTTTTATTTTCTCTTTTTAAATTTAAGAAAAACAGGGAAGTAAAAAAATTTGCTATCATGGCTTTTCTCTTTCTTATCTTATCTTTAGGAGCGGTCCTCTGGATTAGAGGAAGACCTTTAATGTTTGGAAATAGGTTTATCTTCATGCCCCAGTATGTATTTAAATTTATACCTATACTTAACAATGTAAGACTACCTTCAAGATTTGTGGTGTTAGTAAGCCTCTGTATAATACTGATTTCTGGATACGGTCTTAAATATATATTAGAAAAATGTAAGAAAAAAATTACCATTACTTTTCTACTTTCTTTCCTAATTCTTCTAGAAAACTTATGTTTACCTTTTCCTCTTAATCAAGAATTCAAAATTCCTCTGGTTTATAAGGAAATCTCTCAAGAAAAAGAATCCTTTACTATCTTAGAAGTCCCTTTTTGTGTCTACAGTGGGGCAAAAATATTAGGCTATTACTACTCCCCTCCCCAATATTACCAAATCTTCCATAAAAAAAACATCTTGGGAGGAAACTTAGGAAGAATCCCTGAGTTTATATATGAGTACTACCAGAAATTACCCTTTGTCTCTTCTATAATAAAACTTCAGGCTGGAAAAAAAATAACTAATCAAGAAAGGGTTCTTGACCAAGAATATTTCCTTGAATTGGTCCATTTCCTGAATCTAAAATACATTATTATTCATAAAGAGTTTGTGGGCTCCATCGTCCATAACTATATAGAGAGCTTGATAAAAGACAAAGTGATAAAAAAAGAATATCCTGATGGATTCATCCTTTATAAAATAAATAAAACAGATAACTCCTATCCTACCAGAATAGATTTTTCAGAAAAAATATCTAATATATACATAATTAAAGGCCTCAAGCGCTATAAAACCAATCCTAAGACCCTCTGGAGCCAAAAACACTCAACTATTTTATTCTTTATAGAGACTCTTGATGATTATAAAATAAAACTTACTCTTCTATCTCTTAAACCTCAAGAATTAAAATTAAAAGTAGGAAAGAAAAAAATTACTCTTAACCTTTCTAAAGGAACAAACTCTCCGGAAATCTTAATCGGAAAAAGATATCTTAACCAAGGAATGAATTATATAAATTTTATAGGTAAGTATCCTTATAGCTGGGGAATAAATAGCATGGAAATAAGAAAGAATTCTTCCTCATCCCACAGATAGACAGAAATCCCTTCACAAAAACTATTTATTTTTTAAGATGAACTCTTCTACAGTATTCAGAAAATAGTCTAAATGTCTCTTATTTAGTCCTTGATGAACTCCAATATGTAGACCATTTTCTCCTATATACTCAGCATTAGGAAACTCTCCTAATTTATATCCTAAAAACTTATAGGCTCTAGACTGGGTAGGAATAGAAGAAAAAAGCGTTCTGGTCTCGATGCCTCTCTTCTCTAAAAAATTAACAAATCTATCTCTTCTAAATCTTACCCCCTCTCTAAGAACTATAGGAAAAGCATGGGGACCTATAACTTCTGACCTCTCTTCTTTGATAGTCATAAAATATTCCTCAAATCTCTTAAACTTCTCCATTAAATATTTCAAGTTTTTTCTTCTCTTCTCCAAAATTTTAGAATAAATCCTAATATTTCCTAAACCTATAGCAGCCTCTAGCTCATTCATCTTAGCTGAAAATCCTACCCGTTCAAATACAAATCTTATATCTTCTCCTTTATACTTAAACCGCTGAGGACAATATCCTGAGACAGTATTCAATATACAAATTTTACATTTACAAGCTCTACCATGAGCACGTAAAGACCTCAAAATCTCACCAAGGTCTTCTCTATCAGTACCAACTATTCCTCCCTCCACCGTAGTAATCACATGGGCTACATACAGACTAAAAGCTGAAAGGTCTCCTAAGGTACCTATTTTTTTACCCTTATACATAGCCCCATAAGCTTCAGCTGCATCCTCTATAACAAAGAGTTTATATTTTTTAGCTATCTTTCTTATCTCATCCATATCGGCGGGTTTACCCATTAAATGGACTGCTATTATAGCCCTAGTTTTATTAGTAAGAACTTTCTCAATTTCAGCCACATCTATATTAAGAGTTTCTCTCTTTATATCTACAAATACAGGCCTAAACCCTGCTTGAAGAACAGCATTAGCAGTTCCTATAAAAGTCAATGCGGGAAGTATTACTTCATCTCCTCGAGTAGCACCAAAATCATAAAGGCAAGCTAAACTTAAAGCAACTGCATCTGTCCCGCTGGAGACAGCTACAGCCTCTCTTACTCCTAAACTCTCAGAAAAGGCTTCTTCAAACCTTCTTACATACTTACCAACGGAGAGTCTTTGCGAATTAAGAATATTTCTTATTATCTTCTTAGATTCTTCAGTTATAGAAACTGTCCCGAAAGGAAACTTCATTCTCTTCAAACAAGGCTTTTAGCTAATTGATACCGTCTTATTGTGCCTATATCTATTAAAGGTTTATTAGTCTTATATCCATAAACCTCTTTTTCCTTTACTACTTTGGGAAAGTAATCCTCTTCTAAAGAAAAAAAACTATTCTTAGGAAAATAAACTAAAGAACTCTTCTTGAAAATATATATCCCTGCATTTACAAAATAACCTCCAGAAGAATCTGTTTTTTCCTGGAAAGAAATTATTCTTTGGGACTTATCAAGTTTTATCAGTCCATATTGAGAGATTTCTTTGCACTTAGTTATCACTATGGATAAAAAACTTCTCTTCTTAAAATGGAAATCAATAAATCTCTTCAAATTCACCTTGCATAGAGAATCTCCATTTGTTATTAAAAAAAATGGACTTTGAATAAATCTGTAAGCAGCCCTTACTGCTCCTCCTGTCCCTAAAGCTTTGGACTCTTGAGAAAACAAGATTTCTAAAGAAGCGTTTTTTTTGTTATAGTAATCTCTTATAACCTTAGCCTTATACCCCACACATAATATAAACCGCCTAAATCCAAAAGAAGCTATATAAGAAATTAAAATATCCAAAAAAGGCCTTCCTTTAATCTTTAACATTGGTTTAGGTCTATATAGAGTTAGGGGTCTCAGCCTTTTGCCTCTGCCCCCACAGAGAATTACTACATCTATTTCCTCAGGAGAAAGCATCTATTAGTATTATATCTCTTTACGGAGACTAGCTGGGCTATAAAAAATAATCTGGCTTCCTAAGTTTTCGAAACGAAAAGGAACATACAAAAATTTCCTCAATCTTCTTCTTATCCTGTGGTGATAACCTGGAGAGGCAAAAATGAGAATAAATCCTCCACCTCCTGCACCTAAGAGTTTACCTCCTATAGCTCCTGCTTCTTTAGATGTCTTA
>CAZSAI010000012.1:0-17735 GCA_964604895.1 uncultured Planctomycetia bacterium
TTAAGAAGATAAACCTATTGAGAGCTGAAAGAAGGTTTTTTAAGCTGGACTTTGTAAAGAAGGCGGATTTTACTAAGAATTTCTTTGTAAGTCTTTGTTCGGTAATCAGGGAAAGTCCAAGGAAGATTTTGGAACCCTTTATTTTTATAGATAAGAGTTACTTCCGCAAATATTTTTTTGCCTAAATAGATTCGATGAGAAAAGTCTTTAGTAGTAGAAAGAACCAGTTTTGCTTCATTTAAATAGCCAGGATCTATATTTACCCTTCTTTTGTTGAGAATAGCCAATTTTCTCTCTAATTTCACAGTAAAAAGCTTAATGTCCAATAATTCTTGAGGTTCTATCAATTTTTTCAGAGAAATAAACCTTCTCTTGAGATTTGAACCCATTTCTTCCTTATAGTAGTCAGTAAACTTAAACTCCAAAGGTTGGCTCTCAAAATCAACTTTCCCAAATTTCTTTATTATAAAGTTTTTAGCTTTTTTATATATTTCTTCTGAAGAATATATAAAAGCAAAAATAAGCTTACATTTTTTTGGTTTAGAGAGAGTTAACATACTTTAGAAATTTATCCAGGATATCCTATGGGCATAATAGCTATAATTTCTAATTTTCTTTCGGCTATAGGATAAAGAAGTCTTTTTACTTCTTCCTCAGAAAAAGCTCCTATCTCTACAGTTGATAAGTTTAACTCTTCAGCCTTTAGGTAAATATTTTGACAACTGTGGCCTACTTCCATATCTACATATCTTATTCCTCTTTTGCCATATACAGAGGTAGTTAAGGGATAACTTGCAGAAATTATTATAGAAATAGGCGCCTCCTCAATAAAGGTTTGATTTAGACAAGCTGAGCTTAAATCCCTTCTTAGATCTTTCTCTATTAATTTTTCAAGTAGATGATTATTTTTATCGTAATAATATAAACCTTTGGCCAAAAAATCGGTTTCTTCTCCTACTAAGATAAATAGCTCTAGAGGATACAAAGCCCCGGCTGAAGGAATAGTAAAATTTTCGTTTGATTTTCCTAAACCAGCCCAGAGGAGTTCTCCAATTTGATGAATATCAAGAGGTTGATTTTTAAACTTTCTTTCAGATTTTCTTTTAGATAAGAGTTGATTTAAGGGGAAATCTTTTTCAGGTAAAGGAAGTTTTATCTTCCTCATAACTAAGAGGACTTAACAAAAGTTAGGAACTTAAATGCTGTTGGATATAATTTTCTAATTTTACTCTTTCTCTTTCTTGGATTTGTTCAAAAAATATTGCTATATTATAATTTTTTGAATGAGCCTTTTCTGTTCTTACCACTACTCCTATACAATTAACCTTTTTAGAAATCTGTTTGGAGGAATTATTTTTCTCTGGAAGGAGAAGGGTAATTTTTAACTTGCTCATGGGAGCTATATAGGTATTTACTGAACAGTATGCCCCAATACAACTTATATTCTTAGTTTGAGTAACAATGTCAAAATCTTGGGAGGATATTTTTAAAGGAAGGGATTTGCTTAATCGAGGATATCTTCGCCGTTCTTTAATCATTAAGTAGCTTTAGCTTTTTTAAGGTAGGTTTTGAAACATTCCTTATTACAAAAGTAGTTTCCATTTCTATAATACCATTGGATTAGTTTTAAAGATTTATTGCAGTTTGTACAGTTTTTTCTTTTAGCTTCGCTTCTCTTGGACATATTTTTAAGAGGCGGTTATATTAGAGAGAAAATTAGAGAGAGTTTTTTCTGCTGAAGAGTCTAATTCTGTAAATTCTATACCTGCCCAATATCTTTCTGAATAAGGTTGATGGTTACACCAAACTACTCTACCTTTACCTCTTATAAGAGTATTTATAAGATTTATTTCAAATCTTATGAGTTTATCCACTGCCAAGAATTCTTCTAGGATAAGCTTTATCCCCCCTTTACTAATATCTTTAAAAACTGTATAGAAAAGGCGCTTAGACTCTAGGCCTTCGCATCTTACTGGAAAGGAAATCTTGACTCTTTTATACTTTCTCTTCTCCATAATTTTAAGTAAGCGTTTACTTATTTAGAATTGTAGAAAATAAGTATAACATATACTTATGAAAAAGTCAAGTAAAGAGCTCTGTTTATAACTCTTTGATTATCAGGATGTTACAACTTTTTTCACCCCTTCCAATATGGTAGAAGTTTCGATCTCTTCCTTAATCCTTACTCTTCCTATATTTTCAAGAAGGACCATACGGGTTTTACCCCTGATAAATTTCTTATCTTTCTTAATTGCTTGCATTACTTTGCGTTTGTCAATTTTTATTTTTAGAGGTAGACCTATGTTTTTGAGAAGTCTTTCGGTTCTGGCTGTAACTTCTTTATTCTTAAGAATTTTTTCTTTTAAAGATACATGCAAGGCTGAAATTATTCCTAAACTTACGGCCTTTCCATGAGAAATTCTATAATTTGAGGCAGCTTCTATCCCGTGAGCTATGGTATGGCCAAAATTTAACACAGTTCTTATTCCCTTTTCTTCTCGTTCATCTTCCTCTATTATTCTTTTTTTAATCTTTACACAAGTATAGATGAGGTTCAAAAGAAGATTTTCTTCTCTTTTTAGAATATTCTCATATCTTTCTTCGATGAATTTAAATAACCTTCCATCTTTTATAAGACCATATTTTATGGCCTCAGCAAGCCCTTCTTTTATTTGAGAAATAGATAAAGTTTTTAGAAACCCTATATCTGTCAGTACAATTCGGGGTTGCCAAAAACACCCTATTAAATTTTTTCCTGTTTTCAAGTCTATAGCAGTTTTTCCTCCGATAGAAGAATCTATCTGAGCCAATAAAGTGGTAGGTATTTGGATATAAGGGCTACCTCTTTTATATATAGAGGCAATAAACCCTCCGAAATCACCGATTACCCCTCCTCCCCAACAGAGGAAAAACACTCTCTTCTTGAAACTCAAATTTTTCATAGTATTTAGGAATTTTGATAGGTAAAATAAGGATTTTACTTTTTCTGTATCTGGAAGAATTCTAAAAGCAAATTTTATATTTTTAGTAGGAGAAAATACTTTTTTAGCAAGTTTTTTATAAAGAGAATATATATTTTTGGTAGTAATGACTATTCCATAGTTTCCCAATTCAAGATTCTGGATAAGCTTTCTGAGTTTTAAAATTACATCTTTTCCAATATAAATATAGTAAGGAGGCTTAAGATTTACTTTTAGGTATTTCATAACTTAGGGTAGGTAAACCCCTAAACCCAATAAAGAACAAATCACTCCTATTATTGGTTGGATAATGCTTCTTCCAAAAAGGAGAATGAATAATATAGCTATTATAAATCCAAAGGGTTCAAGCCTCATATACTTATAAGCTAATTCTCTAGGTAAAAGTCCAGTTATTATTCTTGAGCCATCCAAAGGAGGGATAGGAATTAAATTGATTACAGCTAAGACAATATTTATTATTGCTCCAGAGGCAAGGATAAGAGTAAAGTTAGAATGAGGTAGAATTTTTATGATGAAGCTTAGGATGAGAGCTATAGCTAGGTTAGAGGCAGGTCCAGATAGTCCTACCCACATAAGGTCTTTACGAGGGTTTTTAAAGTTATAAGGGTTAATAGGCACAGGTTTTGCCCAGCCAAATAAGATAGGAGAATTAGAAATAATAAGAAAAAGAGGAAGAATAATTGTCCCTATTACATCGATATGCACTGCAGGATTAAGAGTCAGCCTTCCTGCATATTTAGCAGTAGGGTCTCCTAAGATGTAAGCAACATAGCCATGAGATACTTCATGAATTATAATAGAAAAAAATAGTATTACTATTAAGATTATTATCATTACCTAGAAATTTCTTTCTTTTTTTTAGTAACTTCAGGATTTTTAAGGTTTTTTCCCTTATCTTGATCTTTCCTCCGGGAATCTTGATCTTGGATTTTGGAGTTTTCTTCTTGATTCCTCTTCCGAGGTTCTTTCTCTTTTTCAGAAGCTGATAGTTCTTCCTCCTCTAAAAGTAAGATTTTTTCTGCTATTAGATAACCTTTTCTCTTGAATCTTCCCCATATTTCTACTTTTTTATTTATCAATTTCATTGCTTTTCGGGATAAAGGATTAGGGATTCTTAAGAAAATAGTCCCATTTTCATTTTCTAATTTATAATTTATTAGTGAGAAAAGTCTATTTTCTCTTTTTAAAACCCCGCAGGCTACCGGTTTCTCTCTTTCTTCAATTTGTTGAATCTTTTTCGCCCTCGATTCTTTCTTCGGTTGTTCTTTTATCTCTTCAGTTGACTTTTGCAGAAGTTCTTCTTCGCTTTTTTCTTCTTGGGGGGGTTGATTTTTCCCCTCTGATTTTTTTCTGTTTGATTCCGGAGTCTTTTTCTTGACTATCTCTATAGAATTTTTGTGAATCCAACCCCAGCTATAAGGATAAGCTTTTATCTTATACCAATTTCCCACCTTCTCTATAATTTTTACTTTATCTTCTTTTTTAAGTTTTCCTATTATTGGAGATTTAAGCTCAGGTTTTGCTCTTATATTAAGATTATTTGCTTTGCATACCCCTTTTTTCTTATTTATTTCTTCAATGTAGGAAGCATAAACAAAACCATAGAAATTTTCGGGTAATTTTATTTTAAACCAGTCGTATTTTTCTTTTACTATTTCTAAAAGAGTTTGTTTTGCTATCTTTCCAATTTTTTCTGAGAATATAGTAGAGTCACTCCTTACTGGAGTGTCTTTTTTCGTTTTCCCTAATTTGTCTTCTCCTAAACATAAAAAATTTATTATAATAATAAGTAAAAAGATAGAAGTCCTTTTTAATGGCATAATTTGCAAGAATTTAGGTTTCTTTAGAACTCTCTTTAGCTTCTGGAGAGGTTTCCTCTTTCTTTTCTTTCTTAGATACTTTTAGTCTTACTATTTTTATTTTAGGTAGCCCTAATACAGGGTTATCTTCTTTCCATTCTTTTTTATCCATGAGCCATTTTATCTTTTCCTCTCTCTTCAGAACAGTCTTTTTTGAAGATAGTTTTTTTGAACCTTTTAATGAAGGATGTAGACTCATAAGTACCTCTCCTTTCTTTGTTCAACATTGAACTTTCTTATAAAACAATCAGAATAATATCTTCTTAGATTAGTAAGGAGCTTTCTTGCTTCTTCTTTACTTCCAAATTTTCCTACACACAAGATTAAGTATTTACCTTTTTTGAGGAGTATAGGCTCCAGTCCCTTTTTCTTTAATTTTTTAGCTTCAATTTCAGCTATCTCTTTCCGTTTATAACTAGCTAATTGGATGGAATAGAAGCCCTCTTTTCTATCTTTTTCTAGCCTTTCTTTTTCTTCTCTCTCAGTAGGTTGCTTTATTATTTTCTGGGGAGCTAGATCTTCTTTTGTAAGGACTTTTTTCTGGAGTTTTATATTTTCTTGTGCTTTTGTATTTTCTAACTTTAGGCTTAGATGTTTTCCTCTCTCCACACCTAAGCAGAAGGAACCTATTAAGGCTATTGTAAGAAGAATAAAAAAAAGATAGAGTTTATCTATAGAGAGAGTAATTTTCCTTTTTTCCTTGCTTATTTCCTCAAAGAGAGAAAGCTGCCTTTTTTCCATAATTTTTTTCTCTTATTGTGTCTTTTTGGGAATCATTTTTTATTATACTTTCTTGCCTTTCCTCTTCAAGTAGTTTTTTATTTTTCGTGTGTTTAAAATATTTATGAACATATCTACTATTTGAGGGTCAAATTGTTTACCTTTATTCATTTCTAGTTCTTTTATACATTCTTCTAAACTTAAGGATTTCTTATAAGGTCTTCCAAAAAACATAGCATCAAAAGCATCAATTACAGCCATAATTCTTGCTTCCAGAGGTATCTGTTTCTTCTTAAGTCCTGAAGGATAACCTGTTCCGTCATATTTTTCATGATGATAGAGTATTATTGGAATTACTGGCCGAAGAGCTTGAAGATTTTTAAGTAATTCTACCCCCTTCTTAGGATGCCTTTTGATTATTTCCAGTTCTTCTTTAGATAAAGGAGCGTTTTTTGTAAGCAATTTTTGAGGAATTTCTATCTTTCCTGTATCGTGTAGAAGAGTGGCATACTCTAAGGCAATCAGTTGGTTTTCAGTAAGGGGCATCTTCTTAGCTAATTCTTTAAGGATTTTCTGAAGATATTTAGTGTGGATAATACTGGAAGGACTGTAACGATTTAGAAACTGAGTTAAGGATTTTACTGTCGCCAAGATTGTTCTTTTGTGTTCTTCGTAAAGTTGAGAGTTTCTAAGGACAAGAGAGAGCTCTTCTATTAAGATGTTTAATACTTTCTTTTCTAATTTTTCAAATCCTCTTTTTGAGGAGGCAGATTTTCTTAAAGTGACTACTCCTAATGTATTGATAAAAATTAAAGGAGCTATTACTGTTCTTTTGGAAAAATAGATCTTGCCCGTGTTAAATACTTCTTCCTCTTTTTTACTAAAAATTCTTTTACTCCCTTTTTGGAAGTTGCAGGATCGCCCGTTTCTTAAGGTCATTTTTATAAAAGGATATTTGTTGGGATAAGAGAGAATTATAGCACAATAACTAGTAAGAAATTCACCTTGTATTATTTTAAGGAGAGCCGAAATAAGATTTTTGGTATTAGAGGCTGAATTTGCTGCTCTATAAATAGTATGAAGAAGATTATAAATTTCTTTATACCCTTTCATAAGGATCAAACAATTTTTTATATTCTTCTAAGGCAAACCTATCAGTCATTCCTGCTATGTAATCAGCAATTATTCTCTTTAAAGAATCTTTTTTGTTCTTTCTTTTTTGGAACTCCTCAGGAATCTGCCAAGGGTTATTATAGTAATTTAGAAATAGTTCTCTAATAAATCTTTTTGATTTTTCGGTCATTCTTAAAACTCTCCGGTTAAGATACAGATTTTGGTATAAGAATTTTCTTAAAGGTTTTCTCAGCTTATTTAGCTGAGGGCTAAATTTAACTAAACGTTCTTTTCTTTTTTTTACCTTTTCCCAGGAATCTATTTTGTGTTTCTTAAGTAAGAATTTAGTGTATTTTATTAAATCTGTAACCTGAAGATTTATAAGGCTTCTAATAACTAAGAATTTCAATATTTGAGAATCTGCCCTCGGATACTTTTTCTTGATTTCTCTTTTTTTTATTCTCCAAAGTTCGATATCTTCTAAAGCCTTTCCAGAGAGTAATCCTGAGGTGAGACCATCATCTAAGTCGTGATTATCGTAAGCTATCTCATCAGCTATGTCTACTACTTGAGCCTCTAGGGTAGGTTGTTCTTCTATGTTTAAATCTGGAAAGTCTATAAGAGCTTCCTTAGAATCGTAAGAAGTAGAGTGTTTGGCTATTCCCTCTCTTACTTCCCAAGAAAGATTGAGGCCTATAAATTCAGGATACCTTATTTCTAAGAAGTCAACTACTCTTAGGCCTTGAATATTATGGTTGAAGCCCCCTTCTTCTTTAAGGAGTTCGTTTAGGATTTCTTCACCAGCATGTCCAAAAGGAGTATGTCCTAAATCGTGAGCTAAGGCTATGGCTTCGATCAACTCTTCGTTTAAACCTAGGGCTTTTCCAATAGTTCGAGCTATTTGAGAGACCTCTAAAGTATGAGTTAGCCTTGTGCGGTAATAGTCTCCTTCATGGATTATAAATACTTGGGTTTTATACTCAAGTCTTCGGAAGGCTGCTGAGTGAATGATTCTATCCCTGTCTCTTTGGTAGGGGCTTCTATAGGGATGTTCTTTTTCTTTATATCTTCTTCCTCGGGATATTTCAGGTTTAGTAGCATATTCTGCTAAGGAGCTTTTTGTTATGTTCATGAGATTTTCTCTTTTATTTTTTTATAAGTTTCTTCTAAACTCTGAGGGATTATTTTGGTTTTTCCTATAACAGGCATAAAGTTAGTATCTCCTTCCCAGCGAGGTACTATATGGATATGTAAATGAGAAATTAATCCTGCACCAGCAGTTCTTCCCAAATTTAAACCTACATTAAAGCCCGAAGGCTTAAAGACTTTTTTTATTGCTGAGACAATTTTAATTGTATGAAGAAATAGTTCTTTTACTTCTCCAGGAGTTAGACTTTTTAAAGAGCTAATATGTCTAAGGGGAGCTACTAATGTGTGTCCATTGTTATAGGGGTAGATATTTAGGAGAGAAATTGCTTTTTTAGTTTGAAGGAGGACAAAATTTCTTTCTCTTTCCTTTTCTTTTATTATTTTACACAGAAAGCAGTGCTTAGTTTTTGTTTTTTTAATATATTCCATTCTCCAAGGTGCCCACAGTATTTTCATTCTCAAATTATATTTTTACAATTTCTCTTTTTATTTCCCCTGCCTCTACATTTAATATACCATAAGAGTTAGATTTAGCAAAGACTTTGTCGGTAGGAGAGCCCGGATTGAAGAAGATTTTCCCCTCGCAGATTTCATTATAAGGAGAGTGAGTATGGCCAAATATATATATATCCAAATTAGGACCGAGTTCCTTTTTTACTCTTTCTAAAATATTAAAAGGTGAGCCTCCCCCGTGGATTAGTCCAATTTTTATATCTTCCACAGTTATAACTTGTTTATCAGGGAAAGTTTTTTGTACTTGAGGAGAATCCATATTACCTCTGACTCCTATAAGTTCAACATATTTAGATATTTCTTCTACTACACTTATATCTACAAAGTCTCCACAATGTAAACATAGAGAAGATATTCTTAGTTCTTCTATAATTTTTTTAGGCAGACTTTTAGTAGTTATAGGAATATGAGTATCTGATAATACTATTATTCTCATTTGAGTTTAGGAGGATTTATATTATTAGAGGCTTATTATAGAGTCTTAAGAGGAGATTTACATCTTCTTTTTCCCAAAAGTTTAGGCGTTTTTCCTTAGCTAAGACTTTGGTAGTGATATCAGCTTTTTTAAGAGTAATAAAAATTTTCTTAGGCTGTTTATAGCGGAAGTAACTACAACGATTACTAAACTCTAATATATCAGTTTCTTCCGGGATATCTTCTTTAAAAGCTAATATAAGATAGTATCGTTTGGCTTCTCCAATTATGAATTTCATATTTTTATTATGAGCAGGGATTATTCTTAATCTTTTTATTTGGGGCAGGGATATTAGTTTTTTCCCGGTCTTTATGGTATCGTCTTTAAAGAGTTGCAACAATTCTAGGAATCTTTGGAAACTATCTTTCTTTTGGGCTTGATTTGTTTCTTCAAATTTTTCTTTTAGTTTATTTTTTATAGCTTTTTTTGTATCTTCAGAGAAAATAAGAGGAAGTTCTCTTTTGAGTTTAAAGACCGAAGATATCCAGAGAGAAAAGAGTTTATCGGGAATAAAGTAAAAGGAACCATTTTTATCAAGTATGTCCAATTCTAATAGTTTAGACAATTTGCTGTTCAAATTTTTGTTGTCTATTCTTAATAAAGAAAACAATTCTTTTTTACGGGTATAACCTGAGGCTATAAGTATTAAAAGAGGGTTTATTAAAAAAGTGTCTTTAAAATTTTGTCTTAAGAAATTAACTTTTTCAGTAAAAATTTGATAAATACAGGAGTATCGATTACTAAAGAGCAAAGATAGCTTTTCTACGAAATCTTCAAATTCTATATTTTCTTTAGGTGATTTTGCTAATTCTTGAGCGACAATCTCCAAATAAAAAGGAAAGCCATCAGTAATATCTATTAAGAATTTCTTAAAGGAGGGCTCTATTTTTTTACCTAATTTGCTTTCTAAGTAGGTATATGCTTGAGTGTAAGAGAAATTTTTTAAATAAATTTTTTCAAAATTTCCAAAGATAAGGTTTAATTCTTGAGAGAGAATTTCTTCGGCTTCTCTTTTTCTTTTAGCTATAAATATAAACATAATATTTTTTTGGAGAGCTATGTACTTTGCTAAATCTGAGAGGATTTTTTTAGAGAAGTGTTTAACAGATGTGAAATTTTCCATAATAAAAACAATCTTCTGCTGAGTCTCTTCTATAAATTTGTCTAATATTTGAGCAATCCAATCCCAAGAAGGTTTTTCTTTAGAATGAAGAAGGTTTAGTGTATTTTTTATTTTTTCTATAGTTTGAGGAATTATTTCTTGATTTTCTAAAATTAAAGAATCTAAATTTAAGAAAGAAGGAATCCCTTTTTTCTGTTTGGTAAAATAAAGTAGTAGAGAAGAAAGAACCTGATAGATAAAATCTACAGAGTTTAGATATTCTAAATCTATATATAAAGGCAAAAACTTAGAGGTTGGTTGAGTATTTTTAAGAAAGTATTCTACAAGGTAAGTTTTTCCCGAGAAAGGAGGACCAATCAGAGCCAAGTTTTGTTTATATCCTTGGAGAAAAGAATTTACTCTTTTCCCTAAAAGATAATATTCTTCTATTCTTATTAAATCTTCCTTTTCCATAAGAATAAAAAATGGAGCGAGCGAGCGGAATCGAACCGCCACCACAAGCTTGGGAAGCTTGGGTTCTACCATTAAACTACGCTCGCACAAGAAAAAAGGTTATATAAGAGGACAATCCTCCATTATTTTTAGAGAACAATATTTTCCGCACATACTACAGACACTAGAGACTTTAAAGTTTTTAATTTCTCTCTTTATCTTCTGAGGATAAAGACTTAAACTTACCACCTTAGACCAATTTCTTTTTTTTCTAAATAAGGAAATAGCTTCATCTTTAGATCTTAGTTTAGGGTTTCTTATTAGATTTACAGAGTGAGCAGCTATTCGAGCTGAGATTACCCCTAATTCTATATCTTCTACTTGAGGATGGCCTAAGTGTTCTTTAGGAGTAACTACGCAAAGAAAGTCAGCTCCATATAGAGAAGCTAAACTTGCTCCTATTGCTGAGGAGATATGGTCAAAACCCAAGGCTATGTCCGTTACTAAAGGTCCTAATACATAGAAGGGAGCTCCTTTACATACCTCTTTTTCTAAACGAACATTAGCCTCTATCTGGTTAATAGGCACATGGCCAGGTCCTTCAATTATTATTCCTATCTCTTTTTTTCTAGCCCTTTCTGTTAGTTTCCCTAAATTTAGGAGTTCAGCTATTTGAAAGGAATCCAGAGAATCAGAAATAGCTCCTGGTCTTAGGCCATCGCCTAAGCTTAAGACTACTTGATGTTTCTTAGCTATTTCTACAATATCATCAAAATATTCAAAAAGAGGGTTTTCCTTTTTGTTAGCTATAATCCAGCGGGAAATTATAGCTCCCCCTCTACTTACTATACCTGCTTTTCTTTCTTTTAATTCTTTTTTTTCTAAAATCTCCTTTGTAATTCCACAATGAATCGTAAAAAAATCTACTCCTTCCTCTGCTTGCTCTTCTATAACTTCTAAGATATCTTGAGGACTCATCCTTTCAAATGAGCCATATTTTTTCTCTGCTCTTACAGCAGCTTCATAAAGAGGCACAGTTCCTACTACTACTGAAGCATTTTTGAGGATTTGCTTTCTTATTTTTTTTATATCTCCCCCTACGCTTAAATCCATTACTGAGTCTGTCCCTGCTTTCTCAGCAATTTTTAATTTTTTAATTTCATCTTCTATTTCTGGATTTAAGGTAGATGAGCCTAAATTTGCATTTATTTTCACTTTCAAACTTTCTCCTATAGCAAGGGGCTTAATCTTTCTCTTCTTATTTTTTACTATTACTATTTTGCCCTCTTCTAATTTTTTCTTAAGAGAAGTATAGGTAATATTTTCTTCTTCAGCTATTTTTTTAAGAAGAGTTTTTTTCATGGTTAGTTAAGTATCAATTCTTTTAATGCTTCTATAGTATTTCTGGGATTTTTATTAAGAAGAACCTCTCTACATAAAACGAGATTATTTATGCCTTTTTTTAAAAGTTGAGAGGTTCTTTTTAAGTTAATCCCTCCTATAAAAAAAGTCATTATTTTCTTATTAGTAAAAACAGAAGAGATTTTTAACGCTTTTTCTATCCCTAGGGGCTTAAGCTGAGGTTTTAAGGAAGTTTTAAATATGGGTCCAATGCTTACGTAGTTTATAGGTTCTTTTAGAGATAAATAGGCTTCTTGGAGAGAATGGACGGTTTTTCCTATGAATGCTCCTTTGCCTAATATTTTCCGTGCATAGCGGGGGGAGAGGTCATCTTTTCCTAAATGAACCCCTTCTGCTTTAGCCAATTTAGCGATATCTACTCTATCGTTTATTAAAAATTTAACTTTATATCTTTTAACCATTTTAGATATTTTTAATGCTATTTCTAATAGTTCCTTAGAAGGTGTCTCTTTAGCTCTTAATTGTATGAAGTCAGGTTTCCCTTTTAAAATTTCTCTGGTCACTTCAAATAAATCTTTTGTTGATTTCAGAATTAATTCTCTATCTATTATTATGTAAATATTTCTTCTCAACATTCTTTTCTAAAGAGTAAAGATTATACCTCATTTTTTTAAGTTTACAAACACTATTTTTATTGATTATTTTAGAGATTTCTTCCAAGACTCTTACAGATTCTTTGGCCCTTTGGAGATTAGCAAAAAGAATATCTTTTATGTCCCTTCTTTTAAGTTCTAAGGAGTCTAATGTTTTTCCAATATCTTTTTGAGAATCTCGCTGAGAAATCATCTTGTTAAATAAATTTCTATTAAAAATCTCTGTTAAATTGTGTCTCATATGTTTTAATTTTCGAGTAAGAGATTTATCTTCCCATAGAAACCTTAGAAGGTCTTCCACTACCCTTAAGGCTTCTTTTGTTCGGTTATAATTAGCATCAACTATTCTTAATATTTTTTTCTCCATAGAGATTTCTAATTTTCCTAATTAGTTTACTAGTAGAATAACCCTTTTTAATTCTTATTCTTATTACTCTGCCTCCATATTTTTTTACAAATTCAGCTCCAACGATTTTATTTTCCTTCCAATCACTTCCTTTGGTTAAGATATCAGGTTTTATCTTTTTAATTAGTCTTAAGGGAGTAGTTTCTCTAAAAATAACAATGTAATCTATATAACTAATTGCAGAAAGAATCTCAGCTCGTTCCCTTTCTCTTAAGAGAGGTCTTTTTTTTCCTTTTATTTTCTTTACTGAGGAATCAGAGTTTAGGCCTAATATAAGAGTATCTCCAAGATTTTTTGCAGATCTTAAAAGCTTTATATGTCCAGGATGGATAATATCAAAGCAACCGTTAGTAAAGACAATCTTTTTATTTTTCTTTTTTAAAGTATTTATTAAAGAAGGAAGTTTAGATAGAGAAATAAGTTTAGACTTCATAAAAAAATAAGCAGATAAAAGAGGACTAATTAAAAATTTCCTCTTCTATCAATTCACAGATAATATGGATAATCAGACTATGTGCTTCTTGAATTCGTGGTACTTCTTGGGAGTCTACTACTAAAGCTGTTTTTACCTTATCTTTTAGTTTTCCTCCTCCTTTTCCTAAGATTCCTACAGTATAAGCTCCTATACTTTGAGCTACCTCTGAGGCTTTTATTAGATTAGAGGAATTTCCTGAAGTTGAAAGAAATATAATTGTATCTTCTTTATTTGCTAAAGCCAGGATTTGCTTAGAGAAGACTTCTTCGAATCCAAAGTCATTTCCTAAA
Source organism: uncultured Planctomycetia bacterium (assembly GCA_964604895.1). Taxonomy (GTDB): domain Bacteria; phylum Omnitrophota; class Gorgyraeia; order Duberdicusellales; family Duberdicusellaceae; genus Duberdicusella. Next base: position 13,552 of record CAZSAI010000012.1, read on the forward strand.
GCAGTTAATATAGCTGTATCGGTAGTCAGAGCTATAGCAGCTAAGGGTTTTCTTTCCTTTTTGAATCTTCCCACAAGCTCAGCAGAGAAATGTTGAGATTGGGAAGCACTTCCTCCATTTCCACAGATAAGGATTTTTCCTCCTCTTTCAAGAGATTTTATTATTTGAGAGATTATTATTTGAATCTTATCTATTTGCTGTTCTAAACTTTTAATAGTTTCTATATTAGAAGATATTATTTTTTTAATCTTCTTCTGCATAATTAACCAAAAAAGGTCTTGGCTATTTCATAAATGTTTAAATCTACTGTTTTTAATTCAGCCACAGCTTCTTGGAGAGGTACATCTATTATTTGGTTTCCTCTTAAAGCAACCATTCTACCGTATTTCTTCTCTAGGACCATTTTCATAGCTTTCACACCATAGCGGGTTGCTAATATTCTATCAAAAGCAGTAGGGGTACCTCCTCTTTGAATATGACCCAATACTACCACTCTTGTCTCATATCCTGTATTTTTCTCTATTAGTTTTCCAAGGATATTTCCTATTCCTCCCAATTTTACATGTCCAAATTCATCTACCTCTTCATCCTTTAATATTTCTTTAGCATTTTTAAATTTTGCTCCTTCAGCTACTACTATGATACTGAAGGTCTTGCCTCGATTGTGCCTTCTTTTTATTAATTCACAAACTTCTTTTATGTCTATAGGGATTTCTGGAATGAGAATAACATCAGCTCCTCCGGCTAGTCCAGAGTATGTAGCTATCCACCCAGCATGTCTTCCCATAACTTCTACTACTATTATTCGGTGATGGCTTTCTGCGGTAGTGTGAAGTCTATCTATGCATTCAGTAGCTATATTTACTGCTGTATCGAACCCAAAGGTATAATCAGTGGCATTTAGGTCATTATCTATGGTCTTAGGCACACCTACTATCCTTAATCCTTCTTGAGAGAGTCTATTAGCTACCCCTAAAGTGTCCTCTCCTCCAATAGCTATTAGAGCTTCTAAGTTTAGTTCCTTATAGGTATTTTTTACTTTTTGGACATCTTCTTCTTTTTTGTAGGGATTAGTGCGGGAGGTTCCTAAGATAGTTCCTCCTTTAGGAAGGATTCCGGATACTGATTCTAGACTTAAAATTAGGAAGTCTTTTTCAATGAGTCCTCTCCAGCCATTTTTAATTCCAATTACTTCCCAGCTATTATTGATTGCAGTTCTAGTTATTGCTCTTATTACTGCGTTCAGTCCAGGACAATCCCCTCCCCCGGTTAGTACTCCTACCTTAGTCATACAATAACCTCCTTTTATTTCTAATTATCCAGCTTCATATTCTCTGTAAGGTATAGTAGGAATTTCTTGAGTACTTTCTTGTTTTTTATTTTTTGGTTCAGGGTAAATTATTTTTCTTATTTCTACTTTTATCTGGATTTCTTCTTCTATTCCTAACATACTTTGCACCCTATCTCTTACTAATCCTTGAATTCGTGCAGTAAATTCTGGAATATTAGTATAGGAGGAAAGCACCACTCTTAGAATTATCTGTAGACCCTTTTTAGAAGCAGTAACTTGCGGTCGTACTTCTTTGAGTTCTTTAAATTCGAGAAGTAATTTTTTTATGATATCTTCTACTGCTGAGAGACTAATACTTACTGGTCCATAGTTTCCTTCAAAGGCAATAGTTTTTTCGCGCTGAGCTTTAACTAAAGAGGTTTGGATAGTTTTTATACAGATAAGAATAATTAATAAGCCGGTTAATCCTGAGATTAAACGTAAATTAGGAGAAGCATAAATAGAGGTTAAGACACTCTCAATTTGGGGGATATAGAAAGAGCTAAGGGAAATAAGGATAAGTATCCCTCCCATGAAAAAGGAGATGAGTATATAGACTAAAGAAGAAAAGAAGCCCATTTTACCCTCCTTTTTTAGTGAGATAGCCCTTTAACTTTAACTATTATATAGGCTGTCTCTATATTTAAGCTTTTAGAGAGGCTTTTTAGAACCTCTTCTTGAACCCTTGTGGCTACTGTAGGAATGTTGTAGCCATATTTTACTATTATAGGAACTTCTATTCTTAAGTCCTTACTCATATCTACTTTTATTCCTTTTATCTTTAGTCGAGAGAATATCTTAGATAACCACTGGTTGGAACTAAGGCTTAAGGAGCTTACACCCTCTACTCCTAGAGTCGCAGCCTCTACTATTTGGCTTATTAGATTCCGATGGATTTTTATTTCTCCTAATTCAGAAAAGATATGTTTCATTCTTCTGTCCTTTCCTGGATAAACTTGTCTAAAAAATGAGTGTGATATTTTCCTGCAATGAATTCTCCATCTTCTATTATTTTTTTGTAAAAAGGTATGGTAGTTTTAATAGGTTCAATCATAAACTCATCTAGAGCCCTTTTTAGGGTTTTTATACATTCTTGACGCGTCTCTCTCTTAACAATTAACTTAGCTAAGAGAGAATCGTAGTAGGAAGGGATATTATAACCTGAGTAGATTTGAGTATCAACTCTTACTCCAGGACCTCCCGGTAAGTTAAGAAATTCAATCTTACCAGGAAAAGGAACAAAGTTACTTTCAGGGTCTTCAGCATTTATTCTACATTCAATAGCATGGCCCTTAAAGTTAATATTCTCCTGCCTGAGGGAGAGTTTCTCTCCTGCTGAGAGTAAAATCTGGAGTTTAACTAAGTCTAAGCCTGTAATTTCTTCGGTTACTGGATGTTCTACTTGGATTCGGGTATTCATTTCCATAAAATACACTTGTTTGGTTTTAGGTTCTAAGAGAAATTCCATTGTCCCTACGTTAGAGTAGTTTATAGCTTTAGCGCCCTTAACTGCATATTCTCCTAGTTTTTTCCTAAGCTTGGGGTCAATTCCGGGGGAGGGTGCTTCTTCTATTAGTTTTTGATAGCGTCTTTGGATGGAGCAGTCCCTTTCTCCTAAATGAATTACATTACCGTACTCATCAGCTACAATTTGAATCTCTATGTGGCGAGGCCCTTCCAAGTATTTTTCTATATAAACTTGGGAGTTTCCAAAAGCTACTTCTGCTTCAGCTTGGGCAGTAATAAAGGCACTTACTAGTCTTACATCGCTGTGGCATATCCGCATTCCTCTTCCCCCTCCTCCAGCAGCTGCTTTTATAATCAAAGGATAGCCTAATTTCTGAGCGAACTCTAAAGCTTCTTCTTTACTATTTATAGGCGTAAGACTTCCAGAGATAACAGGAATTCCATGCTTTTTCATAATCTTTCGGGCTTGAATCTTATCGCCCATAGTCCTTAAATGTTCGGGTTTAGGTCCTATAAATTTTATTCCACAAGATTCACATACTTCAGCAAAATGAGAATTTTCAGCTAAGAATCCATACCCAGGATGGATAGCATCGCTATCAGTAATTTCGGCAGCAGAAATTATTGCTGAGATATTTAGGTAGCTATCTTGAGGGTTCGGTCCGCCTATACATAGAGCCTCATCAGCTAACTGTACAAATAAAGCATTTCTATCTGCTTCTGAGTATACTACTACTGTCCTTATTCCTAATTCTTTACACGCCCTAATTATTCTTAAGGCTATCTCTCCTCTATTGGCAATTAATATCTTGTTAAACATTTTCTTTCCAAATTTTTTGTTGAGGAATTAGCTTTAGCTCTTTCCACTTTTAAGAAGGTTTTATTAAGAATAAGGGTTGGCCATATTCCACAGGTTCACCATTCTCTACTAATATTTCTACAACTTCCCCTTTAATCTCAGCTTTTATCTCGTTCATTAATTTCATAGCTTCGATGATGCAAATTACATCTCCTGGAGCAATTTGAGAGCCAACTTCTACATAGGGAGAGGCATTAGGTGCAGGAGCTCTGTAAAAGGTTCCTACCATAGGAGCTTTGATCTCTATAAGATTTTCTTTTGATTTTTCCTTCCCAATCTCAGCTTCTAAAGAAGCTTTCTCGAAAGTTTCTCGAACCGGTTCTATGGATTTTTTGGAGCTGGTGCGGGAGAGTTTTATTTTTTTACCTTCCTCTTCTATTTCCAATTCTAAGATGTCATTTTCTTTCATAAATTCTATAAGTTCTCTTAATTTTTCAATATCCATACTTTCCCCCTATTTTTATTGATTTCTATTAACTTAACATCCTATAAAACTTTACACCTCATAATACAGAAAGCAAGGTTTTA